>NZ_CP053346.1:600000-900000 GCF_013113735.1 Sphingomonas sp. AP4-R1
CGGCCAGATCGAGAGCCTGACGCACGGCATGGCCGGCGCGATCGCCGCCGTCGCCTCGGCCGGCGGCTGGCGCGAGCGGGCCGATCTGCGCGATCGCGTGCTCCAGGCGCTGCGTCTGAGCAGCGAGGCGAGCGGCCGCATCAATTATCTGGCGGACGACACCCGTCGCCGCATGGAGCGGCTGCACACGCTCGCCGGCCGCACCACCAGCGGCGCCTATGGCCGCTCGGGCCGGATGGCCTGACCCGGCAAAATCCGGCAAATGCTTGCCGGCAGCCTCTTGCCGGTTCCTGATTTTCCCGACTTTCCAGCGCTTTCCTAAGACCTCGGCCACCACCTGCGCACGGCGCTTGATTGCCGCCATCCCGCCGGTCCGGCAGCGGGGCGGCAAACCCCTGCCTCCAATCCCCGTTCGCACTAAGCCTGTCGAAGTGCCGCTCTTCCTGCCGGGCCAGCGCTTGCAGCAAGAAAGACGGTGCTTCGACAGGCTCAGCACGAACGTTTTCGGGAAAAACGGGGACATTTTGGGCCACCCGTAAAACAGCCCCTAAACTTTCCACACGACCAGCCGTTACCGCTCCGCCGCAACTGGCACGCCCCTTGCTACGATGATTGCGCAAGTAAGAGGGTAAGAATGGCGACCACGGCGATCAACAAACGGCTCTGGCTGGGTTCGGTGAAAGGCGCGATCCTTCCGCTGGCGACGCTGATGCTCGTCGGGCTGATGATCGTGCCGGTGCCGAGCATCGTGCTCGACATGGGCTTCATCGCCAACATCATGATCAGCCTGGCCGTGCTGATGGTCGCGCTGAATGCGGAGAAGCCGCTCGACTTCTCGGCCTTCCCCACCGTCCTCCTCTTCGCCACCCTGCTACGTCTGGCGCTGAACGTCGCCTCCACCCGCGTCGTGCTGGTCAACGGCCACACCGGCGCGGCGGCCGCAGGCCATGTGATCGAAAGCTTCGGCGAATTCCTGATCGGCGGCGATTATGCGGTCGGTCTGTTCGTGTTCGGCATCCTGATGATCATCAACATGGTCGTCATCACCAAGGGCGCCGGTCGCGTGTCCGAAGTGTCCGCGCGCTTCACCCTCGACGCATTGCCCGGCAAGCAGATGGCGATCGACGCCGATCTGAACGCCGGCCTGATGACGCCCGAGGAAGCGAAGCTGCGCCGCCAGGAAGTGGCGACCGAAGCCGATTTCTACGGTTCGATGGACGGTGCGTCGAAGTTCGTGAAGGGCGATGCCGTCGCCGGCGTGCTGATCCTGGCGATCAACATCCTCGGCGGCCTCGTCCTCGGCGTCGTCAATCACAAGATGGCCGTCGGCGAAGCCGCCTCCACCTATATCCAGCTGGCGATCGGCGACGCGCTCGTGGCGCAGGTCCCCGCGCTTCTGCTTTCGATCGCCGCCGCCGCGATCGTGACCCGCGTGTCCTCGCCGCTCGATCTGTCCAACCAGATCACCAGCCAGTTCGGCTCGGCCAAGGCGTGGACGCCGGTCGCGGGCATTCTCGGCTTCCTCGGCATCCTGCCGGGCATGCCGCACTTCATCATCCTGCCGGCCGCCGGCCTTGCCGGTTTCGTCGCCTGGAAGCTGAAGGGCGCCAAGCCCGCCACCGGCGCCAACGCCACCCCGGACACCGCCGCCGAGGCCGCAGCCCCAACCAATCCCGCCGCGATCGGCTGGGACGAGGTGTCGGACGGCGCCGCGCTGAGCCTGGAACTGGGCTATGGCCTGATCGGGCTGGTCGACGAGCGCAAGGGCGCCCCGCTGATGGCCCGCATCACCGGCATCCGCCGCCAGCTGTCGCGCGAACTCGGCTTCGTCGTGCCGCTGGTGCGCGTCCGCGACAATCTCTCGCTCGGCCCCAACCAGTATCGCATCAGCGTCGCCGGTGTCGTCGTCGGCGAGGATGAATGCTGGCCGGACGATCTGCTCGCGCTCGACAGCGGCGATCTGCAGGCCACGGTCGAGGGCCGCGCCGTCAAGGATCCCAGCTTCGGGCTCGACGCGATCTGGATCCGCCCCGAGCAGCGCGGCGCCGCCGTCGTCGCGGGCTATACGGTGGTGGACGGCGCGACCGTGATCGCCACGCATCTCAACCAGCTCGTCGCCAATGCCGCGTCCGATCTGTTCGGCATGGACGAGATGCAGAAGCTCCTCGATGCGCTCAAGGAAAGCGCGCCGCAGCTGGTGGCGGGCCTCACGCCCAATCCGCTCAGCCTGGCGCAGCTTGCCGCCGTCAGCCGCGGCCTGCTGTCCGAGGGCGTTCCGCTCAAGGATTTCCGCCGCATCGCCGAAGCGATCGTCGACTCCTCCCGCGAGACGACCGACTCCGTCGCGCTCGTCGAGCAGGTCCGCAGCCGCATCGGCGCGCTGATCGTGCAAACCGTCGTGCCGGTGCGGATGCCGCTCCCGGTCATCACTCTGGACGCCGAGCTGGAAGGCCTCCTCGCCAACGCCGTGCGCGTCGGCGGCAATGCCCAGCATCCCTTCGAACCCGCTCTGGCCAGCCGCATCGTCGGTGCGGTCGGCCAGGCGGCGACACCGTTCATCAACACCGCATCGCGCTTTGCGATCGTTACCTCGCCGCTGGCGCGTCGCGCGCTGGCCCGTTTGCTTAAACCTCACCTGCCGGAGACGCCGGTGCTGTCATTCCTCGAAATCCCCGACGGCAAGCCCGTCGAAGTCGTCGCGATCGTCGGATCGGGTAACAACACCCAGGCCAGCGGCCAGCTGACCCAGCAGCCGGAGATGGCACGATGATCCCCGCCCCCCGCCTCACGCATGAGGATCCGGTGCCGCTGACCACCTATCAGCGCCGCCCGGCCAAGCTCGACACGGGGCATCTCGCCCGCGCGCACATGCCGCTGGTCCGCAAGATCGCCTGGCACGTCCATGGCCGCGTCTCGTCCGCGATCGATATCGAGGATCTGGTGCAGATCGGCATGGTCGCGCTGGTGGAGGCCGCGAACAGCTATGAGGATCGCGGCCACGCTTTCTCGACCTATGCGTCGATGCGGATCCGCGGGAACATGATCGATCATCTGCGCCGCCACGCGACACTCTGCCGATCGGCCATGGCCAAGCGGCGCGAGCTGGGCGCGCAGATCGCCAAGCTGGAATCGCAGCTCGGCCGATCCCCGAGCGAGGCCGAGCTGGCCGATGCGATGGGCCTGTCCGCGGCCGAATTCCGCGAGCTGGCCGACAGCACGATCGCCGTGCGCCAGGAATCGCTGGACGAAGTCTATTCGGATCAGTCGATGTGGTTCGCCGATGTCGAGGAGCGTGTCGACGAGACGCTGGAGCGCGAGGAGCTGGGCCGCCTGCTGGCCAGCCGCATCGGCGAGCTGCCCGAGCGCGAGGCGCTCGTCCTGCAGCTCTATTTCGTCGAGGAGATGAACCTGGACGAGATCGGCCAGGTGCTGAACGTCGGCGCCGCGCGCATCTGCCAGATCAAGAAAGCCGCGCTCGACAAGCTCCGCAAGGCGCTGGCCGACGATCTGGAGGATTGAGGGAGAGGCCAGCCGAGAATCGTACGGGCTAGCCAACTTTCCGTTCGTGCTGAGCGCAGTCGAAGCACGTGCTCCAGCTGTCACCGCCCATAGCCCGTCCTTCGACTGCGCTCAGGACGAACGGATCTGGAACCGTATCGGGCGCCGAACTTCCCCGAAAACCAAATCGGCCGGCCGGCTGCGCGCCGGACCGGCCGAGGAAGGGACGGGCATTGGGGGCGACCGTCCCGGTGCCGCCACCCCTGGCGAGAAACGCCGGGGCGGGGCTTGAGGCAGGCGCTCCGCTTAGCGGACCGCCGTGACCGTGCTGCCCTGCGCGGAGGCGAGGCGCTGGTTCAGCTGCTGCTTCGCGCCGCGCACCGCATCGGTGTAGCAATCCAGATAGGCGATCGGCGAACGGGTATTGTCCACGTTCTTGCCGTCGCACACGTCGCTCGCCGCGAAACGGACGCGCTGGTTCAGCGTCGCCCGGCCCTCGGCGGTCGAAAGATCCAGATCGCCGTAGCGGACCTGCTGCTGCATGGTGATACGGGTCTGTGCCGCAGCCTCAGGCTGCACGATCACCGTCGTTTCGGCCAGAGCCGCACCGGTGAACAGGCAAGTCGCCGCAAGACCCAGCGCGCCCTTGGCAAACGCCGAGCCGAAGCTCTTCCGATTGTTCATGATCATTCCTTCGCTCCTGCGCGTCTGACATGTTTCTGTCATGACACATTCATCTTGATGCAGTGCAATAACTTCGTATTGCACTGCAATAACAGACATTCGAACCGGGGATTGTTCGCGATAGTCTGCCGTCTATACTTAGAAGGATTGCAATAGTTCCACAAGCAAGGCAAAATGGCGCGCGACAAAATCCCGCAAAAGCGGCCCTCCCCGGCGAAGGGGATGCGGATTTCGCTACGGAAAGCGGGTTTGGCTAGCGATCCAGACGGCGCCCGAGCGCTACGAAGCCGGTTATCAGCCACGGCACGAGTATGATCGACAGCACCACTTTCGTCAGCATCTGCCCCGCCATCAGCCCCATGATCGGCCGTTCGCCGTAAAAGGAGATGGTGATGAACAGCACCGTATCGACGATCTGGCTGACGATCGAGGCGATCATGCCCCGCAGCCACACCAGCCCGCCAGCACCACCCGCGCCGCGCAGCTTGGAGAAGATCAGCACGTTCAGCGTCTGCGAGGTGCCATAGGAGATCAGCCCCGCGATCATCATTCGCGCGCCCTGCCCCACCACGATCGGGAAGGCATCGACGGCGGGCGGATACATGCCCGGATCGGTCGGCAGCTTCAGCACGAGCTGGATCAGGCAGGCCGACACGATCAGCGGCAGGAAGCCCCAGCGCACGATCGCATCCGCCGTCGCGCGGCCATGCAGTTCAGCCGTGGCGCTGCCCATCGCGACGAGCAGCAGGAAGGCGAAGATCCCGGCCTCCACCGCGAGCGGCCCGAACGCCACCTGCTTCACCCCCAACACGCCCGCAATCACCACCATGCCGCCATAGAGCAGCGAGAAGACGAACAGAGAGCGGCAGAGAGGCGGCGAAGCGGAAGGCGTGGTCATCGCCGGAATCTAGCGTCCGCCCCGAACCTGTCACGCGGAAAGATGGGCGGGGCAGAACATGGTCTATCCGCCACGCACCCTCGCTCCACCCGCCGCGTCATCCTGAACTTGTTTCAGGATCCATCGCCCAACTTCACTTCACGCGGCTCGGTCGTAGAGGACTCCCGGATCATGGATCCTGAAACAGGTTCAGGATGACGGACGGACAAAAAAGGGAGCGCGCCCTCCCTCTTCGTCATTCCCGCGAAAGCGGGAACCCAGTCCGACGGTCGCCGCTGGGTTCCCGCTTCCGCGGGAATGACGGCAAAAGGGATCAGGGCGCCACCGGCTCCGCGCGTGCTTCCGCCAGGAACAGCGAGAACTTCCCATCCGCATCCGGCCATTCCCGGATCGGGCTCCAGCCGCCCGCCGCCAGCAGCTGGCGCGCGCTGCGCGGATCATATTTGTGGCTGTTCTCGGTGTGGATCGTGTCGCCCGCCTGCATCGCGAAGCGCCGGCCCGCGATCGTGAAGGACAGATCCTCCGTCGCCACCAGATGCATCTCGATCCGCGCCCACAGATCGTTCCAGCGGGCCTGATGGCGGAACAGATGCACCGGCACGTCCGCCCCCAGCTCGCGGTTGATCCGCTCCAGCAGGTTGAGGTTGAACGCCGCCGTCACGCCCGCCGCATCGTCGTAAGCGGGCACCAGCACGTCCTCGCCCTTCACGCGGTCCATGCCGATCAGCAGCATCGCGCCGAGCCCAAGAGTGTCGATCATGCTCCGCAGCAGATTGACCGCGCTCCTCGGCACGAGATTGCCGATCGTGGAGCCCGGGAAGAAACCCAGCTTCGCTTTGCCCGCAATCTCCTGCGGCAGCGCGACCGGCCTCATGAAATTGGCCTCGACCGGGAAAATCGGCAGCCCCGGAAAGGCCTGGGCCAGCCCATCCGCGCTCTCGCGCAGGAAATCGCCCGAAATATCGATCGGCACATAAGCGGCGGGATCGATCGCGCGCAGCAGGTGCGGAGTCTTCAGGCTCGATCCCGACCCGAACTCCACCACCGCGCGCCCGGAGCCGGTGATCCGCCCCACCTCGGCGCTGTGCATCTCCAGCAGGCCCGTCTCCACCCGCGTCGGATAATATTCGGGGAGCTTCGTGATCTCCTCGAACAATTCCGATCCGCGCCGATCGTAGAACCACCGCGCCGGGATCGCCTTGGGCTCCTGCGCAAGTCCCGCCAGCACATCGGACAGGAAAGCGGGATCGGCATGTGGCACCGTATCGGCCGGCTCGTCGAGCAGCAGCATCGTCAGAGATCCTTCGCCAGCCGCACGCCGGTGAACTGCCAGCGCTGATGGGGATAGAAGAAATTGCGGTAGGAGGCGCGCGAATGGCCGCGCGGCGTGGCGCAGCTCGCGCCCTTCAGCACGGCCTGCCCGCTCATGAACTTGCCATTATATTCGCCGACCGCGCCTTCGGCCGTCTTGAAGCCGGGATAGGGAAGGTAGGCGCTGCCGGTCCATTGCCAGCAATCGCCGAACATCTGCGCGGGGCTGCCCGATCGGCTTGCCGCGCGCGGGCGCACGGGTCCCGCCGCATCCAGCTGATTGCCCGCCGTGGGATCGAGCCCTTGGGCGGCGCTCTCCCATTCGGCCTCGGTGGGAAGCCGCACGCCCGCCCAGCGTGCATAGGCATCTGCCTCATAATGCGAGACATGCGTCACGGCGGCGGCCGGATGGAGCGGATGCAGTCCATCGAGCCCGAACTGGACCCAGCCGCCCCCAGCCCGTCGCCAGTAAAGCGGGGCCTCGATCCGCTCGCGCCTCACCCACGCCCAGCCGTCGGACAGCCAGTGATCGGGCCGCTGGTAGCCGCCGTCCGCCATGAACGCCTGCCATTCGGCATTGGTGACGAGCCGATCCGCGATCGCATGCGGATGGAGCATCGCGGCATGGCGCGGCCCCTCGCAGTCGAACGCGAAGGCGCCTTCTTCACCCGACGCGTCATGGCCGATCATCACCGGCCCGTCGCGCCCCTCGATCCAGCCCATCGCGCCGGGCACGGGTGCGGGCGTCGGCCGGGGATGCTCCCAGATGGCGGGCGCGATCGGATTTTCGGCGAAGGTCGCCAGCAGATCGGTGAGCAGCAATTCCTGATGCTGCTGTTCGTGATTTACGCCCAGCTCGATCAGGTCGCGCACCGCGCATGGCAGATCGTCGATCACGGCCGCCATCTGCTCATCCACCGCCGCGCGCCACGCGAGAATCTCGGCAAGCGAGGGTCGGCTCAGCATGCCGCGATGCGCGCGCGGATGCCGCTCGCCCTCGGCCTCGTAATAGCTGTTGAACAGGAAGGCGAAGCGCGGATCGAACGGGCGATGCCCCGCCACATGATCGCGCAGCACGAACGTCTCGAAGAACCAGGTGGTGTGCGCCAGATGCCATTTGGCCGGAGACGCGTCGGGATGCGGCTGGATCGTGGCGTCCGCATCGGACAGCGGCGCCACCAGATCCACGCTCAGCGCGCGCGTCGCCGCGAAACGCGCAGCAAGGTCGGTCCCGCCGATCAGGCGTTCAGCACATGCAGCCATTGGTCGGAAACTCCTCCCCGCCGGAGAAGAACATATAGGGGCCGAAAAGGTTTCGCCAAGATTGGAAAGGCGTTTTCCTCATCTCTCCCGTCATCCTGAACGCGTTTCAGGATGACGAGGCGCGCGCGATCCTCAGCGGCTCTTGCCGGGCACCCACAGCACTTCGCCGCCGCCGGCCGCCGCCACCAGCCGCGCCAGCACGAACAGATGATCCGACAGCCGGTTGATATAGGCCAAAGCCTGCGGGTTGAGCGAAACCCCTTCCGCGGCCGCCACCATCGCCCGCTCGGCCCGCCGCGTCGTCGCGCGCGCCATATGCAAGGCGGCCACCGCCGCCGATCCGCCGGGCAGGATGAAGGAGCGGAGCGGCTCCAGCGCCTCGTTCATCCGGTCGATCTCCGCCTCCAGCCGCGCCACCTGCGCCGCCGTCATGCGGAGCGTCATCTCGCCGGGCTCGAAGCTCTCGCCCGGCGTCGCGATATCCGCGCCCAGATCGAACATCTCATTCTGGATCAGGCCGAGCATCGTCGCCTCGGGCCCCTCGCCCAGCAAGGCGATGGCCATGCCGATCGCGCTGTTCGCCTCGTCCACGTCGCCGATCGCGGCCATGCGCGGATCGGCCTTGGACACGCGCGATCCGTCGACCAGCCCGGTCGTCCCGGCATCGCCGGTGCGCGTGTAGATACGATTGAGCTTTACCAAATCAGCCCCGCAGATCAGCCGGCATGGCCGCGCGCGACGAGCAGGAACAGGATCACGAACACGATCGCCACCGCCTGAAACTGGATGCGCCGCCACATCATCCGGTTCTGCTTCAGCCCGCTCTCGCTCGGCTGGCCGGTGCGGATCTCCTCATGCTGGGTCTGCAGGAAATAATAGACGCCCCGCCCGACCGACACGACCGCACCCAGCGCCGCCAGCAGGATCAGCACGAAGAGAAAGGTCTGCATCGGCTTGTCCTACGCCTTCGCGGGCGCCTCGTCATCCTTGCGCCGCAACATGACGAGCAACGCCTGCGGATCGGCGCCCTCCGCGCGCAGTTCGGTAAGGCTTTTCGCCCCGTCGCGTTTCGCCAGCCGTCGCCCGTCCGGGCCGGTCAGCAGAGCATGGTGATGATAGAAAGGCGTCGGCAGTTCCAGCAGCGCCTGCAGCAGCCGATGCACATGCGTGGCCTCGAACAGGTCCGCGCCCCGCACCACATCGGTCACGCCCTGCGCGGCATCGTCGACCGTCACCGCCAGATGATAGGAGGTCGGCGCATCCTTGCGCGCCAGCACGACATCGCCCTGCAACTCGGGCACGGCCCGGACCCGGCCGACAAACTCGTCCTGCCACCAAAGGCCCACCTCACCCGTCATCCCGGCCTTGAGCCGGGATCCCGCTTCTTCCTTCTCCTCCGATGCCGGCGAGGCAGCGGGACCCCGGATCCAGTCCGGGGTGACGGACGGAAGAGACGCCATCGCCCTCCCCATATCCAGCCGCCAGCAATGCGGCTGCCGCGCCAGCCGCTCCGCATCCAGGGGCAGCCCCCGACAGCTCCCCGGATACACCGGCGTCGCCCCATGCGGCGCAGCCGCGCTTTCCGCGATCTCAGCCCGCGTGCAGAAGCAGGGATAGACCAGCCCCCGCGCTTTCAGCCGCTCCAGCGCCTCCGCATACAGATCCAGCCGCTGTGACTGGCGCACCACAGGCCCGTCCCAATCGAGCCCCAGCCAGCGCAGATCCTCCTCGATCCCCGCGACATGCGCCTCGCGCGATCGGCCCGGATCGATATCCTCGATCCGCAGCAGAAAATGGCCGCCTTCCGCGCGCGCCAGATCGTGCGCGCGCACCGCCGAGAAGGCGTGCCCCAGATGCAGGCGCCCCGTCGGGCTGGGGGCGAAGCGAGAAATCACCATTGACAGGTCGAAGGACTCTTGACCGCGAATCGGGAGCCTGCTGCAATGCGGTTGTCACGCTTCGCTGGCAACGGGGATGACAACGGAGACGCGGCGGCCGACTGGCCCGGCGTTCCGGGTGCGACGGGACGGCGAAGCTTGTTCAGGATGCCAAGGCTCCGTGCAAACGGAGGCCTGGTCGTTCCATGTACCATCCCGATCTCATTCGCCATCCGGACGGGTGCCCCGCCCTCGTCCTGAACGCGGATTATACCCCGCTCTCTTATTATCCGCTCAGCGTCTGGCCGTGGCAGACGGCGGTGAAGGCCGTGTTCCTCGAACGCGTCGACATCGTCTCGCATTATGAGCGGGAGGTGCGCAGCCCGAACCACAGCATCAAGCTACCCTCGGTGATCGCGCTGCGCCAATATGTGCGCCCCTCGGCGCATCCGGCGTTCACGCGCTTCAACCTGTTCCTGCGCGATCGCTTCGCCTGCCAATATTGCGGCTCGCCCAGCGATCTCACCTTCGATCATGTCGTGCCGCGCGCCCAAGGGGGCCGCACGACGTGGGAGAATGTGTCGACGGCGTGCGCGCCCTGCAATCTGCGCAAGGGCGGCCGCACTCCCCGGCAGGCGGGCATGGCGCTGGCCGAATGGCCGTTCCGTCCGACGAGTTGGCAGCTGCAGGAAAACGGCCGCAGCTTCCCGCCCAATTATCTCCACACCAGCTGGCGCGACTGGCTGTACTGGGACATCGAGCTGGAGGCGTAGGACCGTTCCGTTCGGTTCGAGCAGCTTCGAGCGCAGTCGATAAGCGACCGTCGAGAACCCTTCTCGACTGCGGTTCTCGACAGGCTCGAATCTTCGCTCGAAGCCACCGGATCGGGCTAGGAAGCCTCCCGGATCACGCCCTGCTGGGCCAGCGCCGTCACCACATGGCGCAATTTGTCCGGGTTGCGCATCATGTAGATCGCCGCGACCTTGCCGTCGCGTATCTCCAGCGCGGTCGTCTGCAGCACGCCGCCGCGATCGTGCGTGATATATCCCGGCAAGCCATCGATCTCGACCTGCGCCAGCATCACCGGCTTGTCGCGAAACTTGCGCGCGATGCCCGCGAACAGGCGCAGCACCTTCTCCATGCCCCGGATGATGTTGAGGAAGGCGATCACCTTGCCGCCGCCGTCCGACCGCACGATCACGTCATCGGCCAGCATCGCGCGCAACGTCGCCACATCGCCATCGCGCGAGGCGGCGAAGAAGGCGCGCGCGATCCGGTCCGCCTCGGCCTGCTCCACCTTGAAGCGCGGTTTGGCCGCGTGGACGTGCGCGCGGGCCCGCACCGCCAGCTGGCGCACCGCCGCCGGATCGCGGTCCAGCGTCGCCGCGACATCGCCCAGCGCCTCGCCGAACACGTCGTGGAGCAGGAAGGTCGCGCGCTCCAGCGGCGAGAGTCGTTCCAGCGCCAGCATCAGGGTCAGCGTCAGGTCGTCCGCCCCTGCGTCCTCCTCCTCGCGCGGATCGAACGCGCCCACCAGCGGATCGGGCAGCCACGCGCCGACATAGGCCTCGCGCCGCACCCGCGCCGATTTGGCATGATCCAGGCACAGCCGCGTCATGATCCGCGTGAGATAGGCGGCGGGCGCCTCCACCGCCTCCTCCGTGCGCGCCCAGCGCAGCCACGCCTCCTGCACCAGATCCTCGGCCTCGGCGAGCGAGCCCGTCATCCGATAGGCGAGACGCCGCAGCCGGGGCCGCTGCGCCTCGAAATCGGCGAGGAGGCTGTCGGGCCTCACTTATGCTCGATCGGATGGGCGAAGCGGAAGCTGATCGCCAGCCGGTTCCAGGCGTTGATCGCGCCGATCGCGAAGGTCAGCCTCACCTGTTCCTCCTCGTTGAATTCCGCCTTCAGCGCTTCGTAATCCGCATCCGGCACGCCCGTCTGGCTCACCAGAGTGACGGCCTCGGCCCAGCCGAAGGCGGCGCGCTCGCGGGCGCTGTAATAACCGGATTCGCGCCACGCGGCGAGGACGTGGAGCTTCATGTCGTCCACGCCCATCTTGCGGAGGTCGCTGCTGTGCATGTGCAGGCAGAAGGCGCAGCCGTTGATCTGCGACACGCGCAGCTTGATCAGCTCGAGCAGGTCCGGTTCGAGGCCGGACGTCTTGAAGCTCTCCTCCAGCGCCATCATCGCGGCGAGCTGATCGGGCGCGAGCTTATAGGCCTGGACGTTGCGAATGCGGGGCGTCGTCATCGTCTGTCTCCTCGGGAAGAGCGCGCAACCTGCGCGTCTGAGGATTTGACGAGGCGGCCGTGCCCGGTGTGACATGGCCCGCAATTTTTTCTCATCCGTTCGCTTCGAGCAGCATCGAGCTTGTCGAGATGCGACCGTCGAGAAGCCGGTGTGAGACTTCTCGACTACGATCTCGACAGGCTCGATCTCCGCTCGAAGCAAACGGGGGAGGGATTACCCCAGGCTCTTCGAAACCTGCTCGAACACATCTTTCGAAAGCCCCGGCGCGGCCAGGATCCGCTCCAGCTCACCGCGCATCAATGTCGCCCGCACCGGCTCGTAGCGGCGCCAGCGGCCGAGGCTCGGCACCAGTCGCGCCGCCGTCTGCGGATTGAGCCGGTCCACGCCCAGGATCATATCCGCCACGAAGCGATAGCCCCGCCCCGACACATCGTGGAACGCGCGCTGGTTCACCGCGAACGCGCCCACCAGCGAGCGCAGCCGGTTGGGATTGGCGATCGTGAAATCGGGGTGGCGCGCCAGCGCCTCCACCTTCTCCGGCGTATCCAGCCGCGTGGACAGCGCCTGCGTGGTGAACCATTTGTCGATCACCAGAGCATCGCCCGCATAGCGATCGTGGAAATCGGCCAGCGCCCGCTCGCGCTCCACGCCCTCATTGTTGGCCAGCACGCCCATCGCGCCCTGGCGGTCGGTCATATTGTCCGAATCCCGATATTGGGCGAAGGCCAGCTCGGCCCAGTCGGGCGCCTTGGCGGCGGCGATGAAGCCCAAAGCCACCGTCCGCAGCCGCCGCAGCCCCTTGGCACTGGGGCTGTATTCGTAGCGATTGGCCTGCGCGCGCGCATAGGCATCGCGCCACAGATCGAGCAGTTCGGTGCCCAGATCGTTGCGCAGCGCCTCGCGCACCACCGCGACCTTCTCGGGGTCCACCACCTCCAGCTGATCGCCGATGAACGCTTCGGACGGCAGCAGCACCGCCTCCGCCACGAACGCCGCGTCCAGATGCGGATCGGTCAGCGTGTTCCGCACCGCATCGATCACGCCGGCATGATCCACCGTCTGCCCGCGCGCGGCAGCGACGAGCGTGTCCAGCATCAGCTGCTGCATCGCCTCATAGCGCGCGAACGGATCCTCGTCGTGCGCCGACAGGAACGCCAGATCGGCCGGCCCGCGATCCGTCTCCAGACAGATAGGCGCGGAGAAGCCGTGGTTGATCGAGAGGATCGGCGCCTCGGTCAGCCCGTCGAACAGCACTTCCTTCTCGGCCTCGTCGAGGATCACGAGCTGCTCGCCGCCCATCGCCTTGCCGCTCGCGGCGCCCAGCAGGGCGAGCTTGAGCGGGATCGGCATCGGCAGTTTCTCGGGCTGGCCCGGCGTCGGCGGCACGGTCTGCGTGAGCAGCAGGCGCGCGCGACCGCCCGGCGCGTCCGTCTCCAGCACCGCCTTCACGCGCGGCGTGCCCGCCTGCGTATACCAGAGGCGGAAGCGCGAGAGATCGGCCCCCGACGCATCCTCCATCGCGACGATGAAATCCTCGCAGGTGGCGGCGTGGCCGTCATGCCGGTCGAAATAGAGATCGGTGCCCGCGCGGAAGCCCTCGTCGCCCAGGATCAGCTTCATCATGCGGATCACTTCGGCGCCCTTGTTGTAGATGGTCGCCGTGTAGAAGTTGCTGATCTCGATATAGGAATCCGGCCGGATCGGATGCGCGAGCGGGCCCGCATCCTCCGGGAACTGGGCCGCGCGAAGCGCGCGCACATCCTCGATCCGCTTGACCGCCGGGCTGCCCTGATCGGCCGAGAATTGCTGGTCGCGCAGCACCGTGAAGCCCTCCTTCAGGGAGAGCTGGAACCAGTCCCGGCAGGTGACGCGATTGCCCGACCAATTGTGGAAATATTCGTGCGCGACCACGCCCGCAATCGCATCGAAATCCGCATCCGTCGCCGTATCCGGATCGGCGAGGATGTAGCGCGAATTGAAGATGTTGAGGCCTTTATTCTCCATCGCGCCGAAGTTGAAATCGGAAACGGCGACGATGTTGAACACGGCCAGATCATATTCGCGGCCGTAAACGCGCTCGTCCCACGCCATGCTGGCCTTCAGGCTGGCCATCGCATGTTCGGTCTTGGCCAGATCCGCCTCGCGCACCCAGATGCCGAGATCGATCGTGCGGCCGCTGCGCGTGACGAAGCTGTCCGCGTTGCAGGCCAGATCGCCCGCTACGAGAGCAAACAGATAGCAGGGCTTGGGGAAGGGATCGCGCCACAAAGCATAATGGCGCCCGCCCGGCAGGTCGCCCGCATCCATATGATCGCCATTGGAAAGCAGCACCGGATAGCGCGCCCGCTCCGCCTCCATCCGCACCGTGTAGCGGCTCAGCACATCGGGCCGATCGGGGAAGAAGGTGATGCGGCGAAAGCCCTCCGCCTCGCATTGCGTGCAGAGCAGGCCGCCGCTTTCATAGAGGCCCATCAGCGTCGAATTGGCCGAGGGCGCGATCTGCACCTCGGTCTCGATCAGATGGTCCGTGCCCGGCAGATCGATCACCAGCTGATCGCCGTCGAGCCGCCAGGCGTCGTGCAATTCCTCGCCATCGATCGAGACGCTGATCGGGGTCAGCCCGCCGCCGCCGTCCAGCCGCAGCGGGCGCGCATGCGTGCCCTGCCGCCGCACCGTGAGCTTCGCCTTCACGCGCGTCGCATCGGCGCCCAGCTGAAAATCCAGCGCGATCTCCGGCACCAGCCAGTCGGGCGGCCGATAATCCTCCCGGCGAATGACGGGCGGCGTGGCGGAAACGGGGGCTGCGGCATCAAGCATCCGGAGGATGTATGGCGATGCGGCAGGGGATGGAAGGCCCTAAGAAAGGCGAACTCTCAACCTATCGCGTCGCAGGCTTACAGTCCGTTTACTTCGAACGAAGGTTCGAGCGTGCCGAGAACCGAAGTCGAGACGCGGTTTCGACAGGATCGAACCAAACCGAATGACAGTTTAGGACAGCATCATGCGACTGATCCTCTTCGGCCCCGGCTACACCGGCGCGCGCATCCTCACCGCCGCCGAGGCGCAGGGCGCGATCGTGATCCCCTTCGGCCGCTCCGCCGATCCGAACGAGGTCCGCGCCGCGCTCGCCGCCGCCACGCACATCCTCTCCACCGTCCCGCCCGAAGGCGAGGCCGATTCGATCCTTTCGGCCTATGCCGCTGAAATCGCACGTGTGCCCTGGATCGGCTACCTTTCCTCCACCGGCGTCTATGGCGACACGGGCGGCGCGTGGGTCGATGAGAGCGCGCCGCTCGCCGGTCGCCGCGGCCCGCGCATCATCGCCGATCTGGCGTGGCAGGCGATCGGCGCGCGCGTGTTCCGCCTGCCCGGAATCTACGGCCCCGGCCGTTCGATCCTCGATCGCGTGGCGGCGGGGCAGGCGCACCGGATCGACCTGCCCGAACAGGTCTTCAGCCGCGTGCATGTCGACGACATCGCGAGCGCGGTGATGCTGGCGACCACCAGCGGCGCGCCGGGAGTAACTAATCTCGCCGACGATCTGCCCGCTCCGCAAAATGCGCTGGTGGAGCTGGCCTGCGCCGCGCTCGGCCTGCCTCTGCCCCCGCTGCAGACGCTGGAGCAGGCGAATCTCTCGCCCGCCGCGCGCGCTTTCTATGCCGAGAATCGCCGCGTCGCGAACGGCAAGGCCCGGCGCGAACTCGGCTGGCGGCCGCTTTACCCCACCTATCGCGCGGGGCTGCGCGCCCTCATCGCCACGAGCAATCCGGCCAGCGCGAGCGTGGCGCCCGCCGCCGCCGTCGCGGTCCAGCGATAGCCCTCGAACATCGTCGAGAGCGCCATCGCCACCACCGGGATCAGCACGCCGACATAGCCCGCCCGCGCCGGGCCGACGCGCCGGATCAGCCCGAAATAGAGACTGAAGGTGAGCGCGGAGCCGATCAGCGCCAGATACAGCACGCCCGCGATATAGGCGGGTGCGAGCGGAAAGCGCGGCGGCCAGTCGGTAAGGCAGGCGAGCGCGACATCGATGACCGCGCCATAGGCCATCGACCAGGCCAGCAACGTCGGCGCGGGCAATGCGCGCGCCCGCTGCGTCGCCTGCAGCACGTTGGCGGTGGAGGCCGACATCACGCCCCCCAGCGACAGCGCCACGCCCAGCAGCACGCGGCCCCGGTCGGCCGCATCGCGCCCCAGTTCATGCGCGAACAGCAAAGCCAGCCCGGCAATCGCGACCGCCGATCCGATCAGGAAGCGCCGCGACACCGCCTGCCCCAGAAAGGCGCGCGCGAACAAGGCGTTGGGCACCAGCAGCAGCGCCGAGACGATCGCGACGAGGCCCGAGGCGATCTGCGCCTCCGCGCCATAGACGAACAGGTAATTGACGACGAACTGGGTGACGCCCACCACCAGCGCCAGCCCATGCGCGGCGCGCGGCAGCAGCAGGGGCGCGCGCATCGCCGCCGCCACCCCGAACATCGCCACCGCCCCCAGCAGGAAGCGCCACGCGATCGACCAGGCGGCCGGCGCATAGGCCAGCTGGGTCGTGATGACGAACCACGTCGATCCCCACACCAAGGTCGAGATCAGGAAGGGCAGCGCCACCCCCGCCTGCACCTGCGCGGGCAGCGGCCTGCCCCACCTCATAACGCGCCGATCGCGGCGGCCAGCGCCGCCACCTCGCCCGTGTCGCTGGCCCAATGGGTGACGAGGCGGATCTCGCCCTCGGCCCAGTCGTAAAAGTCGAAGCCCTTCGCCCGCAGCGCCGCCGCCTCGGCCGCCGTCGCCTTCAGGAACACCTCGTTCGCCTGCACCGGATGCAGCAGCCGCGCGCCGGCGGCTTCCGCCAGCATCGTCGCCGCCGCATTGGCCGAACGCCCCGTCTCCAGCCACAGATCGCCGTCCAGCATCGCGTGAATCTGCGCCGCCAGATAGCGGCCCTTGGACAGCAGATGCCCCGCACGCTTGCGACGGCGCTTCGTATCCTCGACCAGCTTCGTATCGAAGAAAACGAGCGCCTCCGCCGAAAGCCCGCCCGTCTTCACAAAGCCGAAGCTCAGCACGTCCACGCCTGCGTCGCAGGTCAACTCGGCCGGCGAGCAGCCGAGCGTGGCGACCGCATTGGCGAAGCGCGCGCCATCCATATGGAAGCCCCAGCCGCGCTGCCTGGCCAGCGCGCCCAAGGCCGCCACCTCGTCCGGCGTATAGACGCAGCCATATTCGCTGGCATTGGTGATCGAGAGCGCATGCGGCTGCACGCGGTGCACGTCGTTCGCGATCGCATCCGCCGTCGCCTTCACCGTCTCGGGCGTCACCTTCGCCCCCGCCCCCTCACACAGCAGCAGCTTCGCGCCATGCGTGAAGAATTCGGGCGCGCCGCATTCGTCATTCTGGATGTGCGCGTCGCGGTGGCACAGCACGCCGCCGAAGGGCGGGCAGAGCGCCGCCAGCGCCAGCGAATTGGCCGCCGTGCCGGTGGGGATCCAGATCGCCGCCACCTCCCGCCCGAACACATCGGAGAAGCGCGCGTCCAGCGCCTTGCTCAGCGCATCGCCGTCATACGCGGTATCGACCGCGTCGGCGGCCTGCATCGCGGCGAAGACGGCGGGATGGACGGGGGCGGCATTGTCGGAAAAGAAGCGCATGCCGCCGCTTGTGGCGTCACCGCCCTCCAAGTCAACAAAGCGGCAGACCATTTGCGGCAACGCCCCGCGCGTTCCGGCGTTTTCGTCGCAGCACGCGATGGAGATCCGCCATGCCGCAGGGTGACAAGAGCGCTTACACCGACAAGCAGAAGCGCAAGGCCGCGCATATCGAGGAAAGCTACGAAGCACGCGGCACCCCGAAGGCGGAGGCGGAGGCCCGCGCCTGGGCGACGGTGAACAAGGAATCCGGCGGCGGCAACAAATCGGGCTCGGGGCGCGGCAAGCCCGACACGCACGTCTCCTCCTCGCGCGGCGGCAAGGCCCACGCGTCCGGCTCCGCCGAACAACGCTCGGCCGCCGCGCGCAAGGGCTGGGACACGCGGCGGCGCAAGGCGGCGGCGGGCTGATACTCCCTCCCTCGTCATCCTGAACTTGTTTCAGGATCCATGACCCGGGAGCCTGCCACAGCCGGGCCGCTCGAAGCGAAGCACAGGCGATGGATCCTGAAACAAGGCGCGGAGCCCAAGCGAAGGGTTCACCCCCCGCCCCTCTCCCGCTAAGGGGCGGCGCATGAGCAACCACGCCCCGAATCCCGATCTCCTCGCCAAGGCCGAGACGCTGGCCGAGGCGCTGCCCTACATGCAGCGTTATGCCGGCCAGACCTTCGTGGTGAAATATGGCGGCCACGCGATGGGCGATGCCGAGGCGGCGACCGATTTCGCCGAAGACGTGGTGCTGCTGAAGGCGGTCGGCATCAATCCGATCGTCGTCCATGGCGGCGGGCCCCAGATCGGCGCGATGCTGAAGGCGCAGGGGATCGAGAGCCGCTTCGTCGATGGGCTGCGCGTCACCGATGCCGCCACGATGAAGACGGCCGAGATGGTCCTGTCCGGCGCGATCAACAAGGAGATCGTCTCCTGGATCAGCCGCGCAGGCGGCCGCGCCGTCGGCATTTCGGGCAAGGACGCCCGCCTCGTCACGGTCGAGAAGGTCAAGCACCCAACCGACGATCTCGGCTTCGTGGGCGAGCCCGACGATATCGACATCCGCGTGCTGGATACGATCTCCAAGGCGGGCATGATCCCGGTCGTGGCGCCGATCGGCGTCGGCCCGGACGGCGAGACCTACAATATCAATGCGGACACGATGGCGGGCGCGCTCGCCATCGCCACCGGGGCCGAGCGTCTGTTCCTGCTGACCGACGTGGCCGGCGTGCTGGACAAGGAAAAGAACCTGATCCCCGATCTCACGCCCAGCCAGATCAGGATGCTTCGCGTGGACGGCACCATCTCCGGCGGCATGATCCCGAAGCTGGAAACCTGCATCGATGCGGTGGAGGGCGGCGTCGACGCCGCCGTCATCCTCGACGGGCGCGTGCCGCACGCGATGCTGATCGAAATCTTCACCAAGCAGGGTGCGGGCACCTTGGTGCGGCAGGGGTGAGAAACCGGATGCATCCCCTCCCTGCAACGGGAGGATGCTTTCGTCTCTGGAATTACCCTCCGCCGCTTCCGATGTTATAGCGCGCTAACACACTCACTCGAACGCCGGATCCCGACCCATCATGATCATGCTCCTCCAGATCCTCGATCTGCTGCTCTCGGTGTTGATGTGGATCATCATCATCCAGGCGGTCCTGTCCTGGCTGGTCGCGTTCAACGTCGTGAACACGTCCAACGATTTCGTCCGGCAGGTGCTGTTCGCGCTCGGCCGGATGACGGAGCCTTTCTATCGTCCGATCCGCCGCATCATGCCCGATTTCGGCGCGCTGGATTTCTCGCCGCTCGTCGTGCTGCTGATCATCCAGATCCTGCGGAATATCGTGATCCCGCGTCTGGCGATGTCGCTGGTGGGGCTGGGCTGAGGCGATCATGAGCGCGACGATCATCGACGGCAAGGCCTTCGCCGCCTCCCTGCGCGAGCGTGTCGGCGCGGTCGCGGCCGATTTCGCCAGGGCCGCCGGCCGGCAGGCGGGCCTCACGGTGGTGCTGGTGGGCGAGGATGCGGCCAGCAGCGTCTATGTCCGCTCGAAGGAGCGCGCCTCGATCGCGGCCAACATCGCCGGCACCGTACACCGCCTGCCCGCGACCACCACGCAGGACGAGCTGCTGGCGCTGGTCGCCACGCTGAACGCCGATCCCGCCGTGGACGGTATCCTCGTCCAGCTGCCGCTCCCGAAGCAGATCGACAGCCACGCCATCATCGCCGCGATCGATCCGGACAAGGATGTGGACGGTTTCCACCCCGTCAATGCCGGCCGCCTCGCCAGCGGACTGCCGGGCTTCGTGCCCTGCACACCGCTCGGCTGCCTGATGCTGCTGAAGGACCGGCTCGGCTCGCTCTCCGGGCTGGAGGCGGTCGTCGTCGGCCGCTCGAACATCGTCGGCAAGCCGATGGCGCAATTGCTGCTGGCCGAGAGCTGCACCGTCACGATCGCGCACAGTCGCACGCGCGATCTGGCCGCCACCGTGGGCCGCTCCGACATCGTCGTGGCCGCCGTGGGCGTGCCGGAACTGGTGCGCGGCGCCTGGATCAAGCCCGGCGCCACCGTGATCGACGTCGGCATCAACCGCGTCACGCTGGCGGACGGCACCTCGAAATTGGTCGGCGACGTCGCGTTCGAAGAAGCCGCAGACGTCGCGGGCGCGATCACGCCCGTGCCCGGTGGCGTCGGCCCGATGACGATCGCGGTCCTGCTCCGCAACACGCTCGTCTCCGCCTATCGCCGCGAGGGACTCGCGCTCGACGAGAGCGCGCTTTGATCGGACTGCTGCTCGCGGGCGAGATCGCCGCGAGTCAGCCGGTCGAGGCCGCCGAACGCGCCTTCGCCTCGGCGGCGCAGACCGAAGGCCAGTGGACCGCCTTCCGCCGCTTCATGGCGCCCGGCGCGCTGATCCTCGTGGACGGCCCGGTCGATGCGGCCCGGTTCCTCGCCCCGCTCAAGGATCCGCGCGTCGCTTTGATGTGGTGGCCCGCACGCACCGTCACGTCGTGCGACGGCAGCCTCGCCCTCTCCACCGGCCCCTGGCGCTCGGCCAAGGCGAATGGCCGCTTCATCACGATCTGGCAGCGCCAGCCCGACGGCCAGTGGAAATGGATCTATGACGGCGGCGGCGCCGACGATCCGGGCGGCAGCACCGCCGGGGACATCACCTTCGCCACGCGCGGCCTGAAATGCCGCCGCCTGCCGGCCCCGCCCGCAGCGCCCGGCGCGCTCGCCGGCGGCGCCTCGCCGGATGGCTCGCTGCGCTGGAGCGTCGCCAGGGACGGCACCTCTTATCGGATGCGCGTCCTCGCCTCCGTCACCGGACGATGGGAAACCGTCGTCGATCGCATCGTAGGCACATGATCACGCTCTATATCTCCGCTTTCGTCACCTTCTTCCTCGTGATCGATCCTCTGGGCTGCGCGCCCATCTATGCGGGCCTGTCGCGGGGCGCGGGCCCGGCGCAGCGACGGACGATGGCGGTCCGCGCGACGGTGATTGCCGGCGCGATCCTGATCGTGTTCGCGATCGTCGGAGAGCCGCTGCTCCGCGCGCTCGGCATCAGCCTCGATGCGTTTCGCGTGGCCGGCGGGATCATGCTGTTCCTGATCGCGCTGGAGATGGTGTTCGAGAAGCGCACCGAGCGGCGCGAGGGCCGCGCCGAGGAAATCGCCAAGCGCGCCGAAGCCGAGCATCGCGAGATCGAGGACATTTCCGTCTTCCCGATGGCGATCCCGATGATCGCGGGGCCGGGATCGATCGCCACGGTCATGCTGTTCGCCTCGCACAATCACGGCATGGCGCTGGTGACGGTGCTGGCGGCGCTTCTCTCCGTGATGGTGCTGATGATGCTGGCGCTGCTGGCCGCCGGGCCGATCATGCGCGTGCTGGGCGCCCGGATCGAGGCGGTGATCACGCGCATGCTGGGCGTGATCCTGGCCGCGCTCGCCACCCAGTTCGTGGTCGACGGCCTCAAGGCCAGCTTCTCGTAACGGGCGCGCGGCGCGTCACACTCCTCCCGTCATCCTGAACCTGTTTCAGGATCCATCGCCTGCGCTTTGCTTCATCCGGCCCGGCTGTGGCGGGCTCCCGGGTCATGGATCCCGAAACAGGTTCAGGGTGACGGCTGGTTATAGGACCACCCTCACCTCACCAGCCGCCACAGCTTGAACGGCGAATTCTTCGGCAGGTCCACCCGCAGCAGCCAGTCCGGCACCGTCCCGCGGTTGAGCTGCACGTAGAAGCCCTTCTTGCTCTCCGCTGCATAGACGGTGGATTCGCTCATGCCGGGGCACAGCAGCAGCATCGTGGCGCCGTGCCGCTTCATCACTTCGTGCGCCACCTCCGGATTCTCGCTGCGGAAGCTGTGCTGCACGTCGAGAATGTCGTTCGCGGCGCGATGATAGGGCCCGGCGATCGCGCTGTGATGCGTCACCGCGATCAGACGCGGGCCGAGATCGGTGAAGGTCAGGAAGGTGGCGGGCGGCATCTGCGCGATCGGCTTCAGCGCCGGGAGCGTCGGGCAGCGGCGATTGGCCGTATCGACCGACTTGCGGAAGGCGGTCTTATGCTCGGGGATCCAGTTGGGCACCAGCCCCGCCGCCACGCCGGAAACGGCGATGAAGGCCGCCGCCGATCCCAGCACGCGCACCCCCATCTTGCCGTGATTGAGCGTCCAGCTGACGAGCGGCTGGCCCAGCGCCGTCGCCCCGATCACGCCGATCAGCTGCGAGGCGGGCCCCGCGCGCGTCTGCCACAACAGCATCAGCAGCGAGAAGAGCGAGAACAGCGCCACCACCGTCCACGGCATCGCGAGCGCGGTGCCGCGCGCGCGCCACCGCGCGAACAGGCTGCCGCCGAAGCCCACCACGGACAGGGCCACGATCGGCAGCGCCACGCGCCAGCTATGCTCGTAGAGCGGCTTGGCCTCCCGGATATGGCTGAACCACAATTTCTCCGCTTCGGGCGAGAGATGCTCGGGCCGGCCCAGGCATTGCGGCCAGCTATAGGCGAACAGGCCGGCGATCGCCCCGCCCGCCACGAGCGCGAGGCCGAGCCGCACCGGCAGCGACTTGGCCGGGATCGCCGACAGCAGCACCAGCGCCGCGCCCGCCTCCAGCAAGGTGGAGAGATAGACGGGCGTCAGCGCATCGCACAGCGGCTGCGCATTGTCGTAGGAGGCGAACCCCGCATAGCCTGCCGCCGCCCCCGCCGCGAGACTGACGCCGTACGCCCGCAACCGCTCGCTCTCGGCCCCGTCCAGCACCCACCAGAGCGCGATCAGCGCGCCCGCCGTCGCCAGATAGGGCATCAGCTCCAGCCCGATCGTGAGGCTGACGGCGGTGGCGAGGCCGGTCGTCACGCCGCCGCGCGCGCGCTTCGGATCGGCGATGCCCGCCACCGCGATGATCAAGGTCGCCAGCTGCCAGCCGTGATGATCGATGCGCAGCGGCATCCACATGATGAGCGTGCTCTGCGCGCAGGCGAGGATCGCGGCCGCCAGCACATAGGCCTGCGGCGCCACCAGCCGCCGCGCCGCCAGCATCGTGCCATAAAGGCCCGCGCCCATCGCCAGCAAAGGCGCGATCGCGCACGCCCAGCGCGACGCCAGCTCGCCCCCCAAGATGGGCTTGAGCAGCAGGATCAGCCCCGCGATCGGCAGATCGACGATGCGCGACCAGTGGACCGAAATGCCGTTCGGCGGATCGATCCGGTGCTGGCGCAGATCATACCAGCTCTGCCCCGCCAGCCACGCGCGCACCTGCGCGAAGCGCAGATTGTCGTCCGTGTCGGACAAAGCGAACCAGTGGATCGCGCCCCATTTGTAATGGATCAGCCAGATCGAGCCGACCAGCCAGAACAGCAGGAACCAGCGCTTCCAATCGGAGGCGTCATCGTCGCGGTTGGTGGTGATCCAGCTTTCCATCGTCCGGTGAGGCCTCTAGGCGGGCGCGACGAAAGAGCAAGCGGGTGCAGAATTTGATGACGGCGGACACGACGAAGAGAGGCCAGCTGCTGGGCCAGCTCATCCGCTATGGCGTGAACGGCGTGGTCGTCACCGGCATCTACACCGCCATCTATGTCGGGCTCGACAGCTTCACGCATGCGCCGATCCAGCTGTGCAATCTCGCCGCCTTCCTCGTCTCGGTGGTGGTCGGCTACAATCTGCACAGCCGCATCACCTTCGCGGGGCAGGGGGATCGCGGCCATCGCGCGTGGATCCGCTTCTTCCTCGCCGCTCTCCCCAGCTTCGCGCTGAATGCATTCTGGACGTGGCTGTTCGCCACCGCGCTGCACTGGCCCCACTGGACGGTGCAGCTACCCGTCTGGTTCGTCACCCCGGTGATGATCTTCGCGATCAACCGCTGGTGGGTGTTCAAGTAGGGAATCCCCCCTCCCTGCAAGAGCATCGGGTGAACAGCGCCCCGCGCTGTTCAGGTCATGCTGGGAGCATGACCGACCTGATGCTGGGCCGGGGGTGGGTGGAAGCTCGAGGGCCGGTGGAGAGATGAGAAGCGTGAAGATGCGGCACGCCTGAAGGAAGCGCGCCGCCTTCCTCGACCCACCCCCAACCCCTCCCTTTCAGGGAGGGGAGCCGGTTGTGCTTACACCTTCTCGGTCTTCGGCACGGGGATCTTGGCCGGGTCCGAACCCGGCGCGCGCTTCTTCTTTTTCTGCAGCGGCAGGCGCGGCATCGGCAGATATTTATGCTCCGGCATCACCTTGTAGAGGATGCCGCGCTTCTCGCCCGTCCACACCGGCATCAGGCCGGGGAAGCTCGCCCAGCTCTTCTTGGGCAGATTGATCAGCCACACATAATCGAAGGCGCCGCGCGGCAGCGCGTTGACCGCCTCGGGGAAGGTCTTGGCATCGCCCTGCCGGCAGCGGAACGGACGCAAGATCTGGCTCGGATCGCGATCATAATCGTCGGGCGGCACATATTTGATCTCGAGCAGCTGCGCGCCCGGATCGGCCCACTGGCCGTTCATGAAGGCGCCGCGCCGCACGATCGCCATCGATCCCAGATGATCCATCCGCGTGGTCTCCCACTGGCTGAGGCACTGGAGCGAAGCCTGGACGAACACGCGGCTATAGGGCTGGACATGCTCCAGCGCCTCCAGCTGGCGCTGGTTGGCCGCGTCGTGATGCAGGAAGCTCACCGTCAGCGTGGCGATGCGGAAGGCGTAAAAGGCGGTCGCCGCCGCCGCCACCCCCGCCGATTGCCAGCGCGACATGTTCTTCAGCGTCAGCGCCGCGACGCCCACCGCCAGCACGTAGGGCGCCAGCCGCATGTCCGCATAGGCCGAATTGAGCAGGATGCGCGGCAGCAGCGCATAGGCAATCATCAGCATCAGGCTGGCGATGCCGAGCGTCCGGTTCATCCGCACCCAGACGCCGCCCAGCCCGAAGGCGATCAGCCCCCACAGCAGATAGACGCTGGCGATGTCGAACACCATCCAGTGGCTGCGCAGCGACGAAAGCAGGTAAATGTATTTCGCGCGCCAGAAGAAGAAGTCGGCATTCTGGCTCGTGCCCTCGGCCGCCTGATCGCCCGCGCGCCAGGCGAGCAGCATCAGGATCGGCGGGGCGAGCGCGAGGCAGGCCCAGCCGCCATTCCAGAGCGACCGCCAGAAGCTCACGCCGCGATCGCGCTGGCGCACCACCTCGGCCGCATAAGCGAGCAGGCACAGCACCGCCCAGCCGAAGACGTGCGCCACCGTCAGCACGATGCCGATCGGCACGAACAGCGCGTTGCGGAGCCCGTATCGCTCCTGCCGCCCCAGCCGCAGCCACAAGGCGAAGGCATTGAGCGCCAGCGCCATCGAGAAGCTGAAATTCAGGAAGCCCCAGATGAAGGGGAAGCTGTAGACGAGCGGCAGCGCGAACAGGGCCGGCGGCGTCACGCGGCCATGCGCCTCGCGCGCGGTCCACAGCAGCCCGGTCGCCATCAGCACCGGGATCGCGATCACGATCAGCTTGACGCCCAGCTCCAGCCCAAACAGCTTGGCCATCGGGATGATCGCGAGATCCACGCCCAGATTGGCGAGGAAGCGCCACTGGAAGCCGTAATAAAGCTGGCGGAGCGGCGAAGCGGGATCGCTCAGCTCGACCCGGTAGCGGCCCATATGGCCGGGCACGTCGGTGAGCGGCGGGGTGATCGGCCAGATCAGCGGGATCGCCGCCGCCAGCACCAATAATGTGAGGAACCACCCGCTGTTCCACCAGCCCTTGGGCGGGGGGGACGAAGGGAGCGCGGGCCGGAACATCCGCCCGCCTTATGAGCGCTCGGGCGGCGGCGGCAAGGGGATAAGCACGGATCGGACGTTACGCCCTTCGCGGGCGGTGCGGAGGGACGCGCCGTCAGGCGCGTCCCCAGGACTCAGCGATAGCGCCAGCCATTGTGATAACGGTAGCGCTCGCGATACCAGCGATTGTTGTAATAATAGCCCCGGCCCGGATAATGGCGGCCGACGACCCAGCGCTCGCGCACGACGACGGGGCGACCGTTCCGGATGCAGCGGCCGGCGGGCCCGCGATGAAAGCCACCGCCACAGCCCTGCGCCGCCTGTGCCGGCGCGGTGGCGGCGATCGTGGTGACAGCGGCGCTCGCGGCAAGAGCGATCGCGATCAATCTTTTCATTTTTGGTCTCTCTCTCAACAAGGGTCGGTCGGATCCGACTGCTCCCGAACGCCGCATTCCCCGGGCCGTTCCGGCACCGATCCTCATTCGTCGCAGCAAGGATCGGACATGCCCTGGCAACGTGCGAGCGACATCGCATCGCGATAGTGGCGCCGTTATGGTGGTGGCGTTCGTCTTCCTCGCCGCGACGGCGGCCTTCGCCACCAGTGCGGTGGCGGGTGGCGGCGCCGGCCTGATCCTCGTGCCCCTGCTGCGGACGATCCTGCCCGTATCCGGCGTGCCGGCCGCTCTGTCGATCGGGACCGCAGCCAGTTCGCTCTCCCGCATCGTCGTCTTCCGCCGCGCCATCCGCTGGGATGTCGTGCGCCGCTTCGTTCCGCTCGCTTTGCCCTCGGCCGCGCTCGGGGCCTGGCTGCTGACGCGTTTCGAGCCGGCCTATGTCGAGCTGATCCTCGCCTTCTTCCTGCTGGCCAACCTTCCCCAGCTCTTCCGCAAGTCCCCTGCCGGCGATTCAGGCACGCCGCCGCTGGACCGGAAATGGCTGGTCTGGATCGGTGCGGCGGCAGGTCTCTTTTCGGGCTTCACCGGCGCGGTCGGCCTGCTCTTCAACGGCCTTTACCGGCGCATCGGCATGGATCGCCACGAAATCGTCGCGACGCGGGCCACCAACGAAGTGCTGCTCCATCTGCTCAAGATCGCGCTCTATTCCGCCTTCGGCCTGATGACCCCGTCCACGCTCGCGGCGGGCCTGCTCGTCGCCGTGGCGGCGATCCTCGCCTCGATCGCCGTACGCTGGATCCTCCCGCACCTCGACGAAGCCCTGTTCCGCCGGATCGGCCAGGTGGCGATGGTCGCCGCGGGCTTTGCGATGCTGTCGCTGTCGAGCAATCAGATCGCGCGCATCCATCGTGCCTGGCTCACCGTCGTCACGCCGGGCGTGGAGCGGGAGGTGCACCTCTATTGGGGCGGACGCCAATGGCTGGCGGCCGAAATCGAGGCAGAGGGCGATATCGCATTCGAGCGCAGCATCCCCTTCGCCACGCTTCCGCCCCACCTTCGCCGCGCCGCGCACGCCAAGGCAGACGGCCGCGCCATCGCGCTGGTGGAGGAGGTCCACAGCCTCGACGGGCTCAGCTACGAAATCCACTATCGCGGCGGCAATCCCGACAAGATCGAGCTGCGTCGCGAGTGAGGCTCAGTCCTGCCGCAACCGCGCGATGAAGAAGCCGTCGGCGCCGCCCTCGGCCTCCAGCGTGCCCGGCAGCACGCGCACCCAGCCTTCTGGGCCGGCGGCGATGCCCGCCGGAAGCTCGCCGTCCACGGGCGGCTCGATCCGAAACCCGCCGTGGCTCGCCAGGAATGCCTCGATCGTCCGCTCGCCCTCCTCCGGCTCCAGCGAACAGACCGCATAGACGAGGCGCCCGCCCGGCTTGAGCGCACCGGCCGCGCGCACGAGCATCGCCTGCTGCCGCTCGGCCATCTGCTGGATCGCGCGCGGGCGCACCCGGTGCAGCACGTCCGGATGGCGGCGGAAGATGCCCGTGGCCGAGCAGGGCGCATCCAACAGCACCGCATCCACCGGCTCCTCGGGCGCGAAGGTCAGCGCATCGCCGATCCGCACGTCCACCGTCATCTTCATCCGCTGGAGATTTTCGCGCAGCCGCTTCACGCGCGTCTCGGCCGCGTCCACCGCCGTCACGCGCCAGCGCGCCGCCGCCAGCTGCATCGTCTTGCCACCAGGCGCCGCGCACAGATCCAGCACGCTCAGCCCCTCGCCCGCGCCCAGCAGACGCGCCGGGATCGCGGCGGCGATATCCTGCGCCCAGAAGGCCCCGTCGGCAAACCCCTCCAGCTCCGCGATCCGTGTCCCCGCCGGCAGCCGCAGATGGCCGGGCGCGAGGCTGACGGCGCCCAGCCGCTCCGCCCACACGGCCGTCTCGCTCACCGCGCGCAGCGACAGATCGAGCGGCGCCAGCGCGGCGGAGGATCGCATCGCCGCCTCCACCACATCGTCGCCCCACGCCTCGCCCCAGCGCGCGGCGACATCCTCCGGCAGATGCGGCGGCTGGGGCAGGATCGCCCCGCCCCGCGTCAGCGATCCGAACACGCCATGGACCAGCTTGCGCGGCCCCCCATCCACCAGCGGCAGCGCCGTCGCGATCGCGGCATGGGGGGGCGTGCCCATCAGGATCGTCTGCGCCAGCGCGATCCGCAGCACGAAGCGCGCCTTCGCATCGTCGGGCAGGCGCTGGCGCGTCGCGCTGTCGATCGCCAGATCGAGATCCGTCAGATGGCGCAGCACTGCGCCCGCAATCGCATGGGCCAGCGCACGATCCTCGGGCAGATCGAGCCCCCTGGTGGCCTTGTCGAGCAGGCTTTCCAGCGGGAGTCCGCGCCGCAGCACGCCATCCAGCAGGCGGAGCGCGGCCGCCCGCGCGGCGACGCCCGGCGCGAGGGAGGACGCGGGGGCGGGCTTGTCGGGATCGGGAGAAGAGACCATCTCGCATCCTCTGGCGGGGAAGTCCGCGCACCGCAACGCCACAGGCCGGAAAGGACCCCGCCTTGCCCATCGAAACGCCGACGGACACGCCCAACGCACCGGAGCGCATGCCGGGCCAGCGCCCCGCGCATGTGAAGGCCCCCGCGCATTGGTCGAAGAGCGAGCCCGTCCCCGAACCGCGCGCCTCGGACGACGCCCCCGATCCCGACCGCGCCCTGGCCCCCACCCGCTACGGCGATTGGGAACGCGCCGGCATCGCCATCGATTTCTGAGGGAAACGGCCCGCTCTGTCGAAGCCTCGGCTTCGGCGCGATCGTCCCGAGAAATGAGTTGAACAGCGTGGCCCGCAAAAAACCCCGTTCGTCCTGCGCGCAGTCGAAGGACGTGCTTCGAGCGGTATCGCTTGCAGCACGTCCTTCGACTGCGCTCAGGACGAACGGGTAATGGTTGGCGGCCGGGCGCCGTCGCGGTCGCTCATCCGATGATCCGGCCGAACCGGAACCAAGCCTCTCACCACGCGTCCTCGCCGCGTGCCATCGTCGCCTCCCGTCCATCGCGCCCTCCACATCGCCCTGATCGGGCTCGGCGCGGCGCTCCTGCTCTTCCTCGCCACCGCGCTCGCCTTGCTCACCTGGGGCTGGACGTGGCTGCATGACCCGATCGAGCGCCAGCTGACCGCACGCCTGGGCCGCACCGTCCAGATCGGCGCGATCCGCCGCATCGATCACGATTTTTCCGACGCAACGCTCGCGATCGACGATATCAAGGTCGCCCAGCCCGACTGGGTCGGCGGCGGGACTTTCGCGACGGTCGCGCGCGCGCGCATCCAGCTCCCGATCTGGCCGATCCTGCGCGGCGCCTTCCGTCCCACCTCGATCGCGCTGGAAGGCTTCCGCCTCCACCTGATCCGCCGCGACGCGCAACACGCCAACTGGAAGGGCCTTCCCGGCGGCGGCGGCAAAAGCGGTGGCGGCACCAGCCTGCGCCACTTCGCTCTGCGCGACGGTGCCGTGCAATTCGACGATTACAAGCGCGCCCACTTCTTCCGCGCCACCGTCAACGCCGATGACAGCCGCTTCCGGCTGGCGGGCACGGGCACGCTGATCGGCCGCCCCACCACGCTCTCGCTTGCCGGCGCGGGGCTGCTCGGCCCGGGCGACTGGCCTTTCCGGCTGGAGTATCGCTCGCCCATCGCCAACGCCACGCTCGATGCCCGCGCGAAAGGCCCGCTCGACATCGGCCACTTCGCCGGCCACGTCACCGCCTGGGGAGACGATCTGAAGCATCTCGATCTGATCGTGGAGGCGGGGCTGCCCGGCACCGCGCCCGCGCGGATCGTGGCCGATGTGCGCCATGACGCGCCCGACTGGTTCCTGCCCCGCTTCGCTCTCACGCTCGGCCGCTCGCACGCGACGGGCTCCCTCGATGTCCGCAAGCAGGACGGGCGCACCCGGCTCGACGGCAAGCTCGTCGTCGCCGCGCTCGATTTCGACGATCTCGCCAATGCCGAGGGCCGCGCGAAGGCGGCCGCCCAGCGCGCCGCAGCCCCCGGCCGCCGCCTGCCCGCCACGCGCATCGCGCTCGATCATCTGCTGAAGACGGACGGCGCGCTGGATGTCGACATCCGCCGCCTCCTGTTCCGCCAGCCCACCATCTTCCGTGGCATGCGCGGCCATATGGCGCTGGATCATGGCGTGCTGACGGTTTCGCCGTTCGTCACCACGCTCGACGCGGGCTCGCTCGGCGGCACGCTCCGCATCGCGCAGACGGATGCCGCCACGCGCCTCCATGTCGATCTGCGCCTCACCGGTGGCCGGATCGAGGCGCTGGCGAGCGACCCCCACGCCTTCACCGGCGCGCTCGCCGGCCGTTTCCTGCTGGACGGCACGGGCGAGACGATCCGCGCCGCGCTCGGCACCGCCCATGGCCGCCTCGCCATCGTCGGGCGGAACGGCGCGCTCGGCCGCAAGACGGCGCTGCTGCTGGGACAGGATCTGGGACGCGGTCTGCGCGCCAAGGACGAGGAGCGCGCGGAGCTGCGCTGCGGGATCGGCAGCTTCGCGGTCCGCGCCGGGCAGGCCCGCCCCGAAACCCTGCTGCTCGACACCAGCCTCACCCGCGCCGAGGCGACCGGCCTGATCGACCTCACGCACGAGCGCGTCGATCTCGCGCTCACCGGCCTCCCCAAACAGAAAAGCGCGCTCCGCATTCTGGGCCCGATCCGCGTGACGGGGGAATTGTTCGCGCCGCAGGTGACGGCGCCCGAGGCCACCTCCACGAAGGGCCTGTTCAGGGCCATCGGCCGCGCCCTCTCCGGCAAGCCCCAACCGCTGGCGACGGACGCCGATTGCGCGGGATTGGCGGCCAAAGCCCTCCGCTAGCCCCCCTCACCCCGTTTGGTTCGAGCCTGTCGAGAACCCCGCAGCTTCGAGCGAAGTCGAGAAGCGTCCGGCAAGTGCCGGCTGTGCGGTAAGGAACTTACTATAACCCGTTCGTCCTGAGCGAAGTCGAAGGACGGGCCGCAAGCGACACCGCCTGAAGCCCGTGCTTCGACTTCGCTCAGCACGAACGGGAGGGTGGAGGCGGGGAGCCCCTAAACCTGCCGCGCCGCCGTCTCGCGGATCAGCGCGATCATGTTCGGGATCCCCTGCGTCCGGTTCGAGGACAATTGCGCCTTCAGGTCGAACGGCTCCAGCGCGCCCTCGATATCGATCGCGCCGATTTCCGCCGTCGATCGGTCCTGCACCGCCTGCAGCACCAGCGCGATGATGCCCTTGGTGATCGCCGCATTCGAATCGGCCAGGAAATGCAGCCGCCCGTCCGGCAGCCGCGTGGGATAGACCCACACCGAGGCAGAACAGCCGCGCACCAGGGTGGCGTCGGTCTTCAGCGCCTCCGGCATCGGCTCCAGCGCCTTGCCGAGATCGATCAGCAGCCGGTAGCGATCGTCGGCATCGAGGAATTCATATTCGTCGAGGATTTCGGAGAGCGGGTTCGCCATGCGAGGCCCGCTAGCAGGCGGCCGCCCCACACGAAAGGCCGCTCACCCCGCACATGCTTGCCCTGCCGCCCGGCCTGCGCCAGTCTGCCGCCATCGTCGTCCGCCGGGAGTCTCTCTTGCCCGAAAGCCAGATCGTCGAAGTCGCCGCCGCGCCCGGCAAGCGCATGGTCACCCTGCCCGCCCGGCCCGAGCCGATCCGCGTCGCCGCCTGTGAGACGGCGATCGTCGTGATCGACATGCAGAATGCCTATGCGTCCCCCGGCGGCTATGTCGATCTCGCCGGCTTCGATATCTCCGGCGCCGCCGCCACGATCGACCGGATCGCCACCGTGCTGGAGGTGGGCCGCGCGGCCGGCGTCCAGATCGTCTATCTCCAGAATGGCTGGGATGCCGATTATGTCGAGGCTGGCACGGCCGGCCGCTCGCCCAATTATCACAAGTCCAACGCGCTGAAGACGATGCGCGCACGGCCCGAGCTGAAGGGCCAGCTGCTCGCACGCGGCGGCTGGGATTATGCGCTGGTCGACAGGCTCAGGCCCCAGCCCGGCGACATCAGCCTGCACAAGACGCGCTATTCCGCTTTCTTCAATTCGCAGCTGGATAGCGTGCTGCGCGCACGGGGCATCCGCACGATCGTCTTCGTCGGCATCGCCACCAACGTCTGCGTCGAATCGACTTTGCGGGACGGCTTCCACCTCGAATATTTCGGGGTGATGCTGGAGGACGCGACCCACCATCTGGGTCCCCCCGCGATGCAGGAGGCCAGCGTGTTCAACATCGAACGCTTCTTCGGCTGGGTCTCCACCACCGCCGATTTCTGCGGCAGCTTCGGCCAGATGGAGGACTGAGGTAGCCCTGCCCCTAACGCCGCTCGTGCTGAGCGAAGTCGAAGCACGTGCCCCACACGATACCGCCTGAAGCCCGCCCTTCGAAGTAGTTTACCCTGAGCGCCTGCCCTGGCAGGCAGTCGAAGGGCTCAGGACGAACGGATCAAGAAGAGGACGAAACCATGCCCTTCGAAGCGATCAACCCCGCCGCCTTCCCCACCCCGATCGCGCCTTACTCCGCCGCCGCGAAGGCCGGGAATATCCTCTACGTCTCGGGCATGCTCGCGCTGGGAGAGGGCGGCGTGGTGCTGCATGTCGGCGATGCGGCGGCGCAGGCGCGCCATGTGCTGGAGGCGATCCGCATCACCGTGGAGGCGGCCGGCGGCACCATGGCGGACATCGCGATGAATCACATCTTCCTCAAGGACTTCGCCGATTATGCGGCGGTCAACACGGTCTATGCCGAGTATTTCCCCGGCGCCAAGCCCGCCCGCTACTGCATCCGCGCCGATCTGGTGAAACCCGATTGCCTGGTCGAGATCGCCAGCGTGGCGCACCTGTGAGGGGCCATCCCACTCCTCCCTACGCGCAGCGTGGGGAGGGGGACCATGCGAAGCATGGTGGAGGGGCAAATCCCGCCGTCGCGCCCTGCCCATCCACCGCTCTTCGAGCGGTCCCCCTCCCCATGGAAGACATGGGGAGGAACTAAAGAGTGCCCACCTCCCTCCACCACGAATGGCACGGGCCCGAGGGTGCGCCCGTCCTGATCCTCTCCTCCGGCCTCGGCGGCTCCACCTCCTACTGGGCGCCCAACCTTCCCGCCCTCACCCCGCACTATCGCATCCTCGCCTACGACCATCGCGGCACCGGCCGCAGCGAACGCGCCCTTCCCCGCGCCGATCTCCCCGATGCGGGCATGACCGACGATCTGCTCCAGCTGATGGACGAGACCGGCACCCCCTCCGCCACCATCATCGGCCATGCCGCCGGCGCGATGATCGCCATGGCCCTCGCCGCCCGCGCGCCGGAGCGCGTCACCGGCATCGTCGCGATCAACGGCTGGGCGAAGCCCGATCCGCATTTCCTGCGCTGCTTCGCGGCCCGCCTCGCCATCCTCCACGGCGCGGGGCCGGAGGCGTTCCTGCGCGCCCAGCCCATCTTCCTGTTCCCCGCCAACTGGATCTCCGCCCACACGCGCGAACTGGAAGCCGAGCTGCCCCACCAGATCGCCGCCTTCCCCGGCGCCGCCATCGTGGAGCGCCGCATCGCCGCGCTGGCCGCGTTCGACATCACGCCCGTCGCCGATCGCATCACCGCGCCGGTGCAGGTGCTGGTGTCGGAGGACGACATGCTCGTCCCCTCGGACGCCGGCCGCCGCCTCGCCGCCCTCCTGCCGAACGCCGAACTCGCCGCGCTCCCGTGGGGCGGCCATGCCGTGAACGTCACCGATCCCGAGGGCTTCGCCGCCGCGATCCTCCCCTTCCTCGCCCGCGTCTCACAGGAGCCTTGAAGCCATGCAGGTCGGCGTCTTCGTCCCCATCAACAACAATGGCTGGCTGATCTCGAGGACGGCCCCGCAATACAAACCCAGCTTCGATCTCAACAAGGAGATCGCGATCCGCGCCGAGAAGCATGGCCTCGATTTCCTGCTCTCGATGATCAAGCTGCGCGGCTTCGGCGGCGAGACGCAATTCTGGGAATATGGCCTCGAAAGTTTCACGCTGATGGCCGGCCTCGCCGCCGTCACCGACAAGATCAAGATCTACGCCACCTGCCCCACGCTCATCATCCCACCCGCTTTTGCCGCGCGCATGTGCAACACGATCGATTCGATCAGCCACGGCCGCTTCGGGCTGAACCTGATCACCGGCTGGCAGCCGCCCGAATATACGCAGATGGGCCTGTGGCCGGGCGACGAGCATTTCCGCAACCGCTATCAGGTGCTGGACGAATATGCCCATATCCTGAGGGAGTTGTGGGAAACCGGCTCGTCCGATTTCAAGGGCACATATTATCAGATGGACGATTGCCGCGTCTGGCCCCGGCCGAGCGCGGACATGAAGATCATCTGCGCGGGATCGTCCGACGACGGCCTCGCTTTCTCGGCCAAATGGGCGGACTACGCCTTCTGCCTCGGCAAGGGCGTCAACACGCCGACCGCCTTCGCCTTCAACAATGACCGGCTGGCCAAGGCCCTCGAGAAGACCGGCCGCGACGTGCAGATCTTCGTCCTCATCATGATCATCGCCGACGAAACGGACGAGGCGGCGATGGCCAAATGGAAACTCTACAATGAGGGCGTCGATCTCGCCGCGATCGGCTGGCTGGCCGAGCAGGGCGCGAAGGACACGGTCAACACGGACACCAACGTCCGCCAGCTCGCCGCCCCCGAGGGTGCCGTGAACATCAACATGGGCACGCTGGTGGGCAGCTACGAAAGCGTCGCGCGCATGCTCGATGAAATGGCCGAGGTGCCGAATACGGGCGGCGTGCTGCTGACCTTCGACGATTTCGTGGACGGCGTGGAGAATTTCGGCACGCGGATCCAGCCCCTGATGAAGAGCCGGGGCGCGCGCTCCTGACCATCCCCCTCCGTCACCCCGGACTTGATCCGGGATGACCGGATAATTAACGGCCACTTTCGCCCAATAGCGGACCTTCGTTGTCGCCCAGCTTGCTGGAGATCGGGTTCGAGCATAGCCACACCGGCAAGTTTCGACTTGAAGGGCATGTCCTATGAAGAAGGTCGTGGCCGGCGCTTTGATCGGAGCAGCGACAGCCTACACGCTGATCATCGCGTTCATGGTTGTCTTTACGGTCGGTTTTTTCGGCGCACGCAGCCTGAGAGGAGACGGGATCGGACTTGTCGTCTTCTTCCTGATCGCAGTTTCTCCAGTTGCTGTCTGGCTCTACTGTCTCAAACACGCCAAAGCGTGGCTTCGGGGTGGACAGCCACCCTTCTAAGGCTACGTCCTCCTATGACCGCTTTCCACCATTTCTCGTCATCGCGAGGCGCGTAGCGCCGTGGCGATCCAGTCTGCACTACCGAAGCTGGATTGCTTCGCTCCGCTCGCAATGACGAGCTTGGGAAGCATCGCTACGTTTCAGGCTGGCGACAGCCCATTCTCTCCTCCGCGTCTCCGCGCCTCTGCGTGAACCCCTTCCCTCTTCTCGCCGAAGCCAGCTCTCGACACCCCCCGCCCCGATGAACCTACGCTGCAGTCCCCGTTCCGCCCCGATTAACCACGACAGGGGCATACCCCATGACGGATCCGGAAACCGGATCGCGAAATGGAGAGTAGATATGCGTACCATGATCAAGGCGACGCTCGCCGCCGCCGCACTGGCCACCGCCTCGCTGGGCGCGATCCAGCCCGCGCAGGCGCGCGACGATACGGGTGTCGCCGTCGCCGCCGGGATCATCGGCCTGGGCGTCGGCGCCGCGATCGCCTCGTCCGATCACGGCTACAGCCGCGTCGGCTATTACGGTGGTGGTGGCGGCTATTATGGCGGCCCCGGTTATTATCGCGGCTACGCCCCCGCTTATTATCCGGCCTATGGCTATGGCCGCCCCGCTTATGGCTACGATCGTGGCTATCGCGGCGACTGGCGCGGCGGACGCGGTTGGGACCGGGGCTATCGCGGCCATGATCGTGGCTGGGATCGCGGTCGCGGCGATTGGGATCGCGGCCATGGCGGCCATGGCCGTCGCTAAGGCAGGGGGAGCGACGTGAACCGCTCCCGTTAACCCCGAATCTCCGGGACGGAGCGCTTTTGCCGCTCCGTCTCGGATTCATATCGGCGCCCGCTCTGTCCCGCACAGCTTCCGTTCAGCCGGACCCGGCGCTAAGAGGGCGCGCGCCCACGATCGGGCGCGATCCCGGGGACGACGACTTGGCGCTGACACCGCAGAACAATGAAGCCTTTTTCCGCGAGGTGGACGAAGAGGTCCGTCGCGATCGGATGGTGGCTTTCTTCCAGCGCTATGGAAAGGCTTTGGCAGCTCTGGTCGTGGTCGGCCTGCTCGCGCTCGCCGGCTGGCTGTGGTGGAAGAGCCACCTCGCCCAGCAGGCCGGGCTGGACAGCGAGAAGCTGGCCCCCGCGCTCGCCAGCCTGGAGGCGGGCAATTCGCCGGCCGCAGCCGATGCCGCCGCGCTCGCGCAGGTCGCGCAGAGCCCGCGTGACGGATATCGCGCGCTCGGTGCGCTCTCGCTCGCCGATACGGCCGCGATGAAGGGCGATGCCGCCGGTGCCGCCAGCCGCTATGCGGCGATCGCCGCCGATACGGGCGCGCCCCAGGCGATGCGCGATCTGGCGCTGCTGCGCTCGATCGCGGTGCGCTTCGATACGCTGCCGCCCGCACAGGTGATCGCGCAGCTGAAGCCGCTCGTGGAGCCGGGCAATGCCTTTTTCCCGAGTGCCGCCGAATATACGGCGCTGGCGCAGCTGAAGCTCGGCAAGCGGGACGATGCGGCCAAGCTGCTGGCGGCGATCGCGAACGACGCCAACGCCCCCGCCTCGCTGCGCGGCCGCGCCGCCGGTCTGGCGACCACGCTCGGCCAGACGATCGCGCCGGCGGACACGATTTCGAAGGGATGAGGATGAGGAACGTCTCGCGCGCGATCGGTGTGATCGCGCTGGCCGCCAGCCTTGCCGGCTGCGGCATGTTCAAGGGCAACAACAAGCCGAAGACGGCCGTGCTGGGTGAGCGCATTCCCGTGCTCGCCACGCAGAACGATGCCGAGGTCGATCCCAGCCTGTCCGAAACGCAGGTCACGATCCCCGCGCCCGAGGTGAACGAGGCCTGGGCCCAGCCCGGCGGCAACGCATCCAAGTCGATGGGCCATCTCGCGCTCGGCCTGGATCCCAAGCGCGCCTGGACCGCGCATGTCCCGAAGAGCAATCCCCGCCAGCGTTATGGCGCGGCGCCCGTCATCGCCGCCGGCCATCTCTATGTGATGGACGCGGAGGGCGTGGTGCACGCCTTCTCGACCGAGACCGGCGCGCAGGTCTGGAAGCAGGGTTTCGCCGCCAGCAAGAAGGATCGCTCGGCTTTGTTCGGCGGCGGCGTCACCTATGACGACGGCAAGCTCTATGCCGTGAACGGTCTGGGCGATGCGGTGGCGATGGATGCCGCGACCGGCAAGGAATTGTGGAAGGTCCGCCCCGGTGGCCCGCTGCGCGGCGCGCCCACCGTGGGCCTCGGCAACGTCTATGTCGTCACGCAGGACAATCAGATCTTCGCGCTGAAGGTGGAGGACGGCAAGACCGCCTGGACGGACAGCGCCACGCTGGAGGCCGCCGGCGTGTTCGGCGTCGCCGCGCCCGCGCTCGGCCGCGGCACCGTCGTCGCCGGCTTCTCGAGCGGAGAGCTTTCGGCGCTGCGTTACGAGAATGGCCGCGTCGTGTGGCAGGATCAGCTCGCGCGCACCTCGATCACCACCTCGGTCGCCTCGATCTCCGACATCGACGCTTCGCCCGTGATCGACAGCGACCGCGTCTATGCGATCGGCGAGGGTGGCCGCATGGTGGCGATGGATCTCGCCGCCGGCCAGCGCCTGTGGGAGCTGAACATCGGCGGCACCGAGACGCCGTGGATCGCCGGCAACTGGATCTTCGTGATGACGGACGAATCCAAATTGCTCTGCGTCGATCGCAACACCGGCAAGGTGCGCTGGATGACGCAGCTGGAGCGTTTCCGGAACAAGAAGAAGGGCGAGAATCCGATCGAATGGTCCGGCCCGGTGTTGGCCGGCGGCCGCCTGTGGGTGGTCAGCGATCGCGGCGAGATCGTCGGCGTCCAGGCGATCGACGGCGTGGTCCGCGATCGCCTGAAGGGCAGCGGTCCGCTCCAGCTCGCTCCGATCGTGGCGAACAACATGCTCGTCACGATGGACCGCAAGGGCACGATCACCGCCTATCGCTGATCCCGTCGGCCCGCGGGGCCAACCCCTCTCTCTTCTCTTTCCTCTCTGCGCCTCGTCTCCGCGTGAATCTTTTCTTCTTTCACAGAGACGGGGAGGCGCAGAGCAGGAAAAAGCAGAAGCCTTCCGCTATCGCGGAAGACCAAAGATTAGGTGTTCCCGCCTCCTTCATAGCCCGCTACGATGCGCCATCCCCGGGGGGCCGCATGATGGGCGGCTGAGAGGCGCGGCATTTCCGCGCGACCCGTTGAACCTGATCCGGTTGACACCGGCGGAGGGAGGGCGCGACGGTACGAAGAGCCTGTCCGGGAGACAGGCGCGGGTGCCGAAGCGGATCTCCTTCTGACAAGAAGGAGACGTCGACGATGGCCGATATTCCCGCGCGCACCGAGCTTGCCGTAACTACCGGCCCCATTCGCGGCTCGAAGAAGATCCATGTCGAAGGGCCCGGCGGCATCAGGGTGGCCATGCGCGAGATCGCGCTGGAGCCCAGCGCCAACGAGCCGCCGATCCGCGTCTATGACCCGTCCGGCCCCTATACCGATCCGAATGCCCGCATCGACATCATGGCCGGCCTGCCCGAACTGCGCCGCGACTGGATCCGCGCGCGCGGCGATGTCGAGGAGGTCGCCCAGCGCGAGGTGAAGCCCGAGGATAACGGCCTCAAGGGCCCCGATCGCTCCGGCGGCGTCCAGCCCTTCCCGCACGTCCGCAAGACCGTGCTCCGCGCCAAGGCCGGGGCGAACGTCAGCCAGATGCATTACGCCCGCAAGGGCATCATCACGGCCGAGATGGACTATGTCGCCATCCGCGAGAATGTCGGCCGCGCCGCGCTCAAGGAAAAGCTGGTCCGCGACGGGCAGGATTGGGGCGCCTCCATCCCCGATTACGTCACGCCCGAATTCGTGCGCGACGAGGTCGCCCGCGGCCGCGCGATCATCCCGAACAATATCAACCACCCGGAATCGGAGCCGATGGCGATCGGCCGCAATTTCCTGGTGAAGATCAACGCCAATATCGGCAACTCGGCCGTCGCCTCCGACGTCGCGGCAGAGGTCGACAAGATGGTCTGGTCGATCCGCTGGGGCGCGGACACGGTGATGGACCTCTCCACCGGCCGCAACATCCACGACACGCGCGAATGGATCCTCCGCAACTCGCCCGTGCCGATCGGCACCGTGCCCATCTATCAGGCGCTGGAGAAGGTGGGTGGCATCGCCGAGGATCTGACGTGGGAGATCTTTCGCGACACCCTCATCGAGCAGGCCGAGCAGGGCGTCGACTATTTCACGATCCATGCGGGCGTGCGCCTGCCCTATATCCCGATGACGGCGAAGCGCGTGACCGGCATCGTCTCGCGCGGCGGCTCGATCATGGCCAAATGGTGCCTCGCGCACCACAAGGAGAGCTTCCTCTACGAGCGCTTCGACGAAATCACCGAGATCATGAAGGCCTATGACGTGGCCTACAGCCTCGGTGATGGCCTGCGCCCCGGCTCGATCGCGGACGCCAATGACGAAGCCCAGTTCAGCGAACTCGCCACGCTGGGCGAACTCACGAAGCGCGCCTGGGAGCAGGACGTGCAGGTGATGATCGAAGGCCCCGGCCATGTGCCGATGCACAAGATCAAGGCCAATATGGACAAGCAGCTGGAGGCGTGCGGCGAGGCCCCCTTCTACACGCTCGGGCCGCTCACCACCGATATCGCTCCGGGCTACGACCATATCACGAGCGGAATCGGCGCCGCGATGATCGGCTGGTTCGGCACGGCGATGCTCTGCTACGTCACGCCCAAGGAGCATCTCGGCCTGCCGGATCGCGACGACGTGAAGGTCGGCGTCGTCACCTACAAGCTCGCCGCCCACGCCGCCGATCTGGCGAAGGGCCACCCCGCCGCCAAGCTGCGCGACGATGCCCTGTCACGCGCGAGGTTCGAGTTCCGCTGGCGCGATCAGTTCCATTTGTCGCTCGATCCCGACACGGCGGAGCAATATCACGACCAGACGCTGCCGGCGGAGGGCGCCAAGTCCGCCCATTTCTGCAGCATGTGCGGCCCCAAATTCTGCAGCATGAAGATCACGCAGGAAGTGCGCGACTTCGCGGCCAAGCAGAATAGCGAGGCGAGCGACTTCCTCGCGGCCAGCCCGAAGCTGGAGGAAGCCGAGGCCGAAGCCGGCATGGCGGAGATGAGCAAGGTGTTCCGCGAGACGGGCAGCGAGCTTTACCTTCCAGACACGGAGTGAACCTCGCTTTCTTTGATTATAATATTGGCTTACATTGCTCCAAGCTTCATGGATTCGGGGGATTCGTATGGGGAGCTTGACGCGCGCAGCTCGCGAGATCAAGAATGAGCTTGAACAATTTCTCAACACTGATCTTACATCTCAAATAAATCTCGGCGACATCGGATATTATAGGGGGCGTAGGGTCGATTTTGATTGGGAAACAAGCCTTTCCCAACTTGGAATCGGCAGCATAAGCCCCAATACTCAATTTGAGATAGATCGTTTTTATCGAAGCTCCGGTAGCGTTAGCCTCACCGCGACTGCAAAGGCGGAAGCACGGTTGTTCGACTAGATTTTTCTCGAAAACATGCATTAGCCATGGAGTCTTTTAGACTTAGGTCTATTTCTTTTGACCTCCCTTCACTGGGAAAATCATTACGCACTTATGTGACTGACAATCCAGACTCATGGGACAGGCATTGGGTATTAGTCACAAAAAAATTCACCACTGATGGATTCACGTTTGTTCTTTCAGGCAGCGCCATGGCCGCCCTTGAACTTGATGTCCCTGTTTCTGGAATACCTGTAAATATAGCCGATACCACCTTGGGCATAAATCTCAGCTCAGAACACCTTCTTGATATGAGAGTCGTAGCACAGGGTGGCATTGAGCCATATTTTGTAGTGCACAAATTCTTACCAAAAACTGCGAACAAATGGGCGCTTCAAAAATACGCACAAAAGGACATTTATGATTTTTTTGGATAGCGTATAAATCCTGACTTTAGTTTGTCATGAATCGATTAATCCGATTTCTCTATTCGGAAGACTCCAGGAGCGCAGCGATTAGTCTCTCGTGCGATCACGCCGCGGGTGAGGCATGGGGCACTGCCGATTTCGACGATCCGATCGAGAAGGTCCAATTCGAGATAGTCCCGCCGAGCGAAGTTCGGCAGCGTGGGGCCGAGCGAAATGATCAGACGATCCGCATATGGCAGGGGAATGGTTCATGCGCACCGCCATCATGCTCGTGTGTGCGATCGGTGTGGCGGCTGCCCCGTCCGGAGCCGATGCGGTGAAACCTGATTTCTCCGCCGTCCGGTCGCGAGCCGATGCCGAAGCCCTGGTGGCCAAGGGCGAGCTGGTGCCGATCCTGCTCTTCCCCGCCGAATTTGGCGGCGAGGACCGGCCCGAAAACCGCACTTATGTTCCCCCCTTCGTGGTGGAAATCCGCGCGCGCCTGATCGGCACGATCGGTCGGATGCTGGACGAAGGCTCGGTCAACCAGATGACGGTGCACATGAGCTATCACGGCAAAAGCTTCATTCCCGCCTCCATCCAATTCCGTGCGTTTCACTCGGAAAAGGGGGGAAGTTTCGAGCCCGTCATCACCGTGTGGTGACGGGCCTGGCGCGCCACCCTACGGCCTTCGCCTGCCCCTCCCGGCATGCTAGTCTTGCGCCTCTTCTACAAAGGGACTCGGGCCATGGGATTGCTTGATGGGTTGCTCGGCCAGGTGGCCGAAAATGTGGATATCCAGAATCTCGCGGCGAAGATCGGGCTGGAGCCCGATCAGGTGGAGCAGGCCGTCCACGCGCTCGGCCTCGCCCATGTCGAGCCCGGCGACACGGCTGCGCTGGCGGCGGAGCAGACCGGGCTTCCGGTCGCCAAGCTGCAGGAGATTATCGGCCATATCGGCGGCGAGGGGTCGCTCGCCCAGTTCGCCAGTCTGCTGCAGGAACATGGCGGCGGCGAAGGCCTGCTCGGCAAGTTCGGCAGCGCCGCGGCGAGCTTCCTGAAGGGGTAAGCGCGGGGGCGCACGCCTCACCCCGCTCATCCTGAGGAGGGATCGAGCCTGTCGAGGGCCCGTCTCGAAGGACATGCCTCAACTGTGAGGCTTATCCTTCGAGACACCGCTTCGGCTTCGCTCAGCGGCTCCCCAGGATGAGCGGAAGAAGGGTTCAGTGTCTCTCAAATCCTGCTCATCACCCCCGGACCATGCCCACCGATCCTCCCAACGCCCTCTCCACCCCGCAGACCGCGCGCGCCACGCTGCGCGTCGGCGATCGGTTCGTGATGGAGGCGGAGGCGCGGGCCACCCCGCTCGGCCTGTTCGCGGTGGGCGGGCTGGTGGCGGCGATCCTGCTCGCCATCCCCCCGATCGTCCGCGCCAAGCGCGCCGGCAAGGCGCTGCCGCCCGCGCAGACGCCACGTCTCCCGCCACCGAGGCATTGAGAGGGCGCGGGCGTTATGCTCCGTACTCCTGCCAAGCAGGAGCCCCGGGGCCTAGCCGCCGCATTCGAAGCCCCGCGCTCCCGCTTCCGCAGGAGCATCGGGACGCCCCTACCCGATCGCCGGCAACGCCCAGTCGATCGGCTTCATCCCGCGCGCCTCCAGAAAAGCATTGGCCTTGGAGAAATGCCGGCACCCCAGAAAGCCGTTATGCGCGGAGAGGGGCGAGGGATGCGCCGCCTTCAGCACCAGATGCCGGCCGCCTTTCTCCACGCTCGGGATGAACGCCGCCTTCTTCTGCGCGTAGGAACCCCACAGCAGGAACACGACCGGCTCCTCCTTCGCCGCCACGAGCCGGATCACCGCGTCGGTAAAGCGCTCCCAGCCCTTGTCCTTGTGGCTGGCGGCCAGCCCCATCTGCACCGTCAGCACGCTGTTCAGCAGCAGCACGCCCTGTTCGGCCCAATGTTCGAGGAAGCCATGCCCCGGTCGCGCGATGCCGAGGTCCGAGTGCAGTTCCTTGTAGATGTTGACGAGGCTGGGCGGCGGGCGGACGCCGGGGCGGACCGAGAAGCACAGGCCATGCGCCTGCCCCTCGCCATGATAGGGGTCTTGCCCCAGGATCACGACGCGCACCGTGTCGAGCGGCGTCAGGTCCAGCGCGCGAAACCATTCGCCGCCCTTGGGGTAGATGTGCTTGCCCGCCGCTTTCTCCGCCACCAGAAACTGGCGCAGCGCCGCCATATAGGGGCTGGCGAATTCGTCGGCCAAAGGCGCGCGCCAGCTTTCGTGCAGCTTCACGCCCGGCGCCGTCTCGGTCATGCTCGTCTCCGCTGTCGTGGCCCGGCTTTCGTCCGCTGGTGCGAGAGCCGACCGCCCCCGTCAAGCGCCGCCCGCCCCGGAGATGCCATGCCCCGCCTCGCCCACGTCGCCCTCCTCGTCCGCGAGTATGACGAGGCGCTGGCTTTCTATGTCGGCCGGCTCGGCTTCTCCCTGGTGGAGGATGTGCCCCAGCCCGAACAGGCCAAACGCTGGATGACGATCCGCCCGCCCGGCGCCGGAGCGGACGCCACCACGATCCTGCTCGCCCGCGCCGCCACGCCGGAGCAGGCCGCCTTCATCGGCAACCAGTCAGGCGGCCGCGTCTTCCTGTTCCTCGCCACCGACGATTTCGCGCGCGATCATGCGGCCTTCACGGATGCGGGCGTGCGCTGGGTCCGTCCGCCGGCCGTCCAGCCTTATGGTACGGTCGCGGTCTTCGCCGATCTCTACGGCAATCTGTGGGATCTGGTGCAATTCTCGGGATGATGCCCAACTTGATGACATCGTCACCCTGAACTCGTTTCAGGGTCCATCACCCGACCGTTGCTCCAAGCCGAAGGGTTGGGTGATGGATGCTGAAACGAGTTCAGCATGACATTTGTCGGAAGGCGCGGCCCTCACCGTTTCCGCACGAACTCCGCGCGCAGGACGAGGCCCTTGATGCCCTCATATTTGCAGTCGATCTCCTGCGCGTCGCCGGTCAGGCGGATCGACTTGATCAGCGTGCCGCGCTTCAGCGTCTGCCCCGCGCCCTTCACCACCAGATCCTTGATCAGGGTCACCTGATCGCCGTCGGCCAGCACGTTGCCGACCGCATCGCGCACCTCGATCGCGTCACCGGGAGCCTTGGCGGCCGCCTCGGCCGCGCTGATCCACTCGCCGCTCGCCTCGTCATAGACGAACGCGTCCTCATCATCCTGCATAATTATTCCTTGTTGGCGTGAGCGGGCTGATGCCGCCCAGATTCAGCTTCGCTGAACCTCAATCACAGCGCCTTGACCCAGATCATATCCTCGAACGGCACGTCGCCGACGAAGAAGCTCTGCATCGATCCCGTATCGGCAAAACCCTCCCGCGCATAGAAACGCTGCGCCCGATCGTTGGCGGTATAGACGCACAGCAGCAGCCGCGCCGCCCCGCGCGCCTTCGCCTCGGCCTCCACCGCGCGCAGCAGCTGCGCGCCCCAGCCGTCCTTCTGCCAGCCGGCCAGCACATAGATACGCTTCAGCTCCCAATCGCTCGCGTCGGTCGGGTGATTGAGGTCGGGCGGCGTCATCACCGCATAAGCCAGCGGCGCGCCCAGCTCCGTCTCGACGATCCAGACCGCGCAGGCCGGGTCCGCCAGCGTCGCGCGATACCAGTCGACCGAATGATAGCGCGCCACATGCGCGACCAGGGCATCGCCCGGATGATCGTGCGCGAAGGCGGTGAGGAAGGTCGCCGCGCCCAGCAATGCCAGCCGCTCCGCATCGGCGTCACCCGCACGCCGCAACGTCGCGCTCATGCGAAATCGGGGCCGAATTCAGGATCCAGATCGCGCGGCCGCACGAAGCGCAGCAGCTCCCCCGTCTCGGGCGCGAGCGCCGCCCAGTCGTCGATCGCCAGCTTTATCTCGGCCAGCGTACCGGTGGGATATTTCACCATCACCTCGCCGCGCTTGCCGTCGTCCGCGCGCAGCAGCTGCAGCACCAGATCCTCCAGCCCCGGATTATGCCCCACCAGCAGCAGCCGATCGACCGGCTCCGGCTGCTCGCGGATCACCTCCATCAATTCCTCGGCCGAGGCGAGATAGATACGCCGGTCCCACGCCGGATCCAGCGCGCGGCCATAGCCCGCCGTCGCCTCCTCCAGCGTCTCCGCCACGCGTGTCGCGGGAGAGGCGATCACCGCATCGAAGCGCGTGTCCGTCTCGCGCAGATGGCGGCCGACGGCACGCGCCGCGCGGCGTCCCTTGGGGTTCAGCCGGCGATCGATATCGCGTGTGGCCAGCAGATCATCCCCCGCCTTGGCGTGGCGCAGCAGAGTGAGCGTCTTCATCAGATCCCGCGACAGCCTCCTTGGCGCGGCCCTGATGCCCCAAAGACGCGGCCCGCGAAAGACGCGAAGCGACATGCGCGACCGCCTCGTCCAGCGGCAGTCGCCTTATCGGCACGCCTGGCGGAAAAGCGGAGAGAAGCCGCGAGGGCATCGCCGCCGACAGCAGCACGAAACAGCCGCGATCGTCCGCGCGGCGGATCAGCCGGCCGAAGCCCTGCGCCAGCTTCGCGCGCACGATCCGGTCGTCATGCGCGCTGCCGCCATTGGCCGCGCGCCGCGCGCCGTGCAGCACGGTAGGGCGCGGCCACGGCACGCCTTCCAGCACCACCAGCCGCAGCGAATCTCCCGGCACGTCCACCCCGTCGCGCAGCGCATCCGTGCCCAGCAGCGAGGCGCGGGGCTCATCGCGGAAGATATCGACCAGCGTGCCCGTATCGATCGGATCGACATGCTGCGCGTAGAGCGGCAGGCCTTCGCGGGCGAGCCGGTCGGCGATGCGCGCATGCACCGCCTTCAGCCGCCCGATCGCGGTGAACAGCCCCAGCGCGCCGCCGCCCGACGCCTCGATCAGCCGCGCATAGGCGCCCGCCAGCGCGGGCATGTCGCCCTTCTTCACGTCGGTGACGATCAGCACCTCGGCCTGGTTCGCATAATCGAAGGGGCTGGCCACCGCGAAATCAGTCTGCGGCGCATCCAGATGCACCGCGCCGCTGCGCGCCTCCGCCACCGACCAGTCGCCCCCGCCCGTGAGCGTGGCGGAGGTGACGACCAGGCCGTGCGCAGGCTTCAGCACCGCCTCCGCCAGCGGCCGCGTCGGGTCCAGCCAGTGGCGGTGGAGGCCGACATCGAACTCGCGTCCCTCCACCCGATCCACCGCCAGCCAGTCGACGAAATCGGGATCGGCCGAGCCGCCCAACCGCGTCAGCATCGCGATCCACGCGGCGATCGTCTGCCCGCGCCGCAGCAGCCCGCCCTGCGCGCCCTCGATCCGCGCGCGCGCCGCCGCGTCCAGCCAGTCGGGCGCATCCTCGATCACGGCGATCAGCCGTTGCCGCAGCCGCGCGAGCGGACGCGCCAGCGCCTCCAGCGCCTCGATCGCGGGCTCGGCCGCCTCGATCAACGGCGCGTCCAGCTCGGCCGCATGCGTCTCCAGTCCGAAGCCCGCATCGGCCGCGCTGGCCCGCGCCAGCACGGTCGCGCGGACGCGGGCCAGCAGCACCTCCAGCGGCCCCAGCGGCAATTCCTCCGCCAGCCGGCCCAGCCAGCCGTCGGCGGGCAATTCGCGCGCCGCCGCCACCGCCTGCTCGATCGCGCGGCCGCCCTCCTCGTCATAGGAGGCCAGATCCAGCAGCCGCGCCGAAAGACCCCGCCGGCGCCCGCGCGCCTTGCTCTCCGGCCCCACGATCCAGCGGCGCAGCTCGATCGCCTCCTGTCCCGTCAGCGCCGAGGCGAAGGTGGAATCGGCCGCATCGAACAGATGATGGCCCTCGTCGAACACGATCCGCGCCAGCGGCGTCCCGCCCTCGGCCTGCCGCGCCGCCAGCAGCATGACGAGCGCGTGATTGGCCACCACCAGATCCGCGCCTTCGCTGGCCTTGGCCGCGCGCTCGATGAAGCATTTCCGGTAATGCGGGCAGCCGGCATAGACGCATTCGCCGCGCCGGTCGGTCAGTGCGGTCGCGCCCGCGCGGCGGAACAGGCTCGGCAGCCAGCCGGGCAGGTCGCCGCCGACCATGTCGCCATCCGCGCTATAGGCCGCCCAGCGCGCCACCAGCTGCGCGAGGATCGCCGCGCGCCCCTGAAAGCCGCCCTGCAGCGCATCCTCCAGATTGAGCAGGCAGAGATAATTCTCCCGCCCCTTGCGGACGACGATCTTCTCGCGCCGCTCGGCCGGGTTCGGGAAGATCCGCACGCCCTCCGCCGCCAGCTGGCGCTGCAGCGCCTTGGTGTAGGTGGACACCCATACCGCCCCGCCCGCCTGCTCCGCCCAGAGCGAGGCGGGCGCGAGATAGCCCAATGTCTTGCCGATGCCGGTGCCCGCCTCCGCCAGCACGAGGCGCGGCCGCCCCGCCTCCAGCCTGGGATCGAACGCGCGCGCCGCCGCCGCCGCATAGGCACGCTGGCCTTCTCGCGGCTCGGCCCCGTCGCCCAGCAGCTCGGCCAGCCGTTCCTGCGTCTCCGCCTCGTCCAGCCGGATCGGCATCGGATCGGGCCGCGCGCCCGTCTCCTCCCACTGCGGCAGGCGCGAGAACAGCCAGCGCTCGCCCCCCTCGGGCTTGGCGATGCGCGGCGCGACCAGGGCCGCCCACGGCCAGCGCCCGCGCCACAAGGCCTGCGCCGCCGTCCACGCCCCTTCGCGCTCGGGCCATTGCGGGTCGCCCATCCGCTCCAGCAAAGCCGCCGCCGCGCGCTGATAGAAAGCGGCCGCCCCCGCTTCGTCCACCGGCGGCTCGATCCCCAGAGCGCGCGCCAGCCCCGGCGGCGTCGGCACCGCGAAGCGCGCCGGGTGGACGAACGCGAACAGCTCCAGCAGGTCGAGCCCCGAAAGCTCGGGGAGCCCCAGCCGCGCGGCGACCAGCGGCGCGTTGAGCAGGATGGTCGGCGTGCCCGCGCAGAAGCTCAGCGCCTCGCCCCGGCCCACCGCGCGCACATGGCCCTCCCCGTCGGCCAGCCAGATGCCGCCGTGCGTCGCGTGGATGGCGGGAAGCCCCGCCGCCGCCAGCGCGTCCGTCCCTGCCGTCACGATCCCACTCACCAGCTGCCGACCGCGCTCACGAAACGCACCACTTCGGGCAGGCGGTCGAAATGGATATGGCCATCGATGTCGGCAGCCGGATCGCCCGCCACCAGTTGCACGGCCGCATTGCCGCGCCCCTTGGCGTCCACCGCGCCCAGCACGCCACGCATCATCCGCCGCCGCGATATCTCCATCAGCGGCCGATTATCCCACGGCACGGTCCAGAGCATCCGCCGGTCCGTCACGGTTATGCTGGTGAAGGGCGCGCGGATCACGGCGGTGATGAAGCCGCGATTGCGCCGGATCAGCAGGGTCGCCACCGCCACCACCGCGCCCGCCAGCACGAACGAACAGAGAATGGCGCGGACATAAGCATGCATCGAGGCCGGATAGGGCCACCAGATCGCCCACACCAGAAAGCCGAGCGACAAAATCTGCGGCATCATGAAGATCAGGATCGTGCCGGAGCCCGACGGCAGAGCCCCGAACCCCGCCCGCGCGACATAGAGGATATGCTCCGGCCGTTGCTCCGCGCGGCGCAGCGCGGGCAGCAAGATCGGCGCATCCTGTTCGCTCATGGGCATATGTCCGCAAGACGCGGCGGGCACCGGCGGCCCGTCACAGGCGAACATAGCGTGGACATCGGCGGGGGCAAGCGCCTCCTCCGGAGAGGCCGAGCCGACGGCAATGTCCAACACTCACCGATCAGCGACCTAGCTCTCTTCTATCCCGAAGGCGTGGGGCATATCCTCCACGAACGCGCGCACTTCACCTTCGTACCGAGACGAAATCGCTAGGAAACTGGCAGCAAGCTCCCGCCGTGAATTCTCATCCAATGCCTGCAGATCGCCGCTGAGCTGCTCCATGACCTGTATCGCCGTATCGGGATCCAGAGTGTCGTCCGAACAAAACTCAAAAAATATCGCCATATTCGCGATAGCTATGGCCACATCATTGCTTACCATGGCTTGACGATCCTAACCTTGATATTGTGGATGTTGAGGCCTCTCAGCAGCCTTACTGCTCGCCTCTGCTGCACCGCAGTCGGAACCTCCCATATGCCGATCAGTCCGTGCTGCTTTAGCACGTCGGCTTGTCGCAATGCCTGATCCTTGGCTTTCGATGTCATATAGATCGACCATTTTCGGTCGGTCATGGCATTGCCTTCAATGCCATCGAACTTCACCAGCCGGGTGGTGCCGTCCGGCATCGTTCGTTCGAGAGCGGGCGCTTGCCCGCGTCGGGTCACCACGTTGGAGCGCGCTCCCGTCGCAGAGTCATTATAGTCCTTGGGCAGATCCTTGAGACCGTTGCTCTCATCTACCCATATGACTTTTGGTCCGGTTTGCTCGGCAGTCGCCACGCGCTCGACCGCCGTGCCCCGACGGCCCGCTGCAGCAAGTCTGGCCGCCAAGGCCTCCGGAGCGAGCGCCAAGCCGGCCGCGCTTCCCGCCGCGCCGATCGCATAGCCGATGTCATAAGCGGACGCGTTGGCGATCGCGTCCGCAACCCGGCTGATTTGAACTGATGCCGGCGTGTCCTCGGCCGAGATCGCGTTGTCGATCTTTTCGGCAATGCCGCGCTCGACGTTCCCGACGGTGGTGGCTGGGTTGGTGGTCGCCGCCGAATAGAGACCGGCAACCGCCTCCATCCCTGTATCATAAACGGCGGTACCAGCACCGCGACCCAGGTCAGCTACGCCGGTCGCGACGCGATTCAGCGTATTGCCGGGCTGGAACGCGAAGGCCTGCTGGTAGCGCCGATATTGTGCTTCGATCGCTTCGGCATATCCCGGCTTATGGCCGTTTTTCGCGAGTTCTCTCGCCTTCCAAACATCCACCTCAGCCATGCTCGCGAGAGGGGCCATGGTGAAATCTTCGTCATACTGTATTTTGGGCGCACGGCCCCCGGAGGGTTCCGCCGTCCCACCACCGCTCGCACCAGACCGAACCCCCGCACCGACGAACGTAAACCTGCCGTCGTCCGGATCGTGCCAGGGATTGAACTTGCGCCCGATCTCGTCGGGAGATCGCACCCGCCGTCCTGTTCGTATCCAGACGGAAAACGCCCGCTGCCGATGTTCCCCGAGCCCTGCATTCGACACCTCCGAATCGCGAAGGCGAGAACATTTGAGGAACATTTTCCTACAAGTCAAAGCGTCTTCGCGCTGCTCCGTCCGAAGCGGATCGGATTGATGACCAGCAGCTCCCGGCAACTAGAGCGCGGCAACGCCCGATCTGCCGGCTCCGCCTCCAGAGCCAACACCCGCAACCAACCTTCCCCCTGCGCCCCCCCGCCGCTACAGGCGCTCCCATGTCCACCACCGATCCCGCACTGCGCGAGGCTGCTCTCGCCTCGAAGGCCTGGCCCTATGAGGAGGCGCGCAAGCTCCTCGCCCGTTATCCGCAGAGGCCCGCCAAGGGCGAAGTGCTGTTCGAGACGGGCTATGGCCCCTCGGGCCTCCCGCATATCGGCACGTTCAACGAGGTGCTGCGGACCACGATGGTGCGCCGCGCCTTCCAGCAATTGTCCGACGTGCCCACGCGCCTGATCGCCTTCTCGGACGACATGGACGGCCTGCGCAAGGTGCCGGACAATGTGCCGAGCAAGGAGATGCTGGCCGCCAATCTCGGCAAGCCGCTCACGCAGATCCCGGATCCGTTCGGCACGCACGAAAGCTTCGCGCATCACAACAATGCGATGCTGCGCGACTTCCTCGATCGCTTCGGTTTCGAATATGAATTCCTGTCCTCCACGGACATGTATCGCGGCGGCCGGTTCGACGAAGCGCTGAAGAGCATCCTGCGCCATTATGACGCGATCATGGGCGTGATGCTGCCCACCCTCCGCAAGGAGCGTCAGGCGACCTATTCGCCCGTTTTGCCGATCAGCCCCAAGAGCGGCATCGTGCTGCAGGTGCCCGTCACGGTCGTCGATGCCGAGGCCGGCCTCGTCCGCTTCGAGGATGAGGGCGACATGATCGAGCAGTCGATCCTGTCCGGCGGCGCCAAGCTGCAGTGGAAGGTGGACTGGGCGATGCGCTGGGTCGCGCTGGGCGTCGATTATGAGATGGCGGGCAAGGATCTGATCGATTCGGTCCAGCAATCGTCGAAGATCGCGCGCGTCCTCGGCGCGAAGCCCCCGGAAGGCTTCAATTACGAGATGTTCCTCGACGAGCATGGCGAGAAGATCTCGAAGTCCAAGGGCAACGGCCTCAGCCTGGAGCAATGGCTGACCTATGGCCCGCAGGAGAGCCTCGCTTACTTCGCCTATCGCGAGCCCAAGCGCGCCAAGCAACTCCACATGGGCGTGATCCCGCGCGCGATCGACGATTACTGGAAGTCGGCCACCGATTTCGCCGGCCAGACGATCGACCAGCAATTGAGCAATCCGGTGCGCCACATCCATGATGGCCCGCCGCCGCTCGCCGCGCCCGCCGTCAGCTTCGGCCTGCTGCTCAATCTGGTGGGCGTGCTGGGCGCGGAGGCGACGCCGGATCAGGTCTGGTCCTATCTCAGCCGCTATGCGCCCGAAGCGACGCCGGAAAGCTCGCCCTCGCTGGCGGCGCTCATTCCGTTCGCGATCGCCTATCATCGCGACGTCGTCGCCGCCGGCCTCGCCCGCCGCGCGCCGACCGAGCAGGAGGCCGCCGCCCTGCGCGATCTCGACGCGCGCCTGGCCGCCCTGCCCGATGGCGACGCCGAAGCCTTCCAGAACGAGGTCTATGAGGTCGGCAAGGCCCACTTCGGCAAGGAAGCGCTGCGCGACTGGTTCAAGGCGCTCTACGAAACCCTGCTGGGCTCCAGCCAGGGGCCCCGCATGGGCAGCTTCATCGCGCTCTACGGCCTCGAAAACAGCCGCAAACTGATCGCCGACGCACTGGCCATGTGAGCCATCTCTCGTCCCCTCCCAGGAGAGGTACGAAATTGGCCAAAGTCACAATCCCGTTTGTGCTGGGCTTGTCGAAGCACCGTCCTTCTCTCTGAAGACACAGAGAAAAGAAGAACGGCACCCTTCGACTGCCCGCCAAGGCAGGCGCTCAGGACAGGCTTCGACAGGCTCGGTGCAGACGGAGATAAAACCGAACCACGGCTCTGCCCGCAGGAGGGCTCAGGCGCGGCTGAACCCTGTCCGGCGATGACGCCGCATCGCCATCCCGATCATCCCGAAGCCGCCGATGAACAGGGCCCACGAAGCCGGCTCGGGCACCGGCGCGGCGACCAGACGCTCCACCGCGGTCAGCGTCGCGAAATCGCCGGCCGATTCTCCGGCGATCAGATTCTGGTCGCGGTCCCTCACCGACCAGGATGCGAGCAGCTGATCGGTCCTCCGGCCCACCTCGCGGTTCAGATAAGCGACCAGCAGATCCGGCGTCACCGGCATGAGCGGATCCGGAACCGCCGAATCGCAGCACATGTCGATCACCATCAGGTAATTGTAGGTCAGCCCGGTATTGGGATCGTCGATGTGGATCGACTGATAGATCATGAAATCCGAGCTGATGAAGCCGTGACCGAAGACCGAGTGACTGATCCCCGCGGATGCGTAGACCGGCCCGTTCGCGAAGCCGGCGGCCCAGGGGCTCGAGGCGTCCGGCAGAAACGGACTGTCGATCGTCATGTTCTCGGCAGGATAGCCGGTGGCGATGCCGCCCCCGTAGACATTGTAGGTATCGATGGGCAGCACGACCGTAATCGTGAAGGGCTGCAGCGCCGGCGGGACAGAGCCGGTATAGGATGGCTGATAGGTGCCGGTGAACGTCATCTTCACGCTGTCCGCATGAGCCGCCGCCGCACCGCCCAGCAAAATGATCGCTGCAAATATCATCCGAATGATTCGCATGCCGCCTCTCCCACTTTTACCGTGGGCGAATAGTTTCATGGGCGGAGAATATGGTAAAGAAATCTTTGCGGCTTCAAGTTAAGCCCGGATCATGGTATCGATTCGATCTTAATTCTTGATCGAAACTTAAGATTCCGCCGCGCCCCCCGCCGCCTGCTTCCGACCGACGCATGACAGGCCGGACCGCACGCCCACCAACCACCCTATGCCCCGTCATTCCCGCGAAAGCGGGAATCCATGGACAGCGAGTGATCGCGGCCGCCCACCCACAAGTCCACCGCCTCCATGGATTCCCGCCTTCACGGGAATGACGTCCACTGCTGAAAAGCGGACACTCGCCTTCAGGGGGGATCGTGGTCGAAGCTCGCCGGTCGGCAGCGAAGGTCCTTTCGCGCATATGTCGAGGAAACGGAACATGTAGAGAACATTTTTCTGGACTTGTTGGATAATTCTGGCCAGATGTCCTCGCCGTCCTGATTCGAGGTGCGGCGATGTCTCTTTCCACGGATGATGAGCGGCGAGCTTTTTCGCTCTGGTTGCGTACGGGCCGGAGGCTGGTTGTGCAGCCCGGCGGCCCCGTCCACAGGTAAAGTATAACCACTGGCACGATCCACGAGACGGCAGGTTCACCCATAGCGGAACCGGGCAGCACGACGGATCGTGGGGCGGTGGCGGTTTCACAGGCGGTGGCGGCGGCAGTTTCGGCGGCGGGGGCGCTAGCGGAACATGGGGCGAGCCTCCGCCGAAGCGGCGCAAACCGCAGAGGATTTCTCATGCCGCTTCGCCCAGAAAGCCGATCAATTCATCGGCCAGCGTGTCGGTGGTGCACAGCGATCGGCCGGCGCTGCGGCGTACAGCCGCAACGGATATCATTTTGACGTTGATGCATACGGGCGAACCAAGGACATACAGGGGACGATAAGCCGAAGCGCACCGAACGCGCGGTCCCGCACCATGCAGAGACGGGCGGGACTGCCGGATCGCCGACCGAACGAAGACGGAGGCCATTTCATCGCGCCACGCTTCAATGGCCCGGCCGAAGCTTTCAATCACTTCGCGCAGGATGCCAATTTCAATCGCGGCGCATATCGTGCGCTGGAAGACCAATGGGATAAAGCCGCAGGGGCTGGGAAGAAAGTCGATGTTCGGATCATGGTCTTCTACGAAGGGCAGTCCAAGCGCCCCGCCCAGATTGTCGTATCATATGCGATTAACGGCGAAGTAAGGCGACGCACCTTTCCGAATGAGAGACAGGAGAAGCTGAATGCCAAACGATAGGATCAGCCAACTTCTAAGCCTCATCGGCGAAATTCTAAACGATGACACCAAATATCCAATTGAAAACACTCTGCTGTATGTCGAAGTTGAGCCTGGGATGGTAAGCTCGGACATATTCAAAGATGGCGGAACAAATGTCATATATCGGTGGGTCTTGAGCTCAAGACTGACGGAAGCCTTGTTGGATCTCTGGGAGGCCGCGGATCCGGATAAGCGTTGGGCTGAGATGGAACATGTGATCCGTGACGGCACATTTCATGCGCATTTCAGCTACCCCGGCGAGATCGACAAGGAGGAAGACGAATTTGAACGGCGCACACGGATCGTAAAACGCTATTTCGGCGACCGGCCTATCGTATATCCGCCGCTGCCTGAGCCAGGGCAGGATTTGCGGGAATTCGAACTCTAGCAACGCCGCAATGGCGAGCGCGCTTTGGAACGCCACCGCAACATTTTTGTTAAGACACCATGCCGACGCCCGACACCCGCCCCTTCCGCCTCGGCAATCGGATCGCGCCGCCGCGCTTCCTCGCGTTCATCACCTTGTTCGTGATCGGCTGGGGCGTCGCCGGCGCGCTGTGCGGCCTGCGCGTCGGCGGGATGATCGCGTTCGATGTCGCGGCGCTGGTTTTCCTCGCCAGCCTGATCCCGCTCCTTTCGGCCGACGCGAAAAGCATGCGCGCCATCGCCCGGCAGAATGATGCCAATCGCCTCGGGCTGCTCGTCGTCACCGGCATCGTCACGGTGGCGGTGCTGGTCGCGGTCGCGGCCGAGCTCAACCAGGGCAGCAATCCCAAGCCCCTCGCCGTCGCCGGCATCATCGGCACGCTTGCGCTCGCCTGGCTGTTCTCGAACAGCGTCTACACGCTGCATTATGCCCATCTCTTCTACACGGAGAGCGCGCGCGAGCGCGGCAGGGACAGCGGCGGCGTCAGCTTCCCGGACACCCCCGAGCCCGATTACTGGGATTTCGTCTATTTCGCTTTCTGCCTCGGCATGACGTTCCAGACGTCCGACGTGGAGATCAACAATGGCCGCTTCCGCAAGGCCGTCACCGCGCATTGCCTCGCCGCCTTCGTGTTCAACCTCGGCGTGATCGCTTTCACGATCAATGTCCTCGGTGGATCGAGCTAAGCGCGCGCCTATCGGGCTGGACAGGCGCGCGGCAGGGGCGCAACAGCGCCTCCATGATCCGCTCCTCCGCTGCCTTCGGGCTCGCCGCCGCTCTCCTCGCCACCACCGCTTTCGCCCAGGTCGATCCCGCCCCGACCGGTACGTCTAAGCCGCAGCCGACCCCGATCGTCGACACGATCGCGCCGGCCAAGGACGTGGCCTATCCCGGCACGATCACGCTGAAGGTGGATGCGACGGACGTGATCCACGGCATCTTCCGCACGACCGAGACGATCCCGGTCACGCCCGGCGCGCTCACTTTGCTCTTCCCCAAGTGGCTGCCCGGCAATCACAGCCCGTCGGGCGTGATCGACAAGATGGCGGGCCTCACGATCACGACGGCCGACGGCAAGACGATCCCCTGGAAGCGCGACATGGTCGACGTCTTCGCCTTCCATCTCGATGTGCCCGCCGGCACCACCGCGATCACCGCCACCTTCCAGTATCTGTCGCCCACGGCCGAAAATCAGGGCCGCGTGGTGATGACGCCCGAAATGCTGAACCTGCAGTGGGATTCGGTCGCGCTCTATCCGGCCGGCTATTTCACGCGCGGTATCCTGATCAAGCCGAGCGCGGTCTATCCGGAGGGCTGGACCTCGGCCACCGCGCTGCGCCCGTCGGGCCCGTCCACCGCCAAGGGCGGCCTCGTCGATTACGCCCCGGTCGCGTTCGATACGCTCGTCGATTCGCCGGTGTTCGCGGGCAAATTTGCGCGCACTGAGACGCTCTCGCCGCAGGTTACGCTCAACGTGTTCGCGGACAAGGCCGCCGATCTGGCGATCACGCCGGAGGAGCTGAAGATCCACAAGGATCTCGTCGCGCAGGCGACCAAGCTCTACGGCGCCCAGCATTACGATCATTATGATTTCCTGCTGGCGCTGACCGATCGGCTGGGCGGCATCGGCCTCGAGCATCACCGCTCGTCCGAAAATTCGCACGACACCGATTATTTCACCAAGTGGAAGGACAACGCCTCCGGCCGCGACCTGCTGGCGCACGAATATACGCACAGCTGGGACGGCAAATTCCGCCGCGGCGCGGATCTGTGGACGCCCGATTATCGCACGCCGATGCGCAACACCTATCTGTGGGTGTATGAGGGACAGACCCAGTTCTGGGGCAAGGTGCTCGCCGCCCGCTCCGGCCTGATGAGCCATGACGAGGCGCTGGACGTGCTCGCCGCCACCGCCGCCTCCTACGAATATCTGCCCGGCCGCGCATGGCGCCCGCTGATCGACACCGTCAATGACGAGATCATCAATCCGCGCCGCCCGATGGCCTATCGCAGCTATTCGCGCTTCGAGGATTATTACGAGGAAGGCGCGCTGATCTGGCTGGAAGCGGACGGCATCATCCGCGAGCAATCGAAGGGCAGGAAGTCGCTCGACGATTTCGCGAAGGCCTTCTTCGGCGTGAAGGATGGCGACTGGGGCGAGCTGACCTATGATTTCGACGAGATCGTCGCCACGCTCAACAAGGTCCAGCCCTATGACTGGGCCACCTTCCTGCACCAGCGCGTCGACGAGGTCCGCCCGCATGCCCCGCTGGAGGGCATCACGAAGGGCGGCTACAAGCTCGTCTTCACGGACGAGCCCGGCACGGTCTGGACCTCGGGCGAGAAGAAGCGCCACGCGATCAATCTCACCTATTCGCTCGGTCTGACCGTGGGCAAGGACGGCATGGTCGGCAGCGTGATGTGGGACAGCCCCGCCTTCAAGGCCGGGATCACGCCGGGCACCAAGCTGGTCGCGATTGCGGGCCAGGCCTATGCGGATGACGATCTGAAGGACGCCGTCACCGCCGCCAAGGGCACGTCCACGCCGATCCAGCTTCTGATCAAGCAGGGTGACGCTTTCCGGACAGTGGACGTGGTCTGGAACGGCGGCCTGCGCTATCCGCACCTGGAGAAGGTGACGAAGGGGCCGAGCAGCCTCGACGCGCTCTACGCTCCGCGCAAATAGGACCATCCACGGGAATTACCGCGCTTTCTGATGGCGCGCTCTGCACAGGGAAGGACGATCATGGGAACGCCGGCCAACACCCTTTTGCTGTTCGGTGTCACCGGCGATCTCTCGCGCCGGATGCTGCTGCCGTCCTTGTTCAATCTGGACGCGGACGGGCTGCTGCCGCCGGAGCTGAAGATCGTCGGCACGGCCCGCCAGCCTTTTGGGGATGACGGGTTGAAGCAGACAGCGCGCACCGCGCTGGAGCCGATCGTGGCTGATCGCGGGCTGGACGCGGCGATCCTCGATCGCTTCTGCGCGCGCCTGTCCTATGTGGCCGCCGACGCCTCCGATCCGGACAGCTTCGGCGCGCTGGGCGATGCGATCCGGGACCGCGTGGGCGACGGGCTCGCCATCTTCCTGTCGACCGCGCCCAGCCTGTTCGAATCGACGATCGCGGGCCTCGAGAAAGCCGGGCTCACGGGCCCCACCGTGCGCCTCGCGCTGGAAAAGCCGCTGGGCCAGGATCTGGAATCCAGCCGCGAGATCAACGATGCCGTCGCCCGCGTCTTCCCCGAGGACCGCACCTTCCGCATCGATCATTATCTGGGCAAGGAAACCGTCCAGAATCTGATCGCCCTGCGCTTCGGCAACGTGTTGTTCGAGCCGCTGTGGAACGCGCAGGGCATCGATCACGTCCAGATCACCGTGTCCGAGACGGTCGGCCTCGAAGGCCGCACCTCCTATTTCGACGGCATGGGCAGCCTGCGCGACATGGTGCAGAATCACATGCTCCAGCTGCTCGCGCTCGTCGCGATGGAGGCGCCGACCGAGTTCGCCGCCAATGCGGTGCGCGACGAGAAAGTGAAGGTGCTGCGCTCGCTCCGTCCGGTGGATGCCGCGCGCGAGACGGTGATCGGCCAGTATGTGGCGGGCGCCGTCGCCGGAAAGCCGGTGCCCGGCTATCTCGACGAGCTGGGTCAGCCGTCCGAAACGGAAACCTTCGTCGCGATCAAGGCGCATGTCGATAATTGGCGCTGGCACGGCGTGCCTTTCTATCTGCGCACCGGCAAGCGCCTGCCGACGCGCCGGTCGGAGATCGTGATCCAGTTCCGCGGGGTGCCGCATTCGATCTTCACCGGGCGCAGCGCCGCGCTGCAGCCCAACCGGCTGGTGATCTCGATCCAGCCGGACGAGAATATCAGCATGACGATGATGGCGAAGCAGCCGGGCCTGGATCGCGGCGGCATTCGTTTGCGCGAAGTGCCGCTGGATATCCGCATGCCCAACGCCTTCGCCGACGTGCGCAAGCGCATCGCCTATGAGCGGCTGTGGATCGATCTGATCGAGGGATTGCCGACACTGTTCGTCCGTCGCGACGAGGTGGAGGCGCAATGGCAATGGATCGACGCGATCCGCGAGGGCTGGGCCGCCAACAGCATGAGCCCCAAGCCCTATGCGGCGGGCACCTGGGGCCCGGCCGCCGCGATCGCGCTGACCGAACGGGATGGAGTGAGCTGGAATGATTGAAGCGGAATGGTGGGACTATGAGGAGCGCGACGAATTCGTCGACGCGGTCGCCGGCGATATCGGCTTCATCATCGAAAGCGCGCTGGAGGCCCGCAAGGATTGCCTGCTCGCGCTCTCGGGCGGCAAGACGCCGATCGCCGCTTATGAGAAGCTCGCCCAGCAGAAGCTCGACTGGAAAAAGGTCACGATCATCCCGGTCGACGATCGGCTGGTGAAGGTGGACGATCCCGCGTCGAACGTGGGCATGCTGGCCAAGATCTTCCTGCCCAAGGGCGCGCGCGTCGTGCCGCTGGGCGCGGATAACAAGGATTACAAGCAGGCTGGAGCCGCCGCCGACGCGCGCCTGCAGGATCTGCCCTGGCCGCCCGATCTGGTGCTGCTGGGCATGGGCGAGGACGGGCACACCGCCTCGATCTTCCCCGGCCCGGATTATGATGCGGCGCTGGATGCGCCCAAGGCGCGCCGCGCGATCGGCGTGATGCCGGAGCCCCTGCCGAAGGACGCGCCCTATGCGCGCGTGACGATGACGAAGGCGGCGATTCTCTCCGCCCGCGCGATCATGATCGCGCTGACCGGCCAGAAGAAGCGCGACGTGCTGGAACAGGCGATCGAGCAAGGCGCCGGCTCGCGCCTCCCGATCGGCCGCGTGCTGGCCGAAGCCGAGCAGGCGATCGATATCCACTGGTCGGCGGAATAAACGGAGCGGCAGCCGGCGCTGGCTGGCTGCCGCCCTTTATCCATCCGTTTGGTTCGAGCTTATCGAGAACCGGCTAGGCTTCGAGCGAAGTCGAGAAACCGGGATGCGGATCGCGACCTGAATGGTTCTCGACAAGCTCGAACCAAACGGGGGTTGTCAGCAGCTCAGGCCAAGGGCCCCGAATAGAACCAGCGCCGCGTCGCCTGCGTGCGGACGAGCAGGCAGCCGCAATCGCGACAGGTGGTCTGGATCGTCCCGCTCATATTGTTGCGGACGGGTACGCGCTTCGGCCGGTGCTGGCCGTTCGCACAGATATGCGGTTCCATCTTGAATGCCGTCGCCATCGTCGCTGCCTCCATGGCCGTGGAGGTGCGCCGGCAACGTCTCGCCCGGATGTCGCAAATATTTCCGGGATGAACGAAACTGCCGATACGATTGAGACACGATTCGGCAACCCAATCGGGTTCGCTGGCGCAATGCGAGGAAGATCGCATTTCGGGCGCCGAAAGGCGCAAACAAAACGCAAAAAGGCCCGGCTCGAGGGGGAAGCGAGCCGGGCCCATTGTCGTCGGCGGAAGGGGGAGCCGCCGAGCCGGCTGGCAGGCCCTAGGGAGGGAAGCCTGCTGCCGTGAAGAGGAGATAGGTTCGCCCCCCCGGCGCTTCCAGATGCTTTAGCTTGGGGCCCGAAAAGATTCTTAACGGGCCTCGCCGGTGATCGTCTTGCAGGCACACAGCGCCGCATCCAGCTCGCTCTGCGTGAAGGGTTTCCGCAACGATCCGACATGCGGCGGCAGTGCGATCGTATCGGCAAAGCCCGTCACGATCAGCACCGGCGTTCCCGGTCGCGCCCGCTCGATCGCCTCCGCGATTTCCGCGCCGGATAGTCCGGGCATCGCGAAATCGGTCATCACCAGATCGAACGGTTCGGCCGCGAACAGCGCCAGCGCCGCCGCGCCCCCGGACACGGAGACCACCTCATGCCCCAGCGCGCGCAGATACTCCTCCGATACGGCGCGCACCGCCGCGTCATCCTCCGCCAGCAGCACGCGCAAGGCGCGGCACGCATCCGGATTTTCCGACGCACCGGCGGCGGGGGCCAGCTCGCCGGCCGAACGCGGCAGCCAGATCGTGACGGTCGTACCCTGCCCGATCTCGGTCTCCAGCGTCACGCGTCCGCCCGCATTCACCGCCATCGCATGCACCATCGGCAGGCCCAGGCCGGTGCCGCGCCCGCGCTCCTTGGTGGTGAAGAAAGGCTCGAACACGCGCGCCGCCACCTCGGCCGTCATGCCCTCGCCGCTGTCGATCAGCGCGATCGTCGCATAATCGCCCGCGCGCAGATCGGCATCGCCCGCGGCCACCACGGCATTGCGCGTCGCGATCCGCACCTGCCCGCCGCCCGGCATCGCATCGCGCGCGTTGATCGCCAGATTGAGGATGGCGAGCTCCAGCTGCTCGGGATCGGCATGGACCGGCCAGATATCGGGCGCGAGATCGAAGACGACCTCCTTCAGCTCGGTCGTCCGCAGGATCAGATCGCGCATCCCCAGCACGATCGCATTGGGATCGGCCGTCTCCACCGTCATCTCGCCCTGCCGGCTGAAGCTCAGCAGGCGCTTGGTCAGCCCCGCGCCGCGCCGTGCCGCCTCGGACGCGCTGTCGATATAGCGGACGAGGCGCGGATCCTCGGCGCGCGCGGCGGCCAGCTCCAGATTGCCGTTCACCGCCGTCAGCAAATTGTTGAAATCATGCGCGATGCCGCCGGCGAGGGTCCCCAGCGCCTGCAATTTCTCGGATTGCTGGAGGCGCAGCTGCAGCCGCCTCTGCTCGCTCTCGTCGGAGATCACCTTGAGCAGATAGGCGCCGCCGTCGATCTCCAGCGGGAAGCGGCGCACGCGACGGTAGAGCGGCTGGCCGTCCGCGCCGATCTCGCGCAATTCCTCGTCGCCCACTTCGCCGCTGGCCATCACCGCGCGGTCCTGCGCCTGCCCCTCGGGCGTCATGACCTCCGCATTGCCGCGCACCACCCGGCCTTCGCCGTCGATCACGCCCACCAGATCGGGCGACCGCTCCACCAGAGCCGCGAACAACGCCTGCTCGAACGACAGCTCGCGCCGTAGCCGGGTGCGCTCGGCCGCGCGCGCGATCATCGCGCGCAGCGCCTCCGGCTCCCAGGGCTTGTGGGCATAGCCGCCGATGCGGCCGTCATTCACCGCCGCGATCACCGCCTCGATATCGGCATAGCCGGTCAGCAGCAAAGTCTCGGCCGCGCTGATCTCCCGCGCGCGCGACAGGAACACATGGCCCGGCATCTCCGGCATGCGCTGGTCGGAGACGATCACGGACACGTCGGGCTCGGCCGCCAATATCTCCAGCGCGCGCGCCGGCGAAGTCGTCGTCAGGACGCGATAGTCCTCGTCCAGCAGATCCTCGAACGCCACGAGGATCTCGGCTTCGTCATCCACCAGCAGCACGGTGGGCCGTTCGGGGGGCGTGGCACTCATGCGGCGGCGGCCGCCATCGGCACGGACACGACGAACTCCGCCCCGCCCAGCGGGCTGGCGCCGATCCGCACCTCGCCCCCGTGCGAGCGCACCACGCCATAAGCGATGGCGAGGCCCAGCCCCGTGCCCACGCCGATATCCTTGGTGGTGTAGAAAGGCTCGAAGATGCGCGTGCGCGCCTCCTCCGGCACGCCGGGGCCGCTATCCCCGATCACGATCTCGTAGCGGTCGCCCGCCACGCGCGTGGCGATGGCGATCCGCCCGCCTTCGGGCAGCACGTCGGCAGCGTTGGAAAGGATGTTCATCACCACCTGGTTGATCAGCGCGGCCGAACAGACGAGCGTCGCCGGCGCATCATAGCGCCGCTCGACCACAATCGCATCGGGCAGTTTCGGCGCGAGCAGGGTGACGACGGCATCGATCGATTCCGGAATGTCGGTCGCCACCCGGTCGCCTTCGTCCAGTCGCGAGAAGCGGCGCAGCTTCACCACCAGTTGCTGGATGCGCGAAAGGCCCTGCTGCATCGATCCCAGCCGATCGATCGCGCGATCCAGCTTCGCCTCCGCGCCGCCCGTGGTCTGCGTCCGTATCTCCCCGATCAGCCGCTGCACCGTCGCCTGATGCGCGAGGATGAAGGCCAGCGGATTGTTGATCTCGTGCGCGATGCCCGCGACCAGCTCGCCCAGCGACGCCATCTTCGCGGCCTGCACCAGCTGCGCCTGCGTTTCGGAAAGCCGCGCATTGGCATCCGCCAGTTCGCGATTGGCCACCGACAGCGCCTCCGCGCCCGCCGCCTCGGCCTGGGCGGTGGCGATGGCGGTTTCGCGCTGCCGCTCATGCTCGGCGTGGCGCACCTCCTCGTCCCGCGCGAACTTGCGGCGGACGACGGCGCGCACGCGCGCGGCCAGCGTCTCCTGCTCCTCGGTCTTGGCCAGCACGTCGTCCGCGCCCGCCGCAAAGCCCTGCAGCGCGAGATCGCCGCCCGCCTTGGGGTGGCCGAGCGCGACGATCTCGAATCCCGCCGCGCGCTTGTCGGCCAGATCGCGGCACAAGGCGAAACCGTCAAAGGCGTCGCCGTCGACATCCACGATCGCGCAATCGATCGGCTCCTCCGCGATGGCGGCCATGCAGGCGGCGGGATCGGGCATGCTGCGGAGCTCATAGCCCTCGCCGGTGAGCATCTCGCGAAACGGATCGAGATCGCCCGCGCCCGAAACCAGCAGCAGCTTCGCCCGGCGGAAGCCCGCGACGCCGCCGCTCTCCGGCCGCCGCTGGCGCAGCAGCGCGCGCAGCCGGCCGAGCAGCAGCGCCCGGTCGGCGGATTTGGGCACATAGGCGCTGGCGCCGCTGTCCAGCCCATGCCGCTCCAGATCGCGCGAGGCGCCGCCCGTCAGCATCAGCACCGGCAGCGCCCGGCTCTGGCTGTTGAGCCGGACCATGCGGACCAGTTCGTCGCCATTCATGCCGGGCAGATGATAATCCACCACCAGCAGATCGGGCTGGGCCGTCGCCATCCGGTCCAGCGCCGCCTCGGCCGAGGCGACGCGCTCGGTGGCATAGCCTTCCTTCTCCAGCAGCAGTTGCAGCTGGAGCGCCTGCGTGTCCGAATCCTCGACGATCAGCACGCGCGGCGGCGTATCCGGATGCCCTCCCGCGCTCATGCGACCGCTCCGGTCCGGCCCACGGCCTGCAGGATCGTGTCCGCCATCTCGTCCAGCGGCACGGCCACCGCGCCCTCGCGCACGGCGGCGGCGGGCATGCCATAGACGATCGCGCTGGAGCGATGCTCGGCAAACACCCGCGCCCCCGCCGCCAGCATCGCGCGCACGCCCGGCGCGCCATCCTCGCCCATGCCGGTCAACACCACGCCGATCGCCGCCGCGCCCGCATGCGCCGCCACCGACTCCAGCAGCGTGGTCGCGGCCGGGCGCTGGCCGCGTACCGGCGGCTCGCGATCGATCGAGACGCGGCCCGTCCGGTCGATCCGCAGATGCTGGTCGCCGGGCGCCACCAGGATCGTGCCCGGCGCGGGCGTCATCCCCGCCTCGGCGATCGCCACGCGCCACGGCAGCACGCTGTCCAGCCAGCGCGCGAAGCCCGGCATGAAGGGCACGCCCATATGCTGGACGAGCAGCACCGGCACGTCGATCGAGGGCGGCAGCGCGGCGAACAGGCTCGCCAGCGCCTGCGGCCCCCCGGTGGAGGCCGCGCAGGCGATCAGCTTGGGCGCCACCGTCGGCCGGCCGGCGCGGCCCGCACGGTGCGGTGCGCCGCGCAGGCGGCGCCGCACCACCGGCACCTCGGCCATGATGCGGAGCTGCGTGCGGATTTCCTCGGCGATGCCCGCATAATCGGCATGGCTGATGCCCACCGGCTTCTCCACCACCGAGAGCGCGCCGCTGCTGAGCGCCTCCATCGTCGGCCCGAGCGATTCCTTCTCGATGCTGGCGGAGATCACCACGATCGGCGTCGGCTGCTCGGCCATGATCCGCCGCGTCGCCTCCAGCCCGTCCATGCCGGGCAGGCGGATGTCCATCGAGATGATGTCCGGCCGCACGGACGGGAGCGCCGCCAGCGCCTCTTCCGCGCTGCCCACCGCCGCCGCCACCGTCAGATGGCTCGATTCGCCGATGATATGCGTCAGCAACGCGCGGACCACGGGCGAGTCCTCGACGATCATCACCCGTATCGGCGTTTCGCTGTGCGACACGGGCACCTCAGGTCAGGCGCCGGACGGTCGCAAGCAATTCGCCCTGCTCGAAACTCTGCTTGGTCACATAGGCATCGGCGCCGAGATCGAGGCCCCGCTGGATATCGTCGGGAGCATCACGCGAAGTCATCATGACGACAGGAATGCCGGCCAGGGCCCGATCGTTCCGGATCGCCGCGAGTAACGTGAAGCCGTCCATGCGCGGCATCTCGACATCCGCCACCACCAGATCGATCTCCGCCCCCGGCGCGCGCAGCCGCCCGAGCGCATCGATCCCGTCCACCGACAGCAAGACGCGATAGCCGTGGCTTTCGAGAATGCCGCGCTCCAGCGTGCGCGTCGTGATCGAATCGTCGACCACCAGGATCGTCCGCTGCCGCTCCGGCACCGCGAACAGGGACGTCGCCGCCGCCTCCCCGGCACGGCCCAGCATCCGCCCGAGCAGCGCGTCGATCGACAGCACCAGCACCACCTCGCCCGCGGCATCGGTGGCCGTGCCCAGCACCAGCGGCATGTCGACCGCGACGTCGGTGGGATCGCCGAAGGCGAGCGGCCGCACGTCGCTGAGCGCATCGACGACGAGGAAGACCGCCGCTCCGTCCCGCTCGATCAGCAGCGCGGTCGCCTGCGCCGGCCCGGGCGCCGTCTCCAGCCCGAGCAGGCTCGCCAGCGCCACGATCGGCACGGCGCGGCGCACGCCCGCCACCTCCGTCTCGTAGGCCGGCCGGCCCTCCAGCGAGAGCGCCGCCGCCGGATCCAGCCGCATCAGGCGCGAGACGGCGTTGGTGGGGAGCGCGAAACGCTGCCCGCCCGCCTCGATCAGCAGCACCGCGCGCCGCGTGATCGTCAGCGGCACGGCCATCTCGATCCGGGTGCCGCCCTGCGCGCCGCGCGTCAGGCGCACCGATCCATTCAGCCGCCGCACCGCATCCGCCACCACCGCCAGCCCCACGCCCCGGCCGGAGAGATGGTCCGCCTCCTCGGAGGTCGACACGCCATGTTCGAACAGCAGGGCGAAGAGCGCCGCCTCGCCCGCGCTGGGCTCGGGCGGCAGCAGTCCGCGCCGCGCCGCCGCCTTGCGGATCGCGGCCGGATCGGGCCCGGCGCCGTCATCCTCGACCGCCACCACCAGCCCGCCCCGGCTCGCGCGGATCGAAAGCCGGATCGCGCCTTCCTCGGCCTTGCCCTTGGCGAGGCGCGCGGCGGGCCTCTCGATCCCATGACCGATCGCGTTGCGGACGATCTGCATCAGCGGATCGCGCAGCCGCTGGATCAGCCGCCGATCCGCCTCGGCGCCATCCTCCTCCACGGTCAGCCGCGCCTGCTTGCCCGCTTCCTGCGCCAGTTCCCGTGCCAGCCGCTCCAGCCCTGTCGCGAGCGCGGCGGCCGGCGTCAGCAGCAGGCGCTGGGCATCGGCTTCCACGATCGAGGCCGCGCGATTGACCCGATCGTCCGCCTCGATCCGGTGCGAGGCGAGCTGCAGCATCGCGAAATGCAGCCGGGCGAGGCGCGCGCTGATCTCCGCCATGGTCGTGCCCGGCACGGTGCTGGCGCGGCGTATCCCGTCCAGTTCGTCGCGCGTGGCGCGCAGATTGCTCGCGATCGTCGCGCGGAAATCCAGTTCCTCGCGCAGCGAGCGCAGCGATCCCGTCAATTCCTCCAGATGGCGGGACGAGATGCGGATCATCTCGTCGCCCGCCTCCTCGGCCACCGCCGTCGGCCCCGCTTCGGGCGCCACCGCGTCACCCGGATCGCCCGCATCCTCGATCGCGTCGATCAGCCCGCGCGAATCCGCGAGCATGGCCGGGCCGAACTGCCCCTGCGCCTCGGCCTGTTCCAGCAGCCCTTCCAGCGTGTGCGCCAGATCCTCAATTTCGGGCTGGTCGGCCGCGCGCGCCGCGCCCTTCAGGCTGTGCGCGCGGCGAAACAGATCGCGCAGGTCCGGCGCCCCGCCCGCCTCCGCCAGCGCGAGGCCCGCACGCAGCACCGCGACATGCTCGGCAAGCTCGGCCGCGAACACGCGCGCCAGCTGCTGGCGAAGCTCCTCCACGCGATCAGACCCGATAGCGCTCGGTGAGGCCCACCAGGGTCTGCGCCAGATTGGCGAGGTCGCCCGCCGCCTGATCCAGCTGGCGCGTGGAGGAGGCCGTCTGCTGGCTGGCCTGCCGGATATTCTGCAGCGCCAGCGTCACCTGTTCGATGCCGATCTGCTGCTGGTTGGTGGAGGCCACGATCTGCTGGAAGGTCTGCACGCTTTCCTGGATCCGCGCCGACATCTCCTCGATCGTCGATTGCGCGGTGTCCGTCTTCTCCTTGCCGGCGGCCACGCGCTTCACGCCTTCCTCGGTCAGCATCACCGATCCGTTGATGCCGCGCTGGATCTCGCCCAGCAGACTGCGCACCTGCCGCGTCGAATCCTTCGCCTGATCGGCCAGCGTCTTCAGCTCGGACGCGACGATCGCGAAGCTGCGGCCCTGCTCGCCCGCCGCCGCCGCCTCGATCGCGGCGTTCAGCGCCAGCAGGTGCGCGCGCTCGGAAATGTCGTTCACGGTCGAGATGATGTCGCCGATCGCAGCCGTCTTCTCGGAGAGCGAGACGATGTTCTGCGCCACCGTCTCGGTCTGCTCGCGGATCAGGTCCATCGCCTGCACCGTACCCTCGATCGCGACGATGCCCGCCTCGGTCGTCTGCGCCGTTTCCAGCGCGGCCGCGATCACGGTCTGCGCGCGGCGCGTGATCTGCGTGCCCGAATGGGTGATCTCGTCGACGGTCGCCGCCGTCTCCTGGATCGCGGCCAGCTGCTCCTCCACGCTCGCCGCCTGCTGCTGGGTCGAGGCGCGGATCTCGTTGGCGGCGGCGTTCAGGTCCACGGTCGCGCCCCGGCTCTGCCGCGCAAGGCCGCGCAGCCCTTCCACCATCTGGTTGAGCTGATGGCCCAGCCGGCCGATCTCATCGCTGCCGGTGGTCGCGGTGTGCGTGAGATCACCCTCGCCCACCTGCTCGCTGAACGCCATGAAGCCGGACAGCGGCCCGATCACGGAGCGGCGGATGGCCCAGGTTACCCCGATGCTCACCACCACGGCGGCCAGCACCCACAGCAGCACGGAAACGCGGCTCGCCTCATAGACGCGCGTGCCTTCCGCCAGCCCGGCGGCATCGATCTGCTTCAGCGTGTCCCGCATGGCCGTAACGATCGCCACCACGCGGGCGCGATCGGCCAGCACAGCCGGCTCCTGCGCCAGCATCGCCTCGCGATTGCCGCTCGTGATCGCCACGAACTGGCTCTCCACATCGCTCCGCAGCACGGTCAGCGCGTTCGCCGCCGCATCCAGCTGCCCCGCCATCTGCGTCCACAGCCGCGTGCGATCGGCGGAGATGGGAATGGCGATATAGCCGTCCACATCGCGACGCAGTGTTGCGACCCCGTCCTGGGCATCCTGCACCGATTTGCGCCAGTTGTCGCTCGGGTCCACCTCGCCCGGCGCCTGCCCGATCGCGAGCCTGCGCACCGCCGCCGTCCGCAGCTCGACCATCCGCGTCAGCGCGGACTGGACGGCGTCCAGCCGGTCCAGCGTGCCCATGTCGCGCTTCACCACCGCATCCAGCGTCGCGCGCACCTGGCCCACCTGATCGACGGCATAGAAGCCGAGCGCGATCAGCAGCGCGGTGACCACCGCGAACCCCAGCATGATCCGATTGGAAACCGACACGTTCAAAACCCTCTCTGCTGGCCCGCGAGGCCCAGCGCCTCCACGAGCAGTCTTCTGTTCACCAGCAACAGCCGTTCGCCATCGGCCAGCATCGCCTGCCGGGTGAGATCCTCGCCCGGCTCGCTTTCATCCTGCGCCAGCATCATCACGCCCTCGGCCCGATCGACGCGGAGCGCGAGCTTCGGACTGGTGCCGCGCAGCAGGAGCAGATGCCCCTCCCCGTCCCGTCGCGGCCGCGCCAGCCCCAGTGCCGCCGCGGGATCGACCACGTTGATCAGCCGCCCGCGCCGGGAGGCGAGGCCAATCAGCGTTTCGGGGGCACCGGGCACCGGCGTCGTCCGGCCCGCCGCCATCACCGATGCGATGTCGAGCAGCGGCAAGGCGAACCGCTCCGGCCCGACCATCCACACCATCACGGCAAGGCCGGACTCGACCGGGGCGCGGTCGGCGCGCAATTGCGCGGCCCGCCGCGCGAGCAGCCGGGCCGCGCGCGTGGGATCCAGCCCGTCCGTATCCAGCACGATGTCGGCGGCCGTCACGATCCCGCTCATGCGCCGGTGCCCCCGGCACCGGAGAGCCAGTGGCGGATCGCCTGTCGCAAATCGGCCGCGGTCAATCCTTCCCCCTCGGGCACGGGCGCGTAAGGGTCCGTCGTCGCCACCGCCTCGGCCGCATTGCCCAGCGCCCGGCGCCCCTCCTGCTCCCGACCTTCGCGCAGCAGATGCCGCCCCAGCAGATAATGCGCCATCACGAAGCCCTGATCGAGATACAGCGCCCCTCGCAACGCTTTCTCGGCACCGGCATGATCCTGCTCGGCCAGCGCCCCCAGCCCGTCGAGATAGAACAGCACCGGATCGCTCCCCCGCTCTCCCTTCAGCGCCCCGATCGCCAGGCGCGCTTTCTGCGTTTCGCCCTGCCCCAGCAGCAGGCGCACCTCGTCCAGCGAGGAAGGGGCGGGCTCGGGCGGGCGGGACGGCGGGGGAGTGGCGGGCAGTCGCCGGGGAACGGTGCGCGGCGCACGACGCGGCGGCAAAGGCGGGCGCGGCCGGGGCGGAGGCGCAGGCTCGGGCGCGCCCGGCCCCTCCGCCTCGCCCGCCGGCCGGGCATCGTCGCGCACATAGGCCACGATCCCGTCCAGCTCGACCGGCGCCAGATCGCTCTCCGCCGCCAGCCCCGTCTCCGCATGGCCCAGCAGCAGCTTGCCGTGCGTCGCCAGCCGCGCGCCCAGCGCCGAGACGAGCCGCACGCCCACGTCGGGCCGGAAATAGATCAGCAGATTGCGGCAGAGGATCAGATCATAATTGTTGCGCCCGATCGCGGGCGCCGGATCCAGCAGGTCGAGCAGATTCTGCCGCTCGAACCGCACCATGCCGCGATAGGCCGCCTTCAGCCGCCAGCGATCCTTCTCGGGCTGGAACAGCCGCGCGCGCTCCGCGGGCTCCACCGCGCGCAGCGCCCAGCCGCCATAAAGCGCGGCGCGCGCATCGGCGAGCGCACCCTCGTCCAGGTCGGTGCCCAGGATCGAGACGCTCCAGTCGCCCACCTTCTCGCCCAGCAGATCGTGGATCAGCACCGCCAGCGAATAGGGTTCGGCGCCCGTCGAGCAGCCCGCGCTCCAGATGCGCAGGTGGCGATCCTCGGCGTGGCGCGCGATCATCGCGGGCAGGATATGCGCCCTCAGCGCCGCGAACTGCTCGGCGAAGCGGAAGAAGAACGTCTCCTTGATCGTCAGCTCGCTTTCCAGCTGACGCCATTCGCGCGGCCCCATCGCCGGATCGCGCAACCGCTCCAGATAGAGCCCCGGATCGGCGATGCCGATCGCGGCCATGCGCCTGCCGATCTTCTCGGCGAGCTGGCCGTCCTTGTCCTCGTAATAATGATGCCCGGTCTCGGTGACGATCAACGCCTTGATCGCGGCGAAGGCCGGATCGTCGACGGGGGCGAGGGTGCGGCGCGCGTGGCTCATGCCGGCACCCGCCATTCGCCCAGCCGCCGCGCCGCCTCGGCCCCCAGCGCCGCCAGCGCCTCCCGCTCGGCCGCCGCCAGCAGCCGCGCGGCCGACAGCACATGCACGCGCCCTTCGTCCGTCTCGGCCAGCGCGATCGCGCAGCTGTTGAGCGTATCGGCCGGATCGAGCGGCAGAATCGCCTCCTCCGGAACCACGATCGCCTCCTCCGCACGGTCCACCAGCAGGCCCGCCCCGGCCTCGCCCAGCTGCGGCAGGATCAGGATATGCGCGTAGAGGCCCGCATGCTCGGGGGTCGGCACGCCCAGCAGCACGCCGCCGTTCAGCACCGGCAACACCGCGCCATCCAGCGGCAGGAAACCGAAGACCGGGCGCGGCGCGGTCGGCGGGCGCCAGAGCGGCGGGATCGGCAGGATCGAGCGGACCTCGGCGGCCGGAAAGGCGATCCGTCGATCGCCGATTCGGGCGATGACCGTCCAGCCTCCCGTCCAGGGGCGCGCATCCTCCGCTCCGTTCATGTCCCTGGCATAGCCCTCCTGCGATCAGGAGCAACGCGTTTCGGGGAAACAGGCCCTGAACCTGTCGAGATTCCAGTACTTCCAGCAAACCCGTTCGTGCTGAGCTTGTCGAAGCACCGTCCTGCTTCTTTCTGCCGGCACCAGAAAGAAAAGAACGGCCCTTCGACAAGCTCAGTGCAGACGGAAATGGGGGCTGGAGATCGGAACGGGGGACTTTTTGCGTCCCCGCCCCGCCCGTCCTATCCTCGCCCGATGACCGATCCCGCATCGCCCGACGCGCTCTTTGCCGAGGCGCTTCGCCAGCTCGCCCGGCTGGTGGCGTTCGACACCACCTCGCGCCTCTCCAACCTCGCGCTCATCGACTATGTCGAGGCCGAGCTGGCGACGATCGGCGTCACCGCCACCCGCGTCGCCAATGAGGATGGCGCCAAGGCCAATCTCTACGCCACGATCGGACCTGCGGTGCCCGGCGGCGTCGTCCTCTCCGGCCACACCGATGTCGTCCCCGTCGACGGCCAGCCCTGGACCAGCGATCCCTTCTCGATCACCGAGCGGGACGGCCGCCTTTACGGGCGCGGCACCTGCGACATGAAGGGCTTCGTGGCGCTCGCGCTCGCCGCCGCCAAGGCCGCCGGCGCCGGGCCCGCTCTGCCGCGCCCGATCCATTTGGCCTTTTCCTATGACGAGGAGGTCGGCTGCCTCGGCGCACCCTCGATGATCGCCCGCATCGCGAAGGAGCTTCCCGCCCCCGCCGCCGTGATCGTGGGCGAGCCGACCAACATGGAGGTGGTGAGCGGCCACAAGAGCATCTCCACCTGGACGGTCACCGTCACCGGCCATGAGGCGCATTCCAGCCTCACGCATCTGGGCCTTTCCGCGAACATGGCCGCGATCGGCCTGATGAGCCGCCTCGCCACGATCGCGGAGCGGCTGGTAGGCGAGGCCGATCCCGCCTCGCCCTTCCGCCCGCCGCATGCCACGCTCACGATCGGCGAGATCGCCGGCGGCACGGCCGTGAACATCCTCGCGCGCCAGTGTCGCTTCGTGTTCGATCTGCGCTGCCCGCCGGGGCAGGATCCCGACACGATCGTGGCGCCCTTCCTCGAAGCCGCCCGGCAACTCGACGCCGAGATGAAGGCCCGCTTTCCGGAGACGGGCGTCGTGGTGGTCCGTCGCTCCACCACCCCCTCCTTCGCGCCCGTGCCGGACAGCGCGGCGGAGCGGATCGCACGGCGACTGGCGGGCGACAACGGCCCCGCGCGCGTCGTCTCCTACGCGGCCGAGGCGGGGCAGTTCCAGGGCGCGGGCTTCGCCACCGTCATCTGCGGCCCCGGTTCGATCGAGCAGGCACACCAGCCGAACGAATATGTCGAGATCGCCCAGATGGAGCGCGGCGCGGCCTTCATGACGCGCCTGCTGGAGATGCTGCGGGAATAGGTCCGGAACCATTCACAAAAGGGTCGTTAAACGGTAAGCCCCCCGCCACGAGGAGAAAGCCATCCGCCAGGTCGCCGCATTACCCTACCGGGTCGAGGAATCCGGGGAACTGAGCGTGCTGTTGATCACCTCGCGCGAAACCAGGCGCTGGGTCGTGCCCAAGGGCAATCCGATCCGCGGGCTTTCCGCGCACGAGGCCGCCGCGCAGGAGGCCTATGAGGAGGCCGGCATCGTCGGCATCACCTGCCCCGCCCCGCTCGGCCATTTCCGATATGACAAGCGCCGGCGCGACGGCTCGCTCCGGCCCGCCCGCGTCGCGCTCTATCCGCTCGCCGTGGTCGAACAATTGGCGGATTGGCCCGAAAAAGCCGAACGCGAGGCGCGCTGGTTCGATCTCGCGAGCGCCAGGGACGCTGTAACAGAACCGGAACTTAAACGTCTTATCGGCGGGTTTCGCGCGCCCGAAAGGCGGGCTGGACGGATAGCGCGCATATTGTCATGGGCGCGAACTAAATGCGGGGAAAGGTTCGCAATGTTGCGCTGGTTCCAGGCTTTGATGCCTCAGGGTGGACGATTCTTCGAGCAATTCGAGGATCATTCCAAGATTCTCGTCGCCGGCGCCGATTCTCTCGCCAAGCTGGTGAACGGCAACGGTGATATCGCGGCGCTCGTTCGCGACATCCAGTCGCGCGAGCATGAGGCGGACGAGATCACGCGCGATGTGCTGCACGATGTGCGCCGCACGCTGATCACCCCGTTCGATCGCACCGCCATTTCCGGCCTGATCAGCGTGATGGACGACGCGATCGACCAGATGAACAAGGCCGGCAAGTCGATCACCCTGTTCGAGCTGACGAAGTTCGAGCCCGCCATGCGCGACATGGCCGGGATCATCGTCGAGGCGGCGCGGATGACGGCCGAGGCGGTTCCCTTGCTGCGCTCGATCGCGCAGAATTCGGATCGGATCCTCCACCTCACCGCCCGGATCGTGGAGATCGAGGGCACGGCGGACGACATCCATGATGCCGGCCTCAAGGAGCTCTATCAGCGCGTCACGGGTCCGGATCTGCGCGAATTCATCGTCCAGCGCGAAATCTATTCGCATCTGGAAAAGATCGTCGACCGCTTCGAGGATGTCGCTAACGAGATCCAGGGTCTCGTGATCGATCACGCTTAAGGGCCGGTCATGGAAACCCTCGCCCTGCCGCTCCTGATCGGCCTGATCGGGCTCGCGCTGCTGTTCGATTTCCTGAACGGCTTGCACGATGCCGCCAATTCCATCGCCACCGTCGTCTCGACGCGCGTGCTCAGCCCCCAGATCGCGGTCTTCTGGGCGGCCTTCTTCAATTTCGTCGCCTTCCTCGTCTTCAGCCACGCCGTCGCCTACACGATCGGCAAGGGCACGATCTCGCCCGAGATCGTCGATGCGAAGGTGATCTTCGGCGCGCTGGTCGGCGCGATCAGCTGGAATCTCATCACCTGGGGCCTCGGCATCCCCTCCTCGTCCAGCCACGCGCTGGTCGGCGGCCTGATCGGCGCGGGCGTCTCCAAGGCGGGCGTGTCCGCGATCGTCTGGTCGGGCGTGCTGAAAACGGTCGCCGCCATCTTCCTGTCGCCGATGATCGGCCTGCTGCTCGCCTTGCTGATCGTGCTGATCACCAGCTGGATCTTCCGCAAGTTCACGCCGGCCAAGTCGGACAAGATCTTCCGCCGGCTCCAGCTTCTCTCCGCCGCCGCATATTCGCTCGGCCACGGCGGCAACGATGCGCAGAAGACGATGGGCATCATCACCGTCCTGCTCTTCTCGCAGCACATCTATGAAGGCGAGTTCTTCATTCCCTTGTGGGTGGTCCTCTCCTGCCAGGCGGCGATGGGCCTCGGCACGCTCTTCGGCGGCTGGAAGATCGTCCACACGATGGGCTCGAAGATCACGCGCCTCACCCCGCGTCAGGGTTTCTGCGCGGAAACGGGCGGCGCGATCACGCTGGCACTCGCCAATATCGGCGGCATTCCGGTCTCCACCACGCACACCATCACCGGCGCGATCGTCGGCGTGGGCGCCGCCAAGCGCATGTCGGCGGTGCGCTGGGGCGTGGCCTCGAACATCGTCGTGGCGTGGTTCCTGACGCTCCCCGCCGCCGCCCTGATCGCGGCCGGAGCCTATTTCCTCGCAGGCCTGTTCGCCTGACCCGCTCACCCTCCCCCGCCAGGGGGGGGTGTCAGGCAAAGCTTGACGGAGGGGGAGGAAGCGCACCGGTCGCCGACCTCCCCCTCCGTCGCCTGCGGCGCCACCTCCCCCTGACGGGGGAGGATCAGCGAGGGATTCCCGCGCGGCACCGGCTGGGCTAGAAGGGTCCATGCCCGCACTCTCCGTTACCCATTCGATCCTCGGCCAGCCCTGGCGCTGGCGCGGGCTTACGGGCGAGGCGGATTGCTCGGCCGCCGACCTCACCGATCAATTGCTGATGTCGCGCGGCGTCGCGCGTGACGGGCTCGCCGCGCATCGCGAGCCGACGATCCGGGGTTTCATGCCGGACCCATCCATCTTCCGCGACATGGACGTCGCCGCCGAACGGCTCGCCGCCGCCGTGATCGGGCGCCAGCCCGTCACCATCTACGGCGATTATGATGTGGACGGCGCGACTTCCTCGGCGCTGCTGATCCGCCTGCTGCGCGGCCTCGGCCTCGATCCCGGCTCCTACATCCCCGATCGCCTGCTGGAGGGCTATGGCCCGAGCGGAGACGCGCTCGCCGCGATCGCGGCCGGCGGCGCGCAATTGATCGTCACGGTCGATTGCGGCGCGCAGGCGTTCGAGGCGCTCGCGCAGGCGGCGGCCGTCGGCGTCGACGTCATCGTCGTCGATCATCACAAATGCACGGCCGAGCTGCCCCAGGCGCTCGCCTTGGTGAACCCGAACCGCCTCGACGAGACGGACGGCGCCGCGCACGGCCACCTCGCCGCCGTCGGCGTCGCCTTCCTGCTCGGCGCGGCCCTGCTCCGCACGCTGCGCGCACGCGGCTGGTTCGCGGAGCGCCCGGAGCCCTCGCTGATCGCCCTGCTCGATCTCGTCGCGCTCGGCACCGTAGCCGATGTCGCCGCGCTGAAGGGGCTCAACCGCGCCTTCGTGTCGCAGGGGCTGAAGGTGATGCGGCAGGGGCGCAATACCGGCCTCGTCGCGCTCGCGCAGGCGGCGGGGCTCACCAAGCCTCCCACCGCCACCGATCTCGGCTTCGCGCTCGGCCCGCGCATCAATGCCGGCGGCCGCGTCGGCAAGTCCGATCTCGGCGTGCGCCTGCTGGTGACCGACGATGCGGACGAAGCCGCCGCCATCGCCGCCGAACTGGACCGCCTCAACGGCGAGCGCCGCGCGATCGAGCAGATGGTGACCGAGGCAGCCGAGCAGATCGCCGCCAGCCAGGCCAATCGTGCCGTCGCGGTCGTCGCGGGCGAGGGCTGGCATCCCGGCGTGATCGGCATCGTCGCCGGGCGCCTGAAGGAGAAGCTCGGCCGCCCCGCCATCGTCATCGCGCTGGACGGCACCACCGGCAAGGGATCGGGCCGCTCCATCTCCGGCGTCGATCTCGGCGCGGCGGTGCTGGCGGCCAAGGATATGGGGTTGCTGGCGGCCGGCGGCGGCCACGCGATGGCGGCGGGCCTCACGATCGATTCGGCGGCGATCGACGCACTGGCCGACTTTCTCGACGATCGCCTCGCCACCGATGTCGCCCGCGCGCGCGACGATCGCGCCCTGCTGTTCGATGCGGTGGTCAGCGCGCGCGGCGTGGCGGGCACGCTCGTCGATGCGCTGGAGGCGGCCGGCCCCTATGGCGCCGGCTGGCCCGCGCCGCGCGTCGCCACGGGCCCGGTGCGGATCATCAAGGCCGATGTGGTCGGCAACGGCCATGTCCGCGCGATCGTGGCGGGCGACGATGGCGGCTCGATCAAGACGATCGCCTTCCGCCAGGCCGATTCGGCGCTCGGGCAGGCTTTGCTCGGCGCGGGGCCGCACCGCCGCCTGTGGCTGGCCGGCCGCGCCCGGCGCGACGACTGGTCGGGCGGCAACAAGGCGGAGCTCCATCTCGACGACGCCGCCTGGGCCGATTGAGCGAGCCGACCACACAAACCGATCGACGAGCGGTTGACCTATGGCCTCCGCTTGCCTAAGCGCCCCCAACCCGGACGGCCCCTTCGTCTAGCGGTCTAGGACGCGGCCCTTTCACGGCTGAAACACGGGTTCGATTCCCGTAGGGGTCACCAGTCAATCGGCTTATAGTGCTGATTTCACGTGCAAAATCACTTTCTCGATCAAATCCGAACCACAATCGTTCCCACATTTTTTGTGGAGCCTGATGGTATGATTCGGAACAGAACGAGACGGGTTTGGCTTCTCCGCCAACACCGATAGAGGGGTGAAATCAGAGTGTGCGGGACAGCGGCAAGATATGGTCGCGTATCAAAGGTGCCAAAGGCAGTACCGCTGCGGTCACGTGATCGACCCACACGGCTTCCTCAATTTCCGACCGCGTAATGGGGTCATGTCGCGTTCGCACATGGAAAACTTCGGCTTCGACAATATGGCCGGTTCGTTGGCAGCGGGCGCTGAATAGCAACCAAGGTAGCGCGGGTCTTCCTTGCATAGCATCAGCTCGATTTCCTCGCTGAGTTCGCGACAAAGGGCGTTCAAAGGGCTCTCGCCGCTCTCTATCTTACCGCCTGCTTGCATAAACCAATCGGTCCCTGCCTTGCGGACCAATGTATCCATCCGGCGAGACGCGCCTTGTCGTGGGGGTGGGGCCTGCTCTTAAGAACGCTCTCGAGAGCACGCTTAGGAGCAGTGGATGCGGCAGATCACGGTGATGACCGGGCCGGAACGGCGGCGGCGTTGTAGCGACGAGGAACGGCTCCAGATTTTGGCAGAAGCCTTTGCGCCTGGGGCCAGCGTTTTGGCTGTGGCGCGGCGGCACGACATTTCCACGGCGCGCATTTACACGTGGCGCAACAAGCTGCGGCACCCGCCCGCCCTGACGGAGTTCGCGATCTCCTATGCGATCCGGGAAGAGCCACTTCGGTAAGCTGACAGCGCTCGGCGCTTTAACCGGATATTGGCATTCGACCGATAGTCACTGTCTATGCCGGATTCCAAACCCGATCGCCTTCAGTTCGGCAGGCGCGCCGACGCTGGCTCCGGCTGGACGATAGGGCCTTTCGGCCAAAAGCTGACGCTTGCCGATCTTCCCCCGCCGAACCCGCCCCGGTGGATTCGGCGACTCAAGGCGGAAGTCGTCGCAGCAGTGAACGGAGGCTTGCTTACGACCGACGAGGCCTGCGAGCGCTACAACCTGACTGCAGAAGAGTTGGCATGTTGGGTATCGGATGCCGCAGCCGGAGGGCTGAATGCCCTGAACGTCAAATCGATACCGAAAAACCGGGCTCGTCGCCGCTGAGGGCACAAATCTGGCGCGAGGCGGCGAGAGGGAGCTGTTCCTATCCGGACGGATCGGCCGCCGCTCACGGGCGCGCAGTGGCGGGCTGCTATGGCGGCGCTGTTCGGCGGCCGAAAGGGTGACTTGGAGCGGCGCCAGACGAACCGTTAGGGCTGTTCGCGCCATAACCCCAAGGTCAGGACCATTCTAACGATCATTCAGTTGGTCAATCGCGAGGTGGGGGCGACGGGGTATTCCGGCGTCTACACCGGCCGGACCGCCATAATACCGCGCAAAAGCACCCAGTATACAATTTGCTTTTGTTAGCACGATTGCAACTATTGTCTTGTTAAGGATTGCGCGGCCAGCCAATCGACCGACTGGCCCCCATTCGCGTTTCCCATTGGGCGACGCGTTCACGGCATCGAGCTGCCAAGCAGCAGTGGATCTTCCGAGTAATTTCATCTCTTGCGGCATTAGCCAGAGCGTTATGCTCAGATAGCCGACGCCGCCAATAGAGCGCCTCCTCTTCGGCCACGCGATCATTGGGCCCCATAGATCCCTCCCGGTTCCGATGATCAGAACATAAAGCCCACCCCTTCCATGAGTCTACCGGATTAAGCTATGCTAGGTAAAAAAATGCCGGTCTATAATCCGCTCATAGAAGGCGTTGCCTGAAAGCCGCCCACGCGGTCTCCTAAACGGACTTCGTTAAATAATCCGCAACAGCATCACGCTTGTGCAGACCGACTCGATAGCTTCCGCAAGCTGTCCGATGTCACGCCAAAATTTCTCCGTCCAGTGTTGGATGCCTGCCGTTCGATCAGGGCGATGCGGGCGCGACCCTATGCGGCACGATCGGCGATATCGTCGGACATCATCTTCTCCTCCCGTCCGGCGCGAAACGCGTCGATCGCTGGTCTGGGCGCGCGTTAAGCTTCCGCCCATAGCGCCGCGTCGATCATCGCGTGCCAGTCCAACTTGCGCTCTTGAAAGTTGAACGTACCTGGATCAGAGCCACTAGCACTACTTTGGCACCTTCAGATTGACGGCGTCCGTGAGAGGCTTGTCACAGTGAGGGCAGCGTAATGGCGGCGGCTAGGCGAAGAGATTGTGGATCGCCTGCCTGATGGCCGGCATGCTCGGCTGTGGCGGCGGCCCCCCCGACTCTTTTTTCCGTCCCGCTGCCATAAGGCGGCGGGATTGGAGGAAGGCGTAGGCGATCATCGTCATCAAGGCATGTCGGTGTAATCCCGTCCAGGATCTGCCCTCGAAGTGGTCGAGGCCCATTTACTCCTTGAGCTGCTGATGCGCCTGCTCGCCGATCCACCGCGCCTTGATCGCGGCGGCGAGCGCCTTGAGCGTGGCATCGACCGGCAGGTTCGACACGTAGTATTTCTGCTCTCCAGTCGATCTCCGCTCGCCGACGAGCCAGACCTCATCACCGGGCATGCATTGCATGCGGTTGTCGAGCATCCGGTGCTTATGGCCTTCGGCGATACGGACGCGACGAGCTGCAAAGAGGCAAGTCAGACGGCCTTTGGTGCCGCGCCGCCAGCTGATCTTCCGCCATTTCTCGTCGGACAGTATCACCTCGGCCGAGACCGGTAGCCGGTCGGGCATGTGGTACAGGCGGCGCCTGCCCTTTGAGGCGACCGGGAAGACCAGGCCGATGTCGGCGGGATAGACGTTCTGTCGTCGCGAAAGCCCTACTGCCCAGAGCAGGCCGCGCTCGCTCAAAGCCTGGCGGAAAGGGCCGCTCGATTCATATCCCGCGTCGGCGAGCACGCAGCCGAACCGCACGCCTGACGCGATGACGCGGTCGATCTCTTCGATCGCGATCTCGGGTTTCGCCAATGCCTTCTGTCGATTGAGCGGGACACGCGCCCGCATCATGCGCTCGGCATCCCCCGTCCAGCTCTCGGGCAGGAAGAGCCGCAAACCCACCATCACCGGCACCTCGCGCGAGGCGAGCGTCACCGACACCAGCGATTGGCAATTGGAGGTCTTGCCGAGCGAAGAGGCATATTGTGGCGCGACGCCGACAGAGTGCTGCCCCTTCTTCGGCAACGCCGTGTCATCGATGACGAGAAAACCAGCCCGATCACCGACCAGGCGATCTGCTTCCTTCAACAAGGCCGCCTCGAGCGGGACGCTGTCCCACACGCCGGCAGCAACGAAATGATCATAGCCGACATCCCCAGTCCGGGCGGCCATCGGCTGCATACTCTTGCGGTCGCCAGGACCGATCAAACCGGCGATGTAGAGCGGGCACATCCGCCGCCGCGCTGGATGCGAAAGCCCCGCCAGAAACGGCTCAAGCCATCGCTCCAGATCGCTCCGCCAGCCTTCGTCCACCACCATCGCCGTTGATCCGTCAGCCCACACTGACACACGAGAATCAACGACGACTCCAGCCGGTTGCTTCAACCTGCCAAAGTAGTGCTAGCCGCGCGAAGCATAGCCACCGTGGGCTCGCGCATAGCGGCTATAACCGTTCGAGCCGGCGCGCGATATTCCTCCCAGTGGTAATGCAGCGTGCCTGGTATCATGCGCGGGGAATCTGGCAGCGGCTGATCAGGATCCAGGCCGGCGAGTCCACAGAGCGCGCCCGCTATCCGCTCGATCATGGTGTCGCTCTTAGGCGCCTCCTCTCGCTCGATCACGGCCCTACCGCCTTCCGCAGCGCCTTGCCCTGGGCGTCATGGCCGACGGCACCAAGGTGGTCCTTGGCTTGTGGCGGGAGCAGAATGAAGGCGCCAAGTTCTGGCTGCGCGTCATGAACGAACTGCGCAACCGCGGTGTCGAAGATATCACTCTGGCCGTCGTCGATGGCCTGAAGGGTTTTCCCGACGAAGTCAGGCGGATCGTATACACTACCAACGCCATCGAGGCCTTGAACTCCAAGCTTTGTCGCGCTGTTCGTGCGCGGGGCCATTTCCCCAATGATGAGGCGGCCACCAAGCTGCTCTATCTGATCTTGAACCGATCGGAAAAAGAGTGGAAAATGCCGCCGCGCGAGTGGAACATGGCGAAGGCTCAATTTGCCGTTCTCTTCGGCGAACGCTTCATCAGGGCCATGACGGCCTGATGCTCAACCGCCTCGCCGCACACGAAATTCCTGACAGTCCCGGCATTGCCGGCTCCCGTTCCGACGCTTCCCGATGTGCTACGGTGTCCAGTTTGCTGACCAGCCGCGCAAACGGAACACCGCCTTCTCGCGTCAGATGCGCTTCGACATGATCTGCGAGGCAAGCGACATCGAGCACCGCTTAACCAAGCCAAACCACCCGTGGACCAACGGACAGGTCGAGCGGATGAACCGCACCATCAAGGAGGCGACCGTCAAACGCTTCCACTACGACAGCCACGAGAAACTCCGCACACATCTCGCCGACTTCATCGCTGCCTACAATTTCGGTCGCCGACTCAAGACACTCAGCGGCCTCACGCCCTACGAATACATCGCCAAGGTCTGGACTTCAGACCCCGACCGATTCATCCTCAACCCGATCCACCAGATGCCGGGACTGAACACCTAATGCAAAAAGCCGGTTGACCCCCCGGATCGGGAGAGCCTACAATGACCGGGTACCTCGAGTGCGAGAGTTTGATCGGGACCCAAGCCACGCGAATGGCATTACGGCCAGCGGCACCATGCGCCGCACCAACAGGTCGGACACATGGCCGCACCAGCCCGCGAAGCAGAGCCTCTGAACAATCTTGCCAACGGAGGGCCGTCCACGTGGGTCCTTGCCCCGAGCCTCAATTAACAGCCCACGGATTTTCGACCGCGCAAATCCGAGCCCTCATTTGTATGACACGAACTAACCCGCTGACCGTCGGCACCGCCCCTATTATTAGGGCAGGAAGCCAACCGCAGCCGTGCGCAGGATCTATAGTGCCACGCCAAACCGGCGCGAAAGAATCTTTCTGACGGGCATCATGAGACCGGCGCACAGCAGCATCAGCACCGAAAGCAAGGTGAAGAGCTGGCGGAAATCGCCCGACGGCGATAGCAAATTGGCGACGAAACCCGTAAAGAAGATCCCGACGCTGGCCGCCATCAGAAACAGGCCGAGCACCATGCTGGTGGCACGTGGCGCAAAGAGGGTGATGGCGTTCAACTGCGGCGGCCAGATCAATGCGTCGGACAATCCCATCAGGATATAGCCGAACAGCATGAGCGCCAGCGCATGCTCGCTCACTCCGATCGAGAGACGGAAGCCCGCAAAAGCGATCCCGATCGCGACAAGGCCAAGTGCCTGCTTCGCCAGCACCCCGAAGCCCCGGCGACCGCTGCCCGCCATCAAAATGGCCGCGGCCGGCGCCAGCACGATGAACGCGAGGTTCGAGATCGACAGGAACCAGGTGACGGGAATGGTGAAGCCGCCGATCGAACGATCGACCTTCGTCGACAGATAAAGGCTCAGCGATCCGCTGAACTGGAAGAAGGCCAGGCTGTAGATCATCGTGAAGAGGCTGAAGACGGCGATCAGCAGCAGCCCGTCGCGGGGACTGCCGGCGGCGTTGCCGCTCGCGCCGCGCCAATTCGCCCCGGCCTTCCAGTTCGGCTGCATGCCCACGCTGCCCAGAAGGCGGCGCGCGAACACGGCATAGAGCCCCTGGGCCACCGCCATGCCCGCACCCGCCGCGAGGAATCCCACATGCCAGCTCACCATCTCGCCCAGCGTGCCCACGATCGGGCCGGCGAGCAGCGAGCCCATCCAGACACCGACCGTGAAGATCACGAAGCCCATCTCCCGCGCCTCGGAGCGGGGGCCGTAAAGACCGCCGATGATCGAGGAGATGCTCGCCTTGAGCAGCCCGGTGCCGATGACGATCAGGCCTAGCGCCGCGATCAGCCCGGTCAGCCGGCTCGTCTGGGGGATGAGCGGCTGCAGGCCGAGGAGGATGTGCCCCAGCAGGATCAGCACGCCGCCGCGCCCGATCGCGCGCCGCTCGCCCCAGAAGCGCCCGGCGATCCAGCCGCCCACCGCCGGCGCGCCGAAGGTGGCTCCACCGAACGCACCGACGATCTCGAGCGCATGGGCGCGCTCGACCCCGAGGCCGCCGGCCCCGAGGGGCGCGACCAGATACAGGATCAGCAGACCGGAAAGGCCATAGAAGCTGAAGCGTTCGCAGAACTCCACGAGCGAGAGCAGGAACACGCCGCGCGGGTGTCGCCCGAACCGCGGTAGCGACTCCGTTTCATCGGCATCCCGCCACGATGACATTGCCGGCTCCATTGGCACCCTTCGCCCTCCTAGCTCGCCCGGTGCAGATCGCGCGGCATCGCGGTGAGTATCTCCGGCGGACCATCGCGCACGATGAAGGTCTCGCTGAGCACGCAGCTCGCCTCCTCGCGCCAGAGACCAGCCATCAGATGCAGGGTCATGCCCTCGCGCAACATGGTCTTGTCGCCCGGCCGCAGGCTCACCGTGCGGTCGATCCACGTCGGCGCCATGCCCACGCCGATCGAATAGCCGACGCGCGACGGCTTGTCGTAACCGTAGCGAGCCAATCGCTCGCGGAATGCCGCCTCGACATCCTCGGCCAGCGCGCCGGCCACCGCATAATCGAGACCGGTGGCGAGCGCCTCCCGGTTGGCATCCATCAGCCGCTCGATCCCCGCGGGAGGCGCGCCGAGCGTGATCGTCCGCGACAGGCCGACATTGTAATGGGCGCGTACGCCGCCCAACTCGACATTGACGCTGCCGTTCGCGGCGAAAGGCGAGGGGCGCCAGTAGAGATGCGGCGCATCGGCCCGCTCGCCGGCGGCGAGAAATACGGGTTCCGACGGGAAATGGCCGCTGATCGTGTCGGTGCCCGCGATCTGCGCGGCGACGATATGGCTCATCGCATCGCATTCGCGCACGCCCGGCCGGATCGCCTCGTAGGCCGCGCGCATCGCCTTGTCGGCGATCATGCCCGCCTCGCGCATCAGCACGAGTTCCGGCCCGGATTTGACCGTGCGCACCCAATTGACCAGCCCGGTCGCGTCGACGATCTCGCTCTCCGGCACCGCCGCCGTGAATTCGGCGGCCGCCTTGGGCGACAGCCAATAGCCTTCCAGTTCCAGCCCGATCCGGCCCGTGGCGAAGCCGCGCTCCCGCAGCGTTCTGGCGAAAAGCGCCCAGGGGTGGCGATCGGGATTGTCGACGTAGCTGTCGTCATATCCCATCAGGCTTTCGGCAGGCAGCCAGCTGGTATGGACCGCGCATCGCACGTCCATCGCGCGCACGATCAGCAAGGGGTCGTGCTCCGCCACCGAGACGAGCAGCACCTGATGGCTGTAGAAGCTGTGCGCGCTGTAGCCCGACAGATAATAGATATTTTCCGGCACGCTGATCGCGATCGTATCGATCCCGCGCGCGGCCATGTCGGCGCGAACGGCGGCGAGCCGGCGATCGAACTCCCCTTGGGTGAAGGCAAGATCCGGCATGGTCACTCCTGATAGGGGGGAAGATGGCGCTCGAAGCTCGCCGCCCAGATCGCATCGTCGTTCGGGAGAGGCGGCAATTCCTCGGCGATCGTCGCGACGAACGCGCCGGCCTCCACCGGGCCGCCGCCCGCAATATTGTAGACGACGCCCGTTCGCGCCGCGCGGATGAACGCGTCGGGCGCGGCGCCGGCCAGATCGATCAGGCGGGCGAGCGCATCCCCGGCGCGCACCTTCGCGCCGATCTCCACGAGCGGCCGCAGGAAGCCGCTCGCTGTCGTCCGTACCGTCAGGTCCTCGCCGATCGCCAGCAGGGCGCGCGGCGACATCGCCCGATCCGATTGACCGGCGGTGAGGCCGAGATGATCGAGCACGCGCGCCACGCCGGCTTCCGCGAGAGCCGCACTCTTCGGCGTCAGCACCGCCGCGCTCCCGATCTCGGCGCAGACGAAGGCCTTGCCCGACGCCATCACCGCTCCGTCGAGCATCGCGCCCGTCTCTTCCTGCTCGATCACAAGCACGGCATCCGCGCCGAATGCCCGCGCCATGCCGAGCGATCGACGGAAGCCTTGCCGGTCGGTCGGCCGGGGATCCAGCATGACGCTTGGCATGATGAGCGCGCGGCCCGCCGCATGCAGATCGAGCACGGCTTCCGCCGCCGGCAGCAGATGCGCCACAAGGAAATCGGCGATCGCTTCCGAAATGCTGGACGCCCCAGCGCGGAAACTGCGGTTGAGATCCCGCCCGTCCACGGGCGAGCGGCGCGCGGAGGCTGCGAGCGCGGCGGGATTGGCGGTCGGCACGAGGATGAGCCGGCCGCGTATCGGCAGTGCTTCGAGCCGGCGGACCAGATCCAGCAGGGCGGCCGGCCCTTCGAATTCGTCGCCATGGATGCCGGCCGTGATCAGCAGGGACGGCCCGTCTTCCCGGTTGAGGATCGAGACAGGCAGGTGCTCGATTTCGCCATCGGCCGCCTCGATGCGGACCCCGATATGCTGGATGCCGGGCAGCGTGCAATCCAGTTCGGACGGCGCCACGCGATGCCGCGCGATCGTGCCCGGCGCCGTCATGCCGATCGCCTCAGCACGAACAATCTTTTTTCCGCCATCGCCTCAATCGCATCCGCAACGCCTTCCCGGCCGAGCCCCGCCCCTCCCGTGCCACCGAACGGCATCGCGTCAATCCGGAAATCGGTGCTGTCGTTGACGATCACGGCTGCCGCCCGCGCCCGCTCGCGCACCGCCAGCGCGGTGTTGAGCGAGGGCGTGAAGATCGCGACGTTGATCGCGTCGGGCGCGGCGGCGATGCGATCCAGCAAATCGTCCCGCCCGTCCGCCGTCTCCAGCGTTGCCACCGGGCCGAAGATTTCGGCCGACGCCAGGAAATGCGTCGGCGCGTCCAGCTCGATCCAGGTCGGTGCGATGTGGCGGCCGCTACGGGTGCCGCCGGTCAGCACCGTGCCGCCGTCACGCGCCGCCGCGATCATCGCCATCACATGATCCGCCGCGCTATCGTCGACGATCGGGCCGACATCCGTGGCGGGGTCCAGCTTCGGGCCGGTACACCGCTTCGCCGCGCGCTCCACCAGACGGTCCCGCAATCCGGTGGCGACCGCGCGATGGGCGATGATCCGCTGGGCATGGACGCAATTCTGTCCGGCGGCGAAAAACGCGCCTGAATCGATCGCGTCAGCGACCGCATCGAGATCGACGCCTTCGTCCACTGCGACGACGCCGACCCCGCCAAGCTCCATCAGCAGCCGCTTAAGCCCCGCCGTCGCCGCGACCGCTGCGCCGGCTTGCCGACCGCCGGTGAAGGAAACGACGCGGATCCTGCCGTCCTTCACCATCGCCGCGCCGGCATCGCCGTGCCCGATCACGATCTGCATGCGCTGCGGCTCAGCGCCCGCATCGAGGAATGCCCGATGGAGCCTGAGCGCGGAGAAGGGCGTCTGCGGATGCGGCTTCAGGATGACGGGTGCGCCAAGGGCCATGGCCGGCGCGAGCTTGTGCGCGACCAGGTTCAGCGGATCGTTGAACGGCGTGATCGCCAGTACGGGCCCGGCAGGCACGAGCTGATACCAGCCCTGCCGATCCTCTCCGGCGGGGGCCTGATCGAAGGGCACCACGCCGCCACCGATCCGACGCGCCTCCTCCGCGCCGAGACGCAGCGTGACGACGCAGCGCCGCACTTCCATTCGCGCTTCGCGGATCGTTTTGATCCCCTCGGTCGCGATCAGTCGCGCATAGATCTCGGCCTCGGCCTCGACCGTGCCCGCCACCGTCTCCAGGATCCGCGCGCGGGCATGCGCTGGCGGAGGCGTGCGCCGTCCGGCCTCGCTTGCGGTCTCCAGCGCCTGCTCGATCTGCGAGGAGGGGGTGATCGCCAGTTCGCCGACGATGGCCCCGTCATCGGGATCGCGGACAATCAGCCGATCGAGATTGGCGATGGCCACGCTTTAGAGGGCGCCTTCGCGCGTCAACTGATCGGCGACCTCGCGGACGGCGGCGGCCGTGATCTCGACCATCAGATCGGCATCCTCGGCGGTCAACACCAATGGCGGCGCGAAGCCGAGGATATCGCCATGCGGCATCGCCCGGGTGATGAGGCCGCGTGCGCGCGCAGCGGCAGACAGCCTCGCCCCCACCTTCAGCGCGGCATCGAAGCGGCGCTTCGTCGCGCGATCGGCCACGAATTCGACGGCGGCGAGCATTCCCACGCCGCGCACTTCGCCCACCATCTCATGCTGCGACAGCGCCTGCGAAAGCCCGGCGAGGAGCCGGCCGCCGACGCGCGCCGCATTGCCGGCAAGATCCTCCTGCTCGACGATATCGAGGCAGGCGTTGGCGGCGGCGGCGGCCAGCGGATGGCCGCTATAGGTGTAGCCGTGGCTGAACGCGCCGGCCTGCGCCGCGCCATCGCGCACGACATCCCACACTTTCTCGCCGATCAGCACGGCCGACATGGGCACATAGGCGCTGGTCAGCCCCTTGGCGCAGGTCATCAGATCGGGCGTGATGCCGTAAAGGTCGCTGCCGAACGGCGCTCCGACGCGGCCGAAGCCCGTGACCACCTCGTCCGCGATCAGAAGCACGTCGTGGTGGCGCAGAACCGCCTGGATCGCCTCCCAATAGCCGGCTGGCGGCGGGATGATGCCGCCTGTGCCCAGCACCGGCTCCGCAATGAAGCCACCGACCGTGTCTGCGCCCTCGCGCTCGATCAGGTCGTTCAGTTCGGCCGCGCGCCGCGCCGAGAAGGCCTGCTCGTCCTCACCATCGTCGGCGCCCCAATAATGATGCGGCACGCCGGCGTGGCGGATGATCGGCAGCGGCAGATCCATCAGATCGTGATAGAAGCTGAGGCCGGTCATCGATCCCGAGATGACCGAACTGCCGTGATAGCCGCGCTCGCGCGCGATGATCTTCTTCTTGGCCGGCTTTCCGCGGAGATTGTTGTAATACCAGACCAGCTTGGCCTGGGTCTCGTTCGCGTCAGAGCCGGACAGGCCGTAAAAGACCTTGCTCATGCCGGCGGGCGCCATGCGGATCAGCCGATCGGACAGGCGCGCCAGGGCCTCCGTCGTATGGCCAGCATAGCTGTGATAATAAGCGAGTTGCTGCGCCTGACGGGAGATCGCATCCGCCACCTCGCGCCGGCCATAACCGACATTCACACAATACAGGCCGCCAAAACCGTCGATCAATTCTTGCCCGTCGGCCGTGCGGATGCGCGCGCCCTGGCCCGTCTCCACGACCACCGGATCAATCTTGCCCCAAGCGTAATCGGCGGCATGCGTGAAAGGATGGAGGACCGTAGCTCGATCCATCGCCTTGATTGTATCCAACATTTGATCCCGCCTTTAAGATTTACGCACCTTAGCTGCGGTAAGGGAGGTTTTTTCTCGTCTTTTCATCCGCCGCGATAATTTCTATCGCGTTTGCCTATGGCCCTTCTCGACGATCTGGATTCTTTCGATCTGCGCCTGCTGGCGATGATGCAGGATGATGCGCGCGTCAGCGCTGCCGCATTGTCGGAGGGCGTGGGCCTTTCGGTCCCCGCCTGCTATCGCCGGATTCAGCGGCTTCGCCGCATAGGGGCGATCAGGCGAGATGTGTCGATCGTCGATCCCGCGACGATGGGCTGGCCGCTCACCATCATCGTGCTCGTGACGCTGGATCGGGAGGGCAAACGCATCCTCGACGATTTTCATCGTGCGATCGCCGCCGTGCCCGAGATCATCGAGGCCTGGTATGTGACGGGAGATCACGATTTCGTGCTTCGCCTGGTCGCGCGCGACATGGCGAGCTTCGATCAGCAGATCAGCGACCTGCTCTATTCCAATCCGGTCATCCGAAGCTTCAAGACATTGGTAACGTTCCGAAATCTCAAGCCGCTGAGCGGCATCCCCTCCGCGCGATAACGCAATCCGCGCGCGGATACCGCTCTAGCGCTTCGCCCGATCGAGCCGGACGGGCTGCGCCATCGCGCCGTTGCCCGCCGTGTCCCAGGCGGCGAAGCGCACCCACTTCTTCCCGCGCGGATCGAACGGGATGGAAAGGCGCTTCGTACCGAAGGGAGCCTCGCCGGTCAGCGAGACGATCTCGCGGCCGGTCTTCTTCCCGTCGCCCCACACGATCTCGGCGAAATCCATGGGGAAGGTCCACTGGATCGTGGCGACCATCGAAGCGCCCTTCGCCGTCCGCTCGAGCGCGACCTGATCGAGCAGAACCTCGCCGGACGTGACGAAGAAATCGCCCTGACGCATCGTTTCGACGATCCCACTCCAGTCGCCGGGCGCCGGAAGCTTGTCCATCCTGAGATAGCTGACCGGATTATTGGCATAGATATCGTCGCCCGGCCCCTGTTCGTAGAATTCGGAGATCGCCTCCATGTGTTTCAGCGGCGCGTCCCGGGCGGCCATCCAGTTGTTCATGTCGTCCCAGGTCTTCTGGCACCGTTTCTCGCACAGGCGGCGCTCGGAAAGATCGAGGCCCATGCCCCAGCGCCAGCCGATGCCCCGGAACTGATCGCTGCGGAAGCGATCGGTGTCGGCGATCGCATCGGGATAGCCCGTCGATCCTTTCGATCGGGGATGCGGCATGAAGGCGATCATCCCCTCGTCCCGCATCATGTCCATGATGTCGCGCTCGCTGCCCAGACGGTAGATCTTCGGATGCCTGGCATCGCTTTCGATCAGCGGCTGGGCCTCCGCACGGCCCTGCGTGAAATACACCGGGTGCGGCATGAGCAGATCCCAATGGCCACCCAGCATCGGCACGATCTTCGGAAGCTCGCCTTCGGTGACTTCCGTATTCGCCATGACGGCGAATGTGCGATCCGAATTGCGCACGGCCAGATCGTAGAAGCGATCCAGATTGGCGAGATATTCGGCGGGCGTCGGCGGGGTGCGCGTGCCGGCGGCACCGCCGTCGATGGGCGCGAAGATATTGGCGCCCGTGGCGCGAATGGTTTCGAAATCCAGCGGCTTCCAGTCGTCACCCTGATTCAGGTGATGCTGGCGGCGGATGAAATAGCCGTGATCGTGAGCGAGCATCACCTGATAGCCGGGCAGGGGCTTGTAATGATCGTCGCGCGTGAATTGCAGGGCATCTGCGATGGCGCGATCGCCTGCGGAAAGGCTGGGCAGCAGGAACAGGATCATGTGCTGCTCGCTGCCGGGCGGCGCGCTGTAGAGCGCGAAATTGCCGCGATCGTCATCCGTGCCCCGGCCCGAATAGCCGGGCGCTATTTCTTCCTCGGCCTGGCGGATACCGAACGAGAAACGGCCTTCATCATCCTTGCGATACCAGCTGTAGCCAAGATTGAAGCTCATCTCGCGCGCCCAGAAGAAAGTGTGCGGGGGCGGGAACAAGGCTATGCTGCCCCCCGCAAACTCCCCGGCGATCAGCCGGTTGGCCGATTGCACGGGTACAGGGCCGGCATTGCGGCCGCCGCCCAAAAGGTTGCCGGTCCAGACGCCGCTGACGTCCCGCCATTTCACCTGGCTGCGATCGTCGATCGGCAATCCCGAGAGGCCCGCATCATATTTGTAGGCGACCGAGGGCGCGTCGGTCTTGGCGACCATCTCCTGCTTGATCAGACCCGCGCCGCGAAAGACCGTGAACTGCAGACGGCCGCGGAACAGCCCCAGTTCGGCACCGGAAAAAGCGACGGTGAGGCGCGCGCCGTCCGAGGTCACAGCGCACTGCGGCTGCGTGAAATGCAGGGTCGCGCGGCGTATCTCGTTCGCCTGGCGCGGCAATGGAGGCTGACCGAGAATGCCTTCCGCCGGCGGCGGCGACGAAGGTCCGCCATTGGAAGGGCTTCCCGGCGGGCTGAGCTGGAGCGGAGCGTCCCAGAACGCATCCCATTTGGCCTCCTCGATCACTTCGGGCGTGATCTTGACGCCGAGCTTGTTGAGCGGATCGAGTTGCTGGTTGGTGATGCGGCGTATCGCCGTGACGATCGAGAAACCCGGTCGCGCATCGCGGACGACGGTCTGCCACCGGTCGTCCACCGCCTGCAGCGAAATATCACGGAGGATCGGCATGCCGCCATCGATCGCGAAGCGGATCTGCGCTTGCCGGTCGTTCGCCTCGCTTTGCCATCTTATCGTCAGCACATCGTCGGCAAGCGTCGCGCGCAGTCCATCCGCCGCGTGATAGGAAGCCAGATCGCAGCGCAGCGGCTCCGACAGGGCGGGAAAGGCACAAAGGGCGGCGACGCCGGCGCAGAAAGCTGCCCGGAGCAGGTGATGGCCTTTCGCGACATCCATCATTCGTCTTCTCGCTCCTTGTCGCCTGCGCCGTGCCCGATTTTTCCCGCAAGGCCCAATGACCTGCGGCGGCAACGTGGGGGCTCCCGTCTGCAGGCCCCCACATGCTTCTTTTCACATCAGAATTTTACGCCTGCGGCCACCCGGAAAACCCGGCCGACCGTATCGTAAAGCGACTCGTTGGTTTGCGGATAGGCGAGGATGTAGGTGCTGGTCGGCCCGTTGCCGAGAAGCTTCGGCGCCGAATTCAGCATGTTCCGCACGATCAGGCTCAACGTCAGCGTATGCGATGCGGCGGGCACCTTCACGCTGATCGATCCGTCCAGATAGAAAGCGGAGGGCGTGTGATTGTAGTTGATCGTGCGATAGCGCGTCGAAGATGCCGGGCAGTTCGACGTGCACTCGACATAATCCTTGCCGTACACACCCGAGCTGAAGCCGCGCCCGACGAGGTTGATCGTCACCGGGTCCAGTTCATAGAAAGCGCTGACGCGATACACCCAAGCCGGGTTCACGTTAGGGGCCGGCGTGGACAGCAGCGGGAAGCCGCCATTGACGCCGGCGGCGTCCACCGGGAAGACGCCGTTGTCCGTCACGTTCTTGATGTAATGCGTCGTATTCGCCTGGATTCTGAACGTGCCCGGCAGGCTTTCCGAAATCGTCGAAAGCGGCAGGCGATAGCTTGTCGAGATGTCGAAGCCCTTGGCGCGCTGCTTCGCGAAATTGACCGGGACGACGAGAATGTTCACCGGCGTTGCACCGGAATAGATGATGCTCTGGCAGAAGGCAGTATTGCCCGAATAGCAGAGATCGATCGTCTGCTGCGCGGAAACCGATCCAATCGCATCGCGGATCTTGATTTCGTAATAGTCGAAGGATACCGCGAAGCCGGGCAGGAAACGCGGCGTCAGCACCGCGCCGGCCGTCCAGGTCGCCGCCCGTTCGGGCCTCAGATCGCGATTGGGAAGGCGCGGCTGCACCAGCGCGATCACGCCCGGCGTCGGCGCATTGGACGGGAAGGTGACCGATCCGGCGCCGGCATTCGCGCTGACGAACAACTCCTGCACGTTGGGCGCGCGAATATCGTGGCTGTAATTGCCGCGGAACTTCACGTCCGGGATCGGCGAATAAGTGGCGCCCAGTTTCCACGTCTGGACGGACCCCGACGTCGTATAGTCGGTGTAGCGGCCGGCAGCGCTGAGATCGACGCCGCGAAGCACGGGAAGGTCGAGTTCGACGAACCCTTCCTTCACGCTGTAGCCGCCCTTGTTCGAAAGGTAGTTACCGAGGCCCCAGCCTGATCCATAAAACGGATCGAGCGAGGTGGTGGACAGGCGCTCCTTGCGCCATTCCCCGCCGGTCGCGATCGACGCGGCACCGCCCGGCAGATCGAACAACTGCCCGGTGACCGATACCGACGCGACATCCTGCTGGAATTTCTGTCCGCGGTAAGGGTTGCTCGGCGTGAGATAGGCCTTGGCCGCGGCGGAGAGCGGCGCCGTCCCAAGCCGATTGACCGGCACGCAGCCGTTGGTGGGACTGGAAAGCGTCGAACGGCAGGCGATGCTACCGAGCGCAAGACCAGAGGATCCGACATTTCCGCTCGTGACCAGCACGGCATCCGTCGCCAGCGCGAGGCGCGAGATGATCCAGTTGTTGACGATGCTGTCGCGCGACTTGGTTTCGCCATGTTGATAATAAGCGTTCCACGACCAGTCATGCCCGAAGAGCGAGAAACCGCCCTTCGCGCCGGCGACGTAACGATAGACGTCGCGCCGGTTGTCGCTTCCGGGAACGCCGAGGATGGTATTCCACGCGCCGACGGGAATGCTGCTCAGGCCGTTCGCCCTCATGCTCGCCGCCACCTGCGGATAGAGCGTCTGGAGATAGGCGTTGTCGGCCTGGATGGTGATTGTGCTCGGCTGCTGCGCGAAGAAGCTCTGCGCGTCATAGCGATTCCAGGAGAACTGGCCGAAGATGGTCAGGTTGTCCGAAACGTCGAAAGATGTCCGATCGAATAGGCTGATCCGCTTTTCGCCGGCCATCAGCGATTGCGTGCCCACGATTCCGTCGAGCGTGGTCTGCCAGTCGCCGCCTACCATCCACGGACTGGATACCGCGCCGTAATTCAACTGTCGGGTCACGCCGTCGGGCAGGAAATAGGTGCCCCGGAGCGCACCCGAGGTGACGAGGCCGCCGGCGGTGAAGCCGTTGGGCCCGGCATTGGCCGTCACCAGATATTGCGGCTGACCGTTGGCGGCCGTGTAGGCCGGGTTGTTGACCGTGAAGAAGCCCTTGTTGTTCCAGGACCGGTTCACGGAATCGATCGGGCTCTGGTGATAATATTCGCCGTTCAGCAGCACGTGCAGGCGATCGTCGAGGAACGAGAGGCCGGCCGTGCCGGTAAAGCGATAGCTGTGGCCGTCGCCGAAGGTGGTGATGCCCTGATCGGCCGAGAGCTTCACGCCCTTGAACTTGGTATCGAGGATGAAATTGACGACGCCGCCGATCGCGTCCGAGCCATATTGCGCGGACGCGCCGCCGGTCACCACTTCGACGCGCTCGACGAGATCCTGCGGGATCGTGTTGACGTCCACGACTTGGTTGGCGGTGCTGCCGACCGAGCGCTGGCCGTCGACCAGCACGAGCGTCCGGGTCGGGCCCAGGCCGCGGAGATTGATTGATGCGATCCCGGCGGTGCCGTCGGAGAGGCTCCCCGAACTGTTCTGCGCGGTGCTGCCAATGCCGATCGCGGGCAGCGTGTTGACGAAATCGGAGATGTTCGCCGGCTTCTGCGCGGCGATCTCCGCGCCGCTCAGCACGGTCACGGGCGTCGGCGCGCTGTAGCCGTCGCGAACGATGCGCGATCCGGTGACGACGACCTCGTTCGCTTCGCCGGGGTCGGCGTTTTCACTGGTTGCCTTCGCGCCCTCGACGGACGTCTGCGCACAAGCGGGATGGCCAAGCAAAAGCGCCAGACCGCCTGCGGTGCCCCACAGCAAGCTACGTTGAAACGATCGGAATCGGCTGGCCGGCGCGTAGGTCGTCATTCTTGCAGTCCCCTTTATGACCTTAATTCCCTCCCCGTGCCTTCACCCCGCCGTTTTTGACCGGCTCTGTTGGTTGAATTCAACGGCCTTCCCTGACCGTCGGCCGTGAGAGGCACGTCCCAGCAAACTTAGCTCTCCACAGCACCGATTTTCGGCGAATATGGCAAGGATTTGCAGATTTTCTGCGTCGTGGACGATCAAGTGGCCGTTTTTGAGTGTACACATGCCCGCGTGTCACATAATTGCGATGTGCTGGAATTGACCTGCAGGGCACCCCTTCTTGCGGGCAGGGCCGACGATCGAAATGAAGATTGCCCAACATGAAATATGCCTGGCCGCGACGCGCCGGATCCAACCGTGAGGGATGAATGAAAATTGATCGGATCGACGCGAAGATTCTGACGGCGATACAGAAGGATTGCCGCCTCACGTCGGATCGGCTCAGCGACATAGCGAACCTTTCGCCGACGGCGGTTCAGCGGCGATTAAAGCAATTGCGCAAGGAAGGCGTCATAGAAAGCGACGTCTCCATCATATCGCCCAAGGCGGTAGGCCGCCCGATTTCGATGATCGTCTCCGTGACACTCGAACGCGAAGGCGCTGCCATCATCGACCGGTTCAAGCAGCTTATCCGCGCCACTCCTGAGATCATGAGCGGATATTATATCGCCGGGGATGCAGATTTTATCCTCATAATTACTGCTAAGAGCATGGATGACTACGAGGGATTCACGAGAGATTTCTTTTACGAAAACAACGATATAAAAGGATTTAAAACCTATGTTGTCATGGACAGGGTGAAAAGTGGGTTTTCTATGCCAATCGAACTTCCAGGCGATTTTAACGAATAAGATTCGGTGATCGGAATAGGGTGCCGGAGCTTTGTTCATCGGCTGGACGCGGCGGTGTTTCCGTTGGCACTGCTGGGCCGGCCGCGCGTATCTGCTACTCGGCTCAATGGCCGCGATCCTGGTTTTCGTGCTCCGAGTGATCGCGTCGCACAATCCGAAAGTCTCTATATCGCGATCGATATACCCTCGCTCTCGCCTGGCTGACGGTTGCCGCAATGGGATTGCGCGCTGCCCGCAACCGGCGCTTCACCTCGCACCGCGAGTGGATGGTCCGGAGCTGCGTCCTGAGTTGGACATTCGTCGGCCGCCGTCTGGCGACGATGATCGACTTCTGCCCTTGGCTTGGCATCGGGGTGTGACATGGCGGCTGTGTGGGTTAACCGGATCGTGCCGGTAGTGATCTGCGAGGTCGTGCTACGCTGGGGGATGGCAGCCGACTTGCTGCATAGACCTCTCCAAGCCTGCGGAACCTGACGGTGCCTAGCTGCCGCGTTGTTCTAGCCCAGCGGCAATACGGGAGGCTCGCAGCCAACTACGCGATTTTGATCAACAAACGCCGGTTTGAGGAAGCGCGCGCCGGCCGCTTTGACTGTCCAGAACTGGGTCCATCTCGTCAACAGCGGGTAAGCTGATGCTCACCGGAAACGGATGTTCAATCGCACGCACGAATACCAACCCAAGGCGTTCCCGAACGCAGGACCGCCGATTGCGCGAATGTCGGCTCTTCTCAGAAACCGATGTTTGGCGATCCGGGCAGGAACGACGGGTTCGTTCCAAATCCCATCATTCCCGCTGCACGACAAACAGGTCAGTCCGTCCGAAAACGCAGGGGCGGATCGAACTTAGGCCGAGCAGGAGGGCGCGGCGCGCCGAGTGTGCTGATTTTCGGCGCAGGAGGTGTGGGAGGGTTCCTGGTGGTCCGTATCAGGCCCTATGGCGTGATGTGGTGGCGTTAGCGGCTGAAGGTGGACCATTTTCAGGCCCGCATCGTGCGTAGCAGAGCCGGAACACCGAGTGTTGTTGCCCCCTAAATGCCTGACGGGGCCTCGCGGGTTTTCGCGATATACTCGCGGGGCGATCGATAGCCCAAAGCGCGATGCGGATGCATCTCGTTATAATGGGCAAGCCAGCCGGGCAGCTGCTCGATGACGGTTTGGGCATCCGGCCTCGGGCTCACGCGGACATAGTCGCGCTTGAGTGTGCGAACGAACGCTTCTGCCATGCCGTTTGATTGGGGACTGCTGACCGGTGTCGTGCGCGGCACGAGGCCGATGTCGCGGGCGAAGGCGCGAGTATTGCGTGCAGTGTAGCAGCTGCCGTTGTCGGTCAGCCATTCGATCGGCTGCGGCACGCGATTTACCTGGCCGTAGCGATGCTCGACGGTGGCGACCATCAGATCCTGAACGTCCTCGGCGGTGATGCCGGCTGTCGTCGCCACATGCCCCATTGCTTCGCGATCGCAGCAGTCGAGCGCGAACGCGACGCGGACCTTCTCACCGTTGTCGCAGGCGATCTCCAGTCCGTCTGAGCACCAGCGAGTGTTGCGCTGTTCGACAGCAACACGGCCATCGTGGCGTCGCTCCTCCCGGCGTTCGCCGTGCCGCTGAAGCAGCAGCCCGTGCACCTTCATGACGCGATAGACGCGCTTGGGGTTGGGCGCTGCTCGCCCGGTCTTCTGGGCTTGGCGGCGGAGCAGGGCATGGACGCGGCGATAGCCGTAAGTTGGCAGGCCGGCGACGAGCAGGCGGATCTCGGCGACCAGCTCGGCATCCGGCAGCGGCGGTCGTCCTCGCGGCCTTGGCGGTGGTCGGTTGCGCATCGCTGACAAATGCGGGCGGGCGATGTCGAGCGCTTGTGCCACCGCGCTCACAGGCCATCCCCCGGCAACGAGGTCGAACGCAACAGCAGTTTTTTTGGGCCTGCGGCCCGGGATACGGCCTCGCGGAGCAGCTCGTTCTCCATGGCCTTCTTGCCGAGCAGCCGGTGCAGCTCGCGCACCTGAGCCTCGAGCGCGCGATACTCGGATGCAGGCACCACTTCCTCGCCAGCCGCCGCAGCAGTCAGCGCACCTTGGCTCATCAGTCTGCGCCAGGTGAAAACCTGGCTGCCACTGATGCCGTGCCGGCGGGCGACGAGCGATACGCTCATCCCGGGCAGATACGTCTCCTCGACGATCTGCACCTTCTCCTCCGGTGTCCATCGCCTCCGGCGCTGAACACCGGAGAGGACCTCGCCTTCGTTATAACGCCTGGTCGTACCGTCAGTCATATGCCTCACTCTTATCTAAGAGCGAGATCCTGTCAGGTCATTTAAGGGGCCACCTCACCGAGGATGTTGATGATCCTGCGTAGATTGTAGGCGAGCGTCGTCAGGCTTAACTCGGCGTTGACGTTGGCAAGGCCCCGCATGAGGAATGCCCCCTGGTTCATCCACTGTTTGATGGTGCCGAAGGGATGCTCGACCATCTCGCGTCGCCGATCGAGAATGTCGGGTCGGGCGGCGAGCCGCTCGGCCATGCGGTCGAGCACGGCTTCCCCCTCCCAGCGATCGATGGTCCGCCGTATACCTGACGCGCATTGAGGCTTGAGGGCGCAGTCGCGGCACGCTCGCATATTGCCGTAGCGGATGTTGACATGCCCGTTCTTCTGCGAGCGGGTATAGGGATCGAGGCGCTGTCCGCCGGGGCAGGTGTCGCCGGAACGCGACGACCATCGCCTCTTCGGCCTCGGTCAGGGTCGCGGAATGAGGGGCCTTCGGCCCGGTCTTCAGATCATCGACCGTCGCCCGCTTAAGCCATTTCGCCACCGTCTTGGGGTTGATCCCCAGTTCCCGGCTCAGCGTCGCGAGCGAAGCCTGCGATCGCTGTATTGCTGCTCGGACAGCGTGCGTGGTCGTGGCGCACCCGTGACGTACCTGTCCCATACTGCATCCTTCCAGTCCAACGAAAGGATCGCACCATCAAACCGTGGGATCAAACTCCTAACTCCAACTGCAATCAGCTTTCGGTAGGGTCTACCTCGTGGACCGTTACCTCGGCCACAACTGGCGTGCTCCATGGGCTTAGCTTTTCTAGTGGTGGAATTTCTTGCTTCACCTCAGCTGATATCCCATTCACGATCATGAAGAGCGGCAATGCTGGAACCTCGTTCTTCTTTAGCTCGGTGGACTTCGGAAGCGGCTGCAATTTCAACGCTAATCTAAACACGGGCGCTGCGCTTACCGTCACCTGACGTGTGCTGCGACAGGGTGGGGTCGGCTACCCGCCCCCGCCCCATCGCTTCAGGCTATTTTAACTTCCTCGCGGATATCGTTGATACTTGCGTGCTACATGGAATTCGTGCGCCGATCTTGATTCAAGACCTTCCGAGTTTATATCATTATCCATGGCGCGATCTGCATTATTGGTCGCCGCACTGGCGGCAGCTTCGCTCGCGGTCGGCGCGAACTCGCCGGCTGCCGCGTAGTCGCAAAATCAGAAGCCGACAGCGCCGCAACCGCGCATGGGCTATGTGCCGGGACGCGGCACGGTGCTTGTTCAGCCCGTGCCGGCCGACGATCCCCACGCGGTTGCCCGCACGGTTATCGTGCCGGATTTCGGTGAGGTCTATGCCGTGCCCGTGCGATCAAAAGACACTCGGACCGCAAGGGAGCGTTGCCTTGACGAAGAAGTTGCGAACGAAGGCGGTTCCATCTCTCCGCTCGCGCGAGGCGCAATTGACCTGAAATGTAGCCAACGCTGAGCCGTCGGCGCCATGCGAATAGCTATGCAAGAGCGGCGGCGACCAAATGGCGCTGTGGAGCGTGACGTCAAGGTCATCACAAGCGCCGGTTTTCTGGATTATCCGCAGCCGCACTGCCTTCCGGTCGTCCCGATGAAGACCTGTCGCGTTCGCGTCCCCATGGCAGACGATAGCCATCTCCCGTTTGCGTTTCCAGCCATCCATCGCCGGAAAGTGACGGCCGCGTTTGACGGTGGCCGACGGACATCGGACGGGGGCGTGCTGCTGCTTGCTCAAGCCGAGCGTCGCATCGGCATCGCTGCTCAGCTTGCCGATTGTATTGCCGATCCGCGTGATCCGTCACGCACCGTTCATAGCCTCGACAGCATATTGCGCGCCCGAATCCTGGCGATCGCCTGTGGTTACGAGGATGCCGACGATCTCGATGCGCTTCGCCATGATCCGGGCTTCAAAATGGCGCTGGGCGAGCTGCCGGATGGTCCGGTTGGCCTCGCCAGCCAGGCGACCATGTCACGCTGGGAGAATACGCCGACGACACGGGAGCTGTTCCGCCTGACCGGCGCGCTGATCGACATCTACTGTGCGAGCTATCCTGCGCCGCCGTCCATGGTAACGCTGGACATCGACGATACCGTCGACGTCGTTCATGGCACGCAGCAGTTGAGCTTCTGGAACGGCCATCATGGCGAGCGTTGCTTTCTGCCGATCCACGTCTACGACACCGCGACCGGCCGCCCTGTCGCGATGCTCTTGCGAACCGGCAAGACGCCATCTGGCGCGGAGATTGCTGGCCATATCCGCCGGCTCGTCCGTCGTATCCGCCGCCATTGGCCCGACACCCACATTATCTTGCGAGGCGACTGCCATTATGGCCGGCCCGAGCCGATGCGCTGGTGCGAGAACAATCGCGTCGACTACGTCTTCGGACTGCCCGGCAATGCGGCGCTTCATGCAGATCCTGTCATCGTGACGGTCGCGGACGGCTGTGCCACCGACCGCGCGATCCGGGGCGACAGCCAGCTGCGTCGCTATGCCGAAACCCACTATGCGGCGAAGAGCTGGGGAAAGACCATGCGCCGCGTTGCCGCGCGCATCGAGGCCAGCGCCCTCGGCCTCGATATCCGCTTCGTCGTCACCTCGCTTAGTAGCGCAAGCGCCGAGCATATCTATGACACGCTCTATTGCGCGCGTGGTCAGGCGGAAAATCTGATCAAGCTCCAAAAGACGCAGCTGAAAAGCGACCGCACCTCCTGCCGCTCGGCCAACGCCAACCAGATGCGCCTGATCCTGCATACGGCCGCCTATTGGTTGATTTGGGCGGTTCGCGAAGCCGTTCCGGCAAAGAACCCTCTGCGCACCGCTGAGTTCGCCACCATCCGCGTGCGTCTGCTCAAGGTCGCCGCACGGGTCATCGAAACCGCCCGCCGCCTCCGCATCGCCTTCGGGAGCGCATGCCCCGACGTGCAGGTTTTCCGCAGTATCTCGCTCTCACTGCGCCCTGTAGGACCCTGATCGACGCGGCCGCGCCGCTCCATTCAGCCCTTCATCTTCAACCCAGCACGGCACCGAGATAAGCGATGGAATAGGCGCACCGGATACCTCGCGCCCTCCACCGAAACCTCAGACGGAGCCGCTCAACACCGCGCTCTTGGATTACCCCGATGAATAAGGGCGGTTAGGCCGTCCATCCGCTTAAAGAGGCTGCCCTATCCTGATCGTGCAGCGCACCGGCTCCTTGGCCTTGGCCGCTCCCCTCTCGCACGCGGCGATGGCGTCGCGGTTCGCCTGCCGCATGTCAGCGGCGTCAACGATAGCCTGCCAGCCGTCCGGGTTCCCGGCCCGCATCAGGCGGATGCCCGCATCCCATGGCGACGGCTCCCCCATCGTGCGCGTCGCGACCCGTTCGGGCCAGTCCCAGCCGCTAGGCGCGAGACCCGCCGCCCATCCCGGATAGAGCAGCCACAGGAGCGAGACGCCAAGCGCCGTGCCTACGCCGGTGTAGAGCATATGCCACCATTGCTGATCCTTAGTGCGGATCGCGCCAATGGCCCGCATCTGATCGGCATGGGCTTCGCGCAGAAGCCCATGCGCCTGTTTGATGGTCGCCTTGTCCGTCTCCCGCGCCGCTTCCGCTGACGCTGCGATCCGCTCCGCCATGCTCTCCGGGGTCATGTTGAGCGCTTCGGACTGCGCAAACGCCTTCATATGCTTGGCGAACTCGGCCAAGGCCGCGTTGATCTTGGCCAGCGTCGGACTGTAGTCGGGAACCTCAATGCTCTGTTTCTCGACGGCGATATGCTCAAGGGCGCGGGCGATGACTGCCAAGCGCCCGTCAAGCCGTTGCTCCATCGCCTCGACGCGCGCCGCCAGGTGCGCGAACGCCTCCGCCGCCGTGCCGGTCGGTGGCTGGGGTTCCGGCCCGTCCAACAGGGATTGGTCGTCCATATGCACTTCTCCTTGGTCTAGCGTTCCATGCCGCGGCTCATGTCGCGGCCATGATCGAAGGGGATGGAAGCGGAGAGGTCGCGACCGATGCTCCGGCCCATGTCCTGACTGATCTCAAGGCCAAGCTCCCGGCTGCGCAGCCCCAAAACCGATTCAAGCTGGGCGTCGCGCTCAAGGCTTTTCGCCATATCGGCGATGTGCTGCGCGGTGGTCTTGGCCGCCCGGAAATTGCCGTCGCGCACAAGCTCCTGATGCTGGCGCTGCAACTGCTGCCAGCCCTCCACGAACCTGTCTGCGCGCTGGAAGGGATCGATGCGGATTTCCGCCTCCGCCTGCATCGCGCGCACGGCGTCATGGCCGCGCCCTTCCGCCGCCTCCCGGATCAGTTCCGGGCCTGCCCGGAACGCGCTGTTCAAATCGGTGGAGCCTTCGGGCCGGATTGCATCGAGGGCGTCGCGTGCCTTGTCCAGCGCCTCGCGCTGGTGGGGCATGGGGTCGATGCCCTGCACGCGCGTCTGCCGGATCGCGTCCACCGCCTTGGCGTAGCGCTCGACCGCCCCGCGCAAGCCGCCCGCGCGCATAGGCTGCGGGTCATGCTCGCGCTGCTGCTGGCGGGCGGGATCGTGGACAGGCGCGGAAGCAAAACGGCCCAGGTCCAGACCGTCGAACATGCTGCGCTCGGGTGCAGGCGTGGGCGGAACCGCGCGATCCTGACCGGGCAGCGAGAGGCGCAACCCGTCGAAGATCCCGCGCGCCTTCTCCACCATAGGCCTGACGATTTCGGCCACCCGTTCGCCGAATGTGACGCCGCGTCGCTCGGCGAACTGCTGCGCCGGATCGACTTGGCGATAGTCGCTCGCCATGTCCTTGGCGCGCTCTCGGGACAGGGTGCGGACAAGCCGGGAATCGTCCTTGAAATCATCCCGCCCATAATGGAAGTCCACACCCTCCCGGTGGCGCGTGAGGACGACATAAGTTCCGTGCCTGTCCATCCCCGGCGTGGCGAGCGCATGGGTGCGATCGACACTGACGGCCTGCGTCTTGTGGATCGTGGCCGCATAGCCATGATCGAGGTCACGATAGTCCTTCAAGTCGAACGATACGGAGCGCCCGTCATCGGTCCGCACGGTCATGCTCTGCGCGTTGACCCGCTCGATGATCCCCAGCGTGCCGTTCTTGACCTCAAGGCTGCGTTCGTTGCGCCGGAACATGACGCGATCCCCGGATGCAAAGTCACGGTCGCCGTTGGCGGTCTTCACCCGCGCATCGTCGCCCAGCTCGCCCGCCTCGCGGCGCTTGTCGCGCGCCATCTCGTTGAGCGTACGCACCTCGTCATTGGTATGGGTGAAGATCATCCGCGTCTTGTCGGGTTCGGCCCGCCGCGCCGCGTCCCAACGGTCGATCAGATCGCCACGCGCCTGCTCGCGGGTTTCGGCGGCGTGGACCATGCCGCGATCCGCATAGGCCCGGATCGCCTCGCCGGTCCGGCCGGTCGCTAGATGCCGGGTCGCGTCCTTCTGCCAGTCCTCAAGCTGGCGGCGGATTTCGGTGATCTCGACGCCGCCATGCCGCTCATGGATGGCGCGGAACGCCGCGCCCGCTTCGATCGCCTGCAACTGCTCGGCGTCACCGACCAGCACAACCTTCGCGCCCGCCGCTTCGGCATGAGATAGCACGCGCTCCATCTGGCGCGTGCCGACCATGCCCGCCTCGTCGATCACCAGCACGTCGCGGGCAGTCAGAAAATCGCGCCCATTGGCCCAACCATATTCCATGCTGGCGATGGTCCGCGAGGCGATATCCGAACCGTTCTCCAGCCCCTCCGCCGCGATGCCCGACAACGCGACCCCGCGCACCTCGAACCCCGACCGCTCCCACGCCTCCCGCGCTACGCCCAGCATCGCGCTCTTGCCGGTGCCTGCGTAGCCCACGACGATGCTCAAATCCCGATCGCCGGTCACATGCTCGAACGCCGCGCGCTGCTCGCCAGACAGCAACAATCCGCGCCCCTCCGCACTGGTCAAAGCCGCTTCGCGCGCCTTCTCGTCGGCACGGTGCCGTTCGCGCTCCGCCATCAACTCGCTGGCGCGCTGCAACCGCTGCTCGGTGTCGATCATCTCGCGGCTGGTGAACCTGTCATCGCCGCGTCCGTCCTTGCCCAGCGCGATCAGGTCGAGCGAGGCACGAACCGCGCTCATTGCTCGGTCATACTGGTCCTTGCCGTCGCTGTGTCGGTGAACGAACATCGCAAGGTCGCGATTGGTGAATGTCGCCTGATGATGGGTGATCGCATTGAGCGCCACGGAAGGATCGGCGATGATACGTTCACCGTTCCGCTCGGCGACGGCGCGGTGATCCTCGATCCGCTCGGACTCAAGGCCGCGTGTCCCCATGCGCGACGCGGCGGGGCCGATCTTGTCTTGCGGCTCTAGGTCGATGCCCTGCGCCTCTAGGGATCGGTGATCTATGCGGGCGTCGATATCCAGTTCGGCAAGGCGGGCGTTGACGTGATCCGCCCAACGCTCGCGCCATTGTTCGACAAGCTCGGTCCTGTTCCAGTCGCGGACCTTTGCGCCGAAGCCGTCTTCGCCGACCTCCCTCATGGTGAGCATGACATGGGCATGGGGCTTCGCCAGCTTGTCCGCGCCAATGTCCCAATGCACATTGAGGTCGGCGATCATGCCGCGCTCAACAAACTCAGCGCGCACGAAATCCTGTGCCAGCGCGACGCCCTGCTGCCGGTTTAACTCGCGCGGAATGGCGAACTCGACTTCCCGCGCTAGCTGTGCGTCCTTGCGCTTCTCGGTCGCCTCGACCTCGTTCCAGAGGGTCGCGCGATCCGAGAAGCGTTCGGGCGCGCCTTCGGGCAGGAGGATTTCCGAATGGACGACGCCCGCCTTGTTCGTGAAGTCATGGTCGCGGTCTAGGCGATCGTCGCGCAGCCGCTCGGCCGCACGATAGGCCGCCGCCGCGACGGCGCTGCGCCCTCGCGCGCGGCCAATGACCTGAACGGAAAAATGGAAGATCGCCATAACGATCGTCCATTTACTATCTCAAGCGTACGTCGGCACGACGTATAAGCGCGCCCTCCTCGAATAAAATCCGAGCAGGGACTAGGCGGTGTCATCCTGTCCCAGCGACTCTACTGCACTACGGCTCACCTTCTTCTATCATGGCCACATCGTCACTCAATGGAGACTTTACGATGCGCAAGCCCAAGGACTTCGATACGGAACTCAAGGCGCTCGCCGACAAGACGAAGGCTATCAAAGAGCGCCGCGTGCGCCAGCTTGGCGAACTGGTCGCGGCAACCGGGGCCGATGCGCTCGACGCCGATCTGTTGGCTGGGCTGCTGCTCTATGCCGTCGCCAGCAAGGATGTTGCCACAAAGGAGGGCTGGCGCAAGGCGGGTGTGGCCTTCTTTCAAGGCAAGGCACGCCAGCCTACGCCGCGACCTGACTAACAGCCGGAAGGCGCTCACCCGCTCCAAGGCGGCGCGCCATCGCGTTGAGGCAGCAAAGGCGAGAACCGACACACGGGAATGGGTGATGAAGCGGCGCGAGCGCACACGCCACTTGATCGAGTTGGGCGGGCTGGTCGTGAAGGCGGGGCTGGTCGATCTGGCCGACGATGATCGCGCCACGCTCTACGGTGCGTTTCTCACCGGGGCGGAGAGGTTGCGCGGCGAGGAACGGGAGAACGCGCTGGCGTTGTGGAAGCGCAAGGGCAAGCGGGCGTTTGAAACGGAACAGGAGGTCGCTGAACGTCAATGACGTGTCGGCTTTTGCTGCCCGTCAGGGACACCTAACCTTGGATGTGGCAGGAACGCCAGCGTCACTGCCAGCCGCCACGGCTTCCAGCGCCGCGATACGGTCGCGGGAAAAGGACAGGACTGCCTGCCCAAGCTCAGCAATCCGTTCGGCGAACCAGTCAAGTTCTTGCCTGTCTACGCGGTAATTCATCGAGACACGCGCCTTGAAATACGCGTTTCTGAGCGTGTCGAATTTGGCTCTTTCGAGTCGCGTGCCGGTTGGCCATATATGGCACAAGCGTCTGTCGAGGCGTTCAGCTTGCGACCGAAGGAACGACAGATCCTTGATGTTCGGGCTATAGAGCTGCCCGACCAGCAGCGAGCAGCGATAGAGTTGTTCCGTCGCCTGATGGAACAGGAAGGCCGCCATCCGGCTTTTGCCTTGCGCTGCCGCTTCCTTGGCGAAGGCATGATAGTCGATCGCGCTCGGATACCATTCCGCGAAATAGGCCTGCGCCGCTCTCAACGCGGCATCGGGCGTTTTTGGTTTCGGCTTGAGCAAAGGGATGTCGTCGCTTTGATACAGCGCTATGCCCTCCCGCGCGATGTCCATCATGAAATCGCGGCCATGGGCGAGGCAGTCGTTCACGTCCTGAAGCGAATGAACGATGAAGGCGGCGGACGTGCCGATGGATCGTGTGATCGACATTTCACGCAGCAGCCGTTCTTCCGCTCGCGCCCAATAGCGATGGCGATGGGTCAGTTCCGGCTGGTTGACGATGATGAGAAGGTCAAAATTCGATCCGGAACTTTCGTGATCGCCGAGCGCGTCGTCCCGATCTTCCCGGACATGACGACCATAGAGGATGATCTTGAGTATCCGGCCAAGTTTGCGTTGGCCGTCTGGTGCGCCAAGGGCGTCGTCGAACTCCAAGAAGAGAAGCCGCACGATGCGGTTCAGGTCTCGACGCATGGGCGGTGGGAGATGATCTATGTCTGTCCTCATTCCTTGATCCCTGATCGGCATGATAAAACGCAAATAAGAGAGCATCGCATGAAAGGCGGAAAACACGGGGTCGAATTCGACGCGGAACAGGGCAGCGGTTAGCGCGGCACTTCCAACCGCACGCTACCGTCCGGCTCCGAACGATACTCGACCGTCGCTACGATCGGCGGGCGGCTCTTGTCGCAGTAGCGCACGGCGATGATGCCTTCCCGGATCGCAGGACACAGGCCGGAGCCATAGAGAATGTCCGCCAGTGCGTCGAAGGTCGTCGCCTTGGCGCGATAGGCCCCTGTCCAACGCACCGCCCAAATCTCATCGTTGGCCTTGACCCGGTAGCCAGCCCTCTGCGCAACGTCCATGACCGCGCCAAGCACCGTGTCCGCGCGCACGTCGAAGTCCAGCACAGCGGACAGGTCTGCGGGTTTGGAACGGACGGCCTGCGCGGATTTCATCCGCCATAGCGTTGCCTCCGCCCCGGCCATGAAAAGGCACAGGCCGATCATCGCCCAATGGCAGATGGTCAACCCAGCGCTTGAGCCTGTCCGACCGCCAGAAACGGCGAACCGGAATGAGCGGATTCCACCGGCCGCGTGCAGGAGCAGCACGTCGCACGATCCGCCACGTCCGTTGCAGCATGTTTGCACGGTGAGCAGGCCGGGAAACGGCTATGGCCGTCCTCTGCTCCGTTGGTGGCGAAAGCATCGGCGCTGGCAGGCTTGCGGCAAGCGAAGCCTGATGATCCGCGACGGCACACGCCGCGCGTTCCGCCAGTATCTCCACCCGCGCGAACGCCCATGACAATTCCTCGCCCGAAATGCGGTAGGATCGCCCATAGCGTGCCTCGACATAAGCACGGCGGATGCAGCCGAACGCGCGACGCTCGAACCGGCTGTCTCGTGGCCATGCCAAACACAGGTGCGGGTCCAACGCTTCCGCCGCCTCGCGCAGTTCATCCAGCGCATGGGTACGCGGAGCGTGCAGGCTGATCGACCGCAACACGGACAGATAGAAATGCTCGCACGCCTGATGCAGCATCAGCGCCGCCATCGGCGGATCTCCCCGGTTCCGGTAGAAAGCCGCGCCCGCCAAAAAGCCGGTTCCACGCCTATGCCACAGGATGAACTCCGCGACGCCCCGGATAGCGCGTTCCCGCATGGGAAGATGGCGCGGCTCGTGCAGGCGCAAGCCCTCCATCTGGTAGAGCGCGATACCCTGCTCGGCGATGGTGACGAAATAGGGATTGCCATCGGTCAAAGCGCCTTTCACCCGCTCAAGGCTTTCCACAGACAGCCGCACCGGGCGGGTGATCTCGCCATGCTCCCATGCGCGGCGCAGCCGGTCGCGCACCAGCCGCCAGTCGCGTTCGCTGCGGGCGAGGCGGGAATAGTTGACGATGGCCAGTAATGGGAACGCTTCCCCCGGCGCGACCTCCGCCTAATCCTTTTCGGCATGGGGACCGTGCAGGATCAGGGTGAGGATGCGGCCCGCCCGGAAATGTTCGGAGCATCGGCCCTTGGTCGTTTCCTCGAACGTCTCGAACAGGATTGTGGTGATATGGAGAAGCTCATAACGGATTGGGGCGGGCAGATGATCGGCGTCGGTGCGCAGCATCATGACCGCGCCTCCTGTGGGCGAAGCCGACAACCCTTCGGGCGCGGATGGCCGGTCACGTCGTGCACGCGGTCCACCAAGGCGCGCACAAGGGGCTTGATCGTGGCGGGGATGAATCCGCCTGTCCGGGGCCGGTCTTCCTCCCACTCGTCATAGTGATAGCCCCATTTCCAGTAGGGCGAGAGAACGATTGCCAGCCGCGCCATGTCGGGGCAGTCATGGCCAAAGCCGCACGCATTGGCGTAGGTCAGCGCCTTGGCGATGTCCTGCTTGATGTGGCGGGCGTTCCACGCATCGGCAAAGCCCACGTCGAGCAGATAGGCGCACAACGCTTGCTGACATACGAAACCGGCTTGATGCAGCGCTTCTTTGGGCTGTCGTGGGGCGGCGAGAAAATCCGCGTCCAGCGCGAGCATCCAGCGTTCCGCCTTGTGATAGCGGAAGCGGCTGACGCTCCGTCCCTCTTTCGTGCGCGCAAGCGTCACGGGTTCGTCTCGATAGCGTTGGTGAAGCGTCGCCAGCGCACCGCTCCAGGGCGAGGCAATCGCCGACGCGGCAACCGGCGCTATCGTCAATCCGCGCAGCAAGGCGCGGCGGGATGTGCTGATCTTCGAATCACTGGACGGAAATTCACGCTTCGCCATTGCCGCGCCTCCATCGGCTGAGCCTTTGAACTGCGTCTCGCCGCCCAAAGACTATCCGATATCGGTTATAACCCTAAAGAAGGCTATTTATCAATAACCGATATCCCTTATCAAACTTGCGATTGAAAGGGCGCTATGGCCGGTTACGACACTTCCATGGGAAGACCGCCGCTTGGAGTGAAGACAACCGTTGTTCGTCTGCCGGATGGCTTGGCGGAGCGAATAGACGATCTGATCGGCCCCAATCGGCGCGCCCAGTTCATCCGCGAAATCGTGGAAAGGGAGGTCGAGCGGCTGGAAAGCGAACGCGAGGCAAAATCAGGCAAGCCGCCTTCGACCTGACGGAAAACCCTCAGTCGGCGGTTGTCGGGCATTTCGTAAATCCGACAGTAATTTTCGGACAGTTTCAGCGAAACTACGGCCGCGCAGCACCGGTAATCTATGCCACCAGCCCAGACACACTCGGCTCCTGACGGAAATTGATGTGGTCTACGTCGCCGCAAATGTTCACGTTTTTCCATGTCCGAGTAAGCATTGTGGGAATTGGCGATCGGGAATAGCTTTCGGGAAAGCGAGACCCACGGGGCGTCCGTCATGGCGATCGGCGCGATCGGATTCCGGTCACACCTTCCCAATCGAAATAGGCGAAGCGTTGCTCCATACCCGTAAGCGCGCGATGAACCGACCCGCAGTTCACGACCGAGGGCATCATGGCCGAAAGTGAGCAAGGCTATCTTCGCGATGTTCAATATCGCTTTCCCGACCGGCTCAAGGCGCGGTCGATCCTGCATACCCGATATGGTCGGGGCGACTGGTTCGAGTGGTTGGCCGCCAACATCCCCCTGCCTACGGGCGGCCTGATTGCCGACGTAGGGTGCGGTGCTGGATCGTTCTGGACAAACGCGCCGCAAAGCGTGCCGTCCGATCTGAAACTGCGTCTATTCGATATTTCCGAAGGCATGGTGGGCGCAGCGCGTACCTCCATTGCCGCCATGCAGCGGTGGCATGATGTTGAGGCTTCCGTATCCGACGCGGTTGCGCTTCCGATGGCCAGTGCCAGCGTGGACACAACGATAGCCGTTCACATGCTCTACCACCTCGCGGACCCTGCTTCCGGGTTAAAGGAAATGGCGAGGGTTACTCGCGAAGCCGGTGCTGTAGCTGTGGTGCTCAACCCGGCAAACACGATGATAGAGCTTTCGGAGTTGGCGCGGGCACCGTTCGGAGGCGAGCGTGATCCACGATCGGAGCCGCTGTCATCGGAGCAAGGGCTTGCGCTCATGCAGGGCGAGTTCACCAAGGTCGATGTGGTTAGATATGATGACGAACTGCGTGTCACCGATCCTGTCGATCTATTAGGTTATCTCAATAGCTTGCCGATCGCCGACAAGCCGGGCGTCATGGAGAAGCTAGCGATTGCCGTTGAAGAGGCTTTCCGCCGAACGGAGGGGGGTTTCACCATCACGAAAGCATCCGAACTGCTTATAGGGCACAAATAGCGCTCTGCCCGGCTGTCTCCCAAAACCCGTTTCCATTCGAGACGGTCTTGGCGGTTCCTAATCGGGAAAGCTGGTGCAGCGCTACGCAGCATCGTAGGCGTCAGCGGATCGAGCCAAGCCGATGCAGTATAGGCGTGAAGGGTGGAGGAAATCTGTTGTTCAAAGGAGCCGCACTAATAGCCTCGCTTCTCGTCGCGACGGCCGCCCTTACGAAGCCGCCCCCTGCTCAGAATTGGGCCGCGATGGCAGGGGAGGATATTGTCGCCGCTCACAACATTATCCGCGACAATCATCCCGGCCCGGTTGATACGCAAAACCCTAGGTTCAATGACTGGCTTGAGAAAGGTCGATCACTGGGCCTTGCGAGGGCTAAGTTGGCAAAGACCGAAAGCGATTACTGGCGGGCGCTGACTTTCTACATCAACGGGTTTCAGGACGGACACCTCACAGTCCGGCGCAATGGCAGCGTGACCCAAGTCTGGCCCGGCTTCCTGACCGCCACCGATGCGTCGGGGGTTACACGCATCACCGTCAGCACGATCGCGGCGGCTCCGATCGGCGCACGAGCGGCAGAGTGCGACGGTGTGCCGTCCACGCGCCTGCTGGACGAGCGGGTCCATCCATACCTCACGAACGCTGGCATAGCGCATGAGCGCCTGCTTACCGCTTCTTACCTGTTCGTTGGCGAGGCGAGCGATCGGCCGAAGCTGATGAAGGCTTGCAGGATCGAGACGGGCGTCGGTGCGCCGCGTCGTATTCTGCTGGACTGGAAACCCATCGACAAGGCCGACCTCGCGCAACGGCTTCCTGAAGCGCAAGGAAGGGTGGAGCCGCCCTTGGCTGTGCGCCAGATCGACGGGGTGTGGTTCGTCTCCCTGCCATCCTTCAACTGGTGGGGCGATCAGGCGGCCAAGATGCAGGCGATGGTGGAGGAGGTGAAGCGGCAAGCTGGCACGCTTCATTCCGCTTCCCAAGTCGTCATCGACGTTCGAGGTAATCCGGGCGGAAACAGCCAGTGGGCCCGCGAGATCGCATCCGCCCTATGGAGTGATAACGCCGTCTTGGCGATCACCAATAGCTTCGATCAGACGGTCGATTGGAGGGCATCGGCCCAGAACGCCCAGCTCACTCGCGCATCTGCCGCTCGCTCAATGGCGGCGGGGCTGACCGAGGATGCAAGAGGCCGCAACCGTGTCGCCGACCAGATGGATGCAGCAAGGGCCAAAGGGCAAGACTTGTTCACCGACGCCGAACTACCGACGTCGCGCGGCCTTCCGTCAGGTTACACGTCGCCGTTCAAAGGCAAGGTGTTCTTCCTCACGGACATGCGATGTGCCAGCGCCTGTCTGGATTTTGCCGATGTTGTCACCCGCATGCCGGGGGTCACGCATATCGGCCAGCCGACCTCGGCCGATACCGTTTACATAGACAACGTCGAGATACCGCTTCCAAGCGGTGACGCCCGGCTAAGCTACTCACTTAAGGTCTACCGGCACAGGCTGCGGGGCAGCAATCAATGGTACACCCCAAAGGTGGTTTGGCCGGGAGGGCAGATGACAGATGCCTCTGTGGCACGATGGGTTGCTACGCTCTGAGTTGCTGACAATCTGGGCTTTTACCGAAGCATCATTGTTTGAGGGAGAAAGCATAGATGTGCGAGATGGACCAATGGATGTGGTCGCCGCCTTCCCGTTCGATCATCCGGGCGAGCCCGTGTCGCTCTACGACTATGCGCCCGTGCTGCGTGTTCGTGATCGTCGCGGCGATTGGGTTCTGAAGCGAACGGGGCTGGTCCATTCGGACGGCGAGGCGATCGGACATTGGCTGACGGCGCTACAAGGCTTGGGCGTCGATGTGGTGGCCCCGGCAGCGCACCTCCACCCCAATCCCCGCCGCCTTGATGACGGCAAGGAGTGGGTGGTCTATCCCTTCGTGTCGGGCACCGGCTACCATGCCCATGAAAGCGAGATTGCCGACGCCGGTCGTTTGCTCGGCCGGATGCACGCGGCCGATTTGCCCGAGGCGAATGACTTGGCGATCTACAGTGAGCCCGTGGTGCGAGATGCCGAATGGATCGAGCCGCACCTTGTTTCGGCGGAAGATGCCATCGAAACCGCCGGTGCGGATCGACACGCATTCCGGGAGGCGACGCTGGCACGCCTTGCCACGGCCAAACCCGTCATGGGTTTGCCGCTCGCCGGGTGCAGCTTCGACTTCAAGGCGTCGAACCTCGTTTTCAGCCCGAAACCCACGCTGGTCGATCCGGACCATGCGGCACGGATGCCAAGGCTCTATGACCTCGCGGTCGCGCTGCTCCTGTTCCACTGCGACCTCTCCACCGCTCCCGGTCGATTATGGACGCCGGCCGAGTGGGCGGCCTTCTTGATGGGCTATGCCGAGCATGTCGCCTTCACTGACGCGGAACTGGCGGCGTGGTCGTCGATCCTAGAACTGGCATGGCTCGATCAAGGCGTCTGGCTTTTGGGAAACTGGCCGGAGGGGTGGGCGGACGCGAAGGATCGCGCATACCTTTTGGACGTAGCCACCTTCGACCCGGCGATGTTCCTGCTAACGCCTCCCGATCAGACCTTGAGCGGTTAGCGCACTTTCCCGATCAACGATTTCAATTGGGAACGGAGATGGCCGCGTCCGGCACGTTGCGAGGGCCGAACGGATGTGGAATGCTTCGGATATGACCAGTTCGGGTGGATGTCAGTGCGGAGCGGTGCGCTTCCGGGTTGAGGGTGCCCTGGAAGAGGCTTCTATCTGCCATTGTCGCATGTGTCAGAAGGCCACTGGTGGACTGTTCGGGCCTTATGTCGGAGCGCCATTCGACGCGGTGATTTGGACCCGAGGACAACCAAGCTATTTCCAGAGTTCCAACAAGGTGCGTCGCGGATTTTGCGGAGCCTGCGGGACGCCTCTCACCTTTGAGTATGGCGAAGGGCATATCAGTTTCGCACTTGGTGCTATGGATGACCCACGATCAGTAAAGCTGAGCGAGCAACTTGCTTCGCCTGAGCGGATCGCCGATTTTGAAGCACTAGCCGGTCTACCAGAACATTCGACCGACGAGCCGCGAGCGGCTGCTCACTTGGCGAGTATCATTTCCTTTCAGCATCCTGATTATGACACCAGCGATTGGCCCCTCGATCGTAAGTAGCGAGCTGATCGCCGGGACGCGGCCTTTCCCGAAATTCGATCCTAATTGGGAAGGCTGCTTGCCTAATTGGTGCGATGGCCTAGCCGCCAGATGAGAAGTCGGATGAACGGTTCGGGGTCGTCGAGGCGGAATGCGATCCTGTTGAACGGTTCTCGCTTCTTCAGGAACGAGCGACGAGGCAATGGGCGATCCAACCGCAGCATGATGTTTGGCCAGGCCAGCAGCGCCGCGTTGAGGGTTGCGGAGGCGCGCACCTCTTCCCCCGTGAAATTGCTTTCGATGGCGACGATCGCGTCGAGCGGAACGAGTTGGTCGATCAGGAAGCCAGCTCGTACCCGCACTCCCTCCGGCGTCAGCAGCACCGGCCTGAACCGGAACGACTTGATAACGCCGACCAGATACACGAAACCTACATCGCTCAGGATGAACATGACGACCGAGGCAATGTGGCTCCAATGCCCGATCAGCAGATGGTAAACAGCAATCTCGATCGCCGAAAGGACCAACAGCATGACGCACATCGGCGTCAGGTGCTTGTGATAGGCAAAGGCGTGTGCGTTCGTGGGCACGTCCGCTGGCCCGCCCCAGCGGAACAACGCCATGTGGATCACGGTCAATTCCGCTGCGGCCAACCTAACAAGCGCTGGCGGGAATATCTCCGATATGGCGGATACCCACTGCTCCCTCCGATCGCTGCTCAGCCTGCTTAGCACCCGACTCGCCCGGGCCATGGCCCACGCAACATGGCCGACAACGACAACCACCATCATGAGCGCCAATGCGGGCGTTTCCAGCAGCACGCCACGAACCGGCGAGGGTAAACCCAACCAGACGGTAAAGCTCGCTCCGGCCAGTACGCCCAGAACGGCGCGACACTCCGGTTTTCCCGATGAACGGGCAAGTAGCGCCAGCATCAGCGTGTCCGAGACAATCCAGAGGGATAGGACCAGCGCAACGAATGGATAGGATGCTGCTAGCGGTGTCCGTACCGCCATTCCGGCCAAGGCTATGATGCCGAAAGGCGCCACCTTTGCAGCAATCTGCCAACGATTGAAACCGTCACTGGTCCGGGTTGTCATTCAACCCCCTGTCTGCGTGTGCGAATGGCCGAGCGCTGGCCATCGGTACTGTTACTTCAACTCTGCTAACGGGACTAAACGAGAAAATGATGGAATGATGGAATAACGAAAAACAGACCACCCGCTATTATGGTCGGGTCGCGACATACCCGACGCATAAACCACCTTGAAAGCCTATATGCTCGAAAAACTGCGCACGCGGGGGTCCGTTTTACCACTTTGCATCAAGACATGGTGACAATCGACTTGCCAAGCGTGTTCGAGCGCCGCTGTTACGACCGCACGACCAAATCCTCATCCCTGATAGTCAGGATGCGTGGCGACATTCTCAAAAAGCCATGTTGCCGACCTCCCCGAAGGAGATTTGGTGCAGTTATTAGGGTTCAAGTCGCAGCAACCCCTTTATCCCCGTCGGCGACGAACACTGCAATCGTCTGGCTCTCGATTGTTTCCCGCCAAATCTGCTTCGCCCGGCCGAGAGATTGAACAGCGGGACTAAATCCAACGGCTTCGAACAGCTTCAACAGGCTGCGCAAATCCTCCATGCAGGCGTGACGGACGCGGGGCATTATACACCGTTCATACACAAACGGGCTTTGACCCGTGAGGCCAAATCGAAGCAGGCGCACGCGCTCCCGCCCCCTCATGTCGAAAATCAGGTAAATCCGTCAGAGGCCGCTGGTGGCGTTCAACGGTGTTATTCCAGCCCGAAATCCGGGGGAATGTCGTGGGGCCACATGCGCGCGCCATGGATCACACGAAGGATGCGGACTGTATCCCCGATGATCTGATAAGGCGCGACATAGGGCGTGCGCGCGATTACCAGTTCGCGCGTGCCTTCGATCCGGCCCGGCCGCCCACTGTTCGGGAAATCTTTGAGGCGCTGGGCCGCTGCTTCGATCCGCTCATCCACATCGGCGGCGGCTTGAGGATTATCCTCGGCAATCCAGACGAATATCGCCATACGGTCGGTCGCGGCGCGATTGGACCACGCGAGTTTCATTGCACCGGCTTGATGCCCTTTCGCGCGTTCGCGCGAAGCTCGGCGAACCGCGCGGCAACCTCTGTATCGTCAATGTCAGGCCGATCATCGTCCAGCGCTTCCTGCACCCGCGCCCTGAACCACTGGTCATAGGCTTGCCGCTCTACCAGCAGTTCCATGGGCGCAACGCCTTCGCGAGCGGTGCGGGTCAGAAGGATGCGCACGGCGTCCGATACTGTAAGCCCCATCCGCTCGAACACGGCGGAGGCACGGTCCTTCACGTCCGAATCGATTCGGGTCTGAATCAGGGCATTGTTGGCCATGGGATCACTCCTTCGATCCGATTGTAATTCAATCGCATGACAATTGCCATCGGGAAACTGCAAAGCACTGTGATGCGAGTATCACCAAATGTGCAAATCGGCATTGGAATGCCGAAAGCGGCAGTATAGTGCCGACTTCCGGAACTCCATTTCCTATCCCCTTGCGCGCCGGGAAAAAGCGAGACAGCATACACACAGGAGGCATAGCACAAGACGGCTTGGCGGGTCGTCAACAAGAGGTCCGCCATGGCGTGCGACTCGAACAGGTCGATTGCTGTTATCGCATGGGCTGAACGCCCGTCGCATCCTTTGCGGAAGCACTGCGCCACGCTGTCGTGGCCCAAGGCACACGCCGATTGCTGCCCATGGCCGCCGATGATCCGCCGTTGCCGCCTATCACGGGAAATCGCCGCCTTTTACCGACATTTGCCGCCGTAGGCCCGCCACAGCGCTATGCGCGCCGAACGCCCCTTGCGGGCTGAGGGGCGGCCCGCATTGTTCAACTTCATGGGGAAAGAGACAACTGGCGAATCTATGGAATAAGTCGATGTCCAACACCGATCGTATCATTCGATTGAAGACCGTTCTGGCCCGCACCGGGCTTTCCCGCTCCACCCTTTACCGCAAGATTGCGGACGGCACGTTTCCCGCCCAAATCAGGATCAGCGTTCATGGCGCTGGCTGGCGGGAATCATCCGTCGAACGCTGGATGGCCGATCCGGTCAGCTATCGCGAGGAACGAGCCGGGAGCCATGCCCAATGACCGCGCTCCCGCCCCCCGAACCGATCTGCGTCCGCGTCAATGAGGCGGCGCGCATGATCGGTGTCGGTCGCACCAAGCTCTATGAGCTGATCGCGGCTGGCGAGGTCGAAACGGTGAAGCTCGGCAAGGCTACCCGCATCACCACCGCCAGCCTGCACGATCTGGTCAGGCGGCAACGCGGAGCGCTGTAGGCTCGGACGCCGTTCCAGCGGCGTCCTTCGTCTTGCCGTTCTGCGTCTCCGGTCGGTCCAGATACTCGGACCAACGCGCCATGAGGCTGCGCCGCTTATCGAAGAAGTCGGTGCGGCGATAGGCGGCCTCAACCTTGTTGGGCAGCTTGTGCGCCAGCGCCTTGTCGGCAACCTCCTTCGGGAAGCGGGTCCGTTCCGATGACCAGTCGGTGAAGGCGGAGCGGAAACCGTGAACGGTCACGCCCTTGATGCCGTCATCACGCAGCAGCTTGGTCATGGTCATGTCGCTGATCGGCTTTTCGCCGTCATTGGAGAACACAAGGCCGGTGTCGCTGCTACGCTCGTTCCACCGCTTGCGCAGCAGCGCCACGGCGGGCGCGGACAGCGGCACGACATGGGTTTCGCCCGCCTTCATGCGCTCGCCCGGAATGGTCCAGATAGCCTTGTCCAGGTCGAACTCGGTCCAGACGGCAAAGCGCGTCTCGTTCGAGCGCACGGCGTTGTAGATGGTGAAGCGCAGCGCGTCCCGCCCGGTCGTGGGCGAGGCCGCCGCCAACTTCTGCATGAGCGCGGGAACCTCCGCATAGGGCATGGCTTCCAGATGCCCGCCCTTGTCCACCTGACGGGGAAGCCCCTTGCGCACGGAGCGCAAGGACACCTCGCCGGGAAGCCATCCCTTGATGTGGGCGAAGTCCAGCACCGCGCCAATGCGTTGCAGCACGCGCCGCGCGCTGTCGGGGATGGTGAGCCAGATAGGCGAAAGCACTTCCACCACGCACGCGCTGTCCACCTGATCCACCGGCTTGGTGCCGATCATCGGAAAGACATGGTTCTCGAAGCTGGAAATCCAGTTGGCGTGCCGCTTGTTCTTCCAACCCTCTTTCAATGCCTCATAGCAGTCGCGCGCCGCCGTCTCGAAGCTCGGCACCACCTTGCGCGCCTTCCGCCGCTCCGCGACCGGATCGGCACCCTCGCGGACCTGACGGCGCAGCGCCGATGCGGCATCGCGCGCTTCGGCAAGCGACACGTCCAGCGCCGATCCCAGCCCATAGTCGCGCCGCCTGCCGTCCTTCTGCATCCGCAGCACCCATGTCCGCGCGCCGCTGTCCTTGACCAACAGGCAAAGCCCCCGGCCATCGACATGGCGACCGGGCTTTGCGTTCTTCACTTTCAATGCTGTGAGTGCCATCGGTTCGGTTCCCTGTTTGGGCATTGCGGGCGTTCCCACACTTTTCAGCGGGGATATGGTCCCACAATCGTTCCCACATTTTGCGCCAAATTCAGGCAAACCGGAGCGACCGACCGCGAACACCTTACAAGACAAATGCTTGATTTTACAGTGTAGTTAGAGACGCCCTGAGCTTGCTTGACACAAAAGTTCTACACTCGTAGGGGTCACCAGCTTGATTTTGCTGGGGTTTTCCGGAGTGCGGCGATATGTCAGCCGACGCGGGGATGGTTTTCCTCCCCGCATTTTCTTCATCCCCTGCGATTTCACCCCCTCGTCGCCCACGATAGGCTCTGCCTTCGCCGGCCCGCGCGCGTCGATTCCGCCCGCATTGATGAATTCCCCACATGACGGCATCCACCCAGCCGCGGCTAATCCGATCGGGCCGGACCGGGTAGATCCTCCTCTTCCTGCGCATCCCGGCGTCACGCCGGACCGCGCCGTCGATCGGCCGGGCGCCCCTCGCCCGCCGCCGCAACACCGAGGAGACACCGCATGCTGGGCACCGTCATGTATGGAAAGGGCGACGTCCGCTTCGAGGAGCGGCCCGAGCCGGAGATCCTGAAGCCCACCGACGCGATCATCCGCCTCTCCGCCGCCTGCATCTGCGGATCGGATCTGTGGCCCTATCGCGGCTATGGCGACAGCGCCGAGCCCAAGGCGATGGGCCATGAATATTGCGGCATCGTCGAGGCGGTCGGCAGCGACGTGACAACCGTGAAGCCCGGCCAGTTCGTCGTCGGCTCCTTCTGCCTGTCCGACAACACCTGTCCGCATTGCCGGTTCGGCTTTCAATCCTCGTGCGAGCAGCGCGAGTTCATGACCGGCGCGCAATCCCCGCTCGCCCGCGTCGCGCTGGCCGACGGTACGCTCGTCGCGCTGGATCATATGCCGGACGAGGACATGATCCCGCACCTGCTGGCCGTGTCCGACGTGCTGGGCACAGGCTGGTATGCGGCCGACGCCGCGCGCGTGCAGCCCGGCTCCACCGTGGCGGTGGTGGGCGACGGCGCGGTCGGCCTGATGGCCGTCCTCGCCGCCAAGCAGATGGGCGCCGCGCGCATCATCGCGATGAGCCGCCACAAGAGCCGCCAGGATCTCGCGCTGGACTTCGGCGCGACCGACATCGTCGCCGAGCGTGGCGACGAGGGCGTCGCCAAGATCAGGGAATTGACGAAGGGCGTCGGCGCCGATGCCGTGCTGGAATGCGTCGGCATGGAGGAATCCATGTGGCAGGCGATCAACGCCGCCCGCCCGGGCGCGATGATCGGCTATGTCGGCGTGCCGCACGGCGTGGAGTTTGACGGCCAGAAACTGTTCTTCGCGCAGAAGGGTCTGATGGGCGGCCCCGCCCCCGTCCGCCGCTTCCTGCCCGACCTGATCGATCGCGTGCTCCGCCGCGAGATCCAGCCCGGCAAGGTGTTCGATCAGGTGCTGCCGCTCGCCGACGTCGCCGAAGGCTATCGCGCGATGGACGAGCGCCGCGCGATCAAGACGCTGCTGCGCGTCTGATCGCGGGGCTGCCGGGCGCACCAGCCCCCCATAGCGCCCGGCAGCCCGAAATATCGACGTTCACGATTCGCCGCCCCACCCACGCGCGGCGCCGGATTGAGAGGAATGTGATGACGAAGACCGTGATCGTGGTCGTCGGCTCGGGGCCGCTCGGCGTGGCCATCGCCCGCCGGACAGGCGCGGGCCAGCATGTCGTGCTGGCCGACGTGCGGGCGGAGACCGCACAGACGGCGGCCGAGAGCCTGCTCGATGCCGGCTTCGAGGCCAGCACGGCGGCGGTCGATATCGCCTCGCGGGAATCGGTTCAGGCACTGGTGAAGACGGCGACGGCGATCGGCCCGATCACCGGCCTGATCCACGCCGCCGGTGTCTCCCCTTCGATGGCCAGCGCCGAGGTGATCCTGCGGATCGATCTCTACGGCACGGCCGTGCTGCTGGAGGAATTCGGCAACGTCATCGCGGAAGGCGGCGCGGGCATCGTGATCGCCTCCCAGTCTGGACACCGCCTCGCCGCACTGACCCCGGAAGAGGATACCGCGCTCGCGCTCACCCCTTCGGAAGACCTGCTCGCGCTGCCGATGCTGCAGCCGGACGCGGTGACCGACACGCTCCACGCCTATCAGCTTTCCAAGCGCGCCAACGTGTTGCGCGTGAAGGCGGAGGCGCCGCGCTGGGGCAAGCGCGGCGCGCGGATCAACGCGATCAGCCCCGGCATCGTCATCACCCCGCTGGCACGGCACGAACTGACCGGACCGCGCGCTGATTATTATAACCGGATGATCCAGGGCAGCCCGGTCGGCCGCGCCGGCACGCCGGACGAGGTCGGCACGATCGGCGCGCTGCTGATGGGCCGCGACGGCGCCTTCATCACCGGCAGCGATATCCTGATGGACGGCGGCGTCACCGCTGCATGGTTTTACGGCGATCTGAAACCGGAGTGATGCGGCAATGAAGGGCGTCGTCCGGTTTCATGAATACGGGGCATAGGCCCATGCCGTTTCGTGCCGCTAATCCCATAGCCACCGCGCCTTATTTGCTGCCGAGCATCATTTGGAGGACGCAATGGACACCCGCACGCTCGGTAAGGATCTGACCGTCTCGGCCCTCGGCTTCGGCTGCATGGGCCTCGATTTCAGCTATGGCCACAAGCTGAGCAAGGAAGACGGCATCGCGCTGGTCCGCCAGGCGGTAGATCGCGGCGTCACCTTCTTCGACACCGCCGAAATCTACGGCCCGTTCAGCAACGAGGAGATGGTGGGCGAGGCGCTGCGCCCCGTGCGCGATCAGGTGGTGATCGCCACGAAGTTCGGCTTCGACATCGATCCGCAGACGCGCGAGGTGCGCGGCGTCTCGAGCCGGCCGGAGAATATCCGCGCGATCGTCGAGCGCTCGCTCCAGCGCCTCGGCATCGAGGCGATCGACCTGCTCTATCAGCACCGCGTCGATCCCGACGTGCCGATCGAGGATGTGGCCGGCGTGGTCAAGGATCTGATCGCCGAGGGCAAGGCGAAGCATTTCGGCCTGTCCGAGCCCGGCGTGCAGACGCTGCGCCGCGCGCATGCCGTCCAGCCCGTGACGGCGCTGCAGAACGAATATTCGCTGTGGTGGCGCGCGCCGGAAACGAACGGCATCCTCGATGCCTGCGACGAACTCGGCATCGGCTTCGTGCCCTACAGCCCGCTCGGCAAGGGTTTCCTGACCGGCGCGATGAGCAAGGACACGCTGCTGGCCGACGATGATTTCCGCCGCACCTCGCCGCGCTTCCAGCCCGAGGCGCTCGCCCGGAACGAGGCGTTCGTCGATCTGCTGAAGCGCGTCGCGGCCGCGAAGGAGGCGACCCCGGCGCAGATCGCGCTCGCCTGGCTGCTCGCCCAGCGCCCCTCGATCGTGCCGATTCCGGGCACGACCAAGCTGCACCGGCTGGAGGAGAATATCGGCTCCGTCGCCGTCAGGCTCGACGCACGGGACCTGGCCGAGATCACCACCGCCGCCTCGCGGATCGAGGTTGCGGGCGATCGCTACAGCCCGGCCCATACGGCGATGGTCGGCCGCGAAGCCCCCGCGAAGGTGGCGGCACCGGCGGCCTGAGGCCGTCACCCGTACGACGAAGAATCCTTCGACGCGGCGCCATCGGCGGGGAAACCCGTGGATGGCGCCGCCCCTCCTTGGCGGGGGCTCAGGCGGTGGCCTCGGCCCCCGCCAGCTCCCCCAGAAACGCCTGATGCGTCATCGGCAGCGAGAACATCGGGAAATCCTTCTCGATCGCCACGCGCTGCTCCTCCTCGCCGATCGTGGCGCAGCAATCGGTGAGCGTCACCACGCGATAGCCGCGCTCATAGGCCGATCGCATCGTCGATTCGACGCAGCAATTGGTGAGGAAGCCGGCGATGGCGACATCGGTGATCCCGCGCTGGCGCAGGATGAAATCGATATTGGTGCTGGCGAAGCAATCGAGCCCGCGCTTGCCCTCGACGATGATCTCGCCGTCCTGCGGACGCATCGGATCGGCGATCTCCGCGCCCCACGTCCCCCGGCGAAACGCCTGCGCGGCCAGCACGCCGGCGAGGATGCCGTAGGGCTTTTCCGGCATCTCGGGATAGCCGTCCGCGAAGGAGATCGGCACGTGCAGCACCACCGCCCCCGCCGCCCGCACGCCCTCCAGCAAGGCCACGCTGTTCGCCAGCATGCCGGTGGAGGCCATCACGCCCTTCACCGCATCATGCTGCGCGCCGCCCTCGGTGACGAAGTCGTTCTGATATTCGATCAGCACGATCGCGGTCTTGGCGGGATTCATGATGCTTCCTTCGGTCAGGCGACCGCCGGCAGGCGGTCCAGATATTTGTCGAGCGTCAGCGGATAGTCTCGCACGCGCGCGCCCGTCGCATTGTACATGGCATTGGCCACCGCCGCCGCAACGCCGGAAATGCCGAGTTCGCCCACGCCCTTGGCCTTGAGCGGCGAGGCGATCGGATCCAGCTCGTCGAGGAACACGGCGTCGAGATGCGGCACGTCCGCATGGACGGGCACTTCGTAGCTCGCCAGATCATGATTGATGAACAGGCCGAAGCGCGGGTCGATCGCCAGTTCCTCGGTCAGCGCGGCACCGATGCCCATCGTCATCCCGCCGATCACCTGGCTGCGCGCCTGCTTGGGATTGAGGATGCGCCCGGCCGCGCACACCGCCAGCATCCGCCGCACGCGCACCTCGCCGGTATAGGCATCAACGCCGACCTCGCAGAAATGCGCTCCGAACGTCTGCTGCTCATATTGCTCCTTCAGCGCGCCCCATTCGATCCTGTCCTCGCCCGCCAGCGCGCCGCCGGACAGCGCGTCGGCCAGCGGGCGGCTGTCATTGCCCACGCGCACATGCCCGTCGGAAAAGTCCGCCGCCGCCGGATCCAGGCCCAGCTTCGCGGCGATCGCCTCGCGCAATTTCACGCACGCCGCATAGACGCCCGAGGTGGACGAGGCCGCGCCGAACTGGCCGCCCGATCCCGCGGCCGTCGGGAAAAGGGAATCGCCCAGCGTCACGTCGACCGCCGCCAGCGGCAGGCCCAGCATTTCCGCCGCCGTCTGGCCGAGGATCGTGTAGCTGCCGGTGCCGATGTCGGTCATGTCGGTTTCCACCGTCAGCCGGCCGTTCGTCTCCAGCCGCACGCGCGCGGCCGACGCGATCGTCGGCGCCCCCCGGATCGCGGAGGCCATGCCCATGCCGACGATCCAGCGCCCGTCCCGCATTTGGCCGACCCGCGCACCGCGCCGCGACCAGCCGAAACGCTGCGCCCCCTCGCGCAGACACTCCACCAGCATGCGCGACGAGAAGCGCTTGCCGGGCTCGGCCGGATTGACCTGCGTATCGTTCAGGATCCGCAGCGCGACGGGATCCATGCCCAGCTTTTCGGCCAGCTCGTCCATCGCCACTTCCAGCGCCATCATCCCCGGCGCCTCGCCCGGCGCGCGCATGGCGCTGCCCTCGGGCAGATCGAGCAGGCCGAGGCGATGCGCGATCAGCCGGTGCACGCCGGCATAGAGCAGATTGCTCTGGTCGGCGGCCGTCTCCGCCATGCCGCCCGGCACATTGCCGGACAGACTCTCATGCGCGATCGCCGTCAGCCGCCCGTCGCGCTCCGCGCCCAGCCGGATGCGCTGGATCGTCGCGGGCCGATGCGTGGTGTTGTTGATCATCGCCGGACGCGGATGCGCCACCTTCACCGGCCGCCCCGCCGCGCGCGCGCCGAGCGCCGCCATCACCGCATCCGCGCCGACCGATCCCTTGCCGCCGAAGCCGCCGCCGATGAACGGCGTGACGATGCGGATCTTCTCCTTCGGCACGCCGAGGAGACTGCCGAGATCGCGCTGCGCCCAGCTCACCAATTGCTGCGCCGACCACAAGGTCAGCTCATCCCCGTCCCACGCCGCGATCGTGGCGTGGGGCTCCATCATGCAATGGCTCTGATCGGGCGTGTGATAGGTGGCGTCCAGCGTGACGGGGGCCGCCGCGAAGGCCGTGGCGAAATCGCCCACCACCGTATCGTCATTGCCCTTGGGCGCCTTCGCCGCCGCGCGCGTCGCCGCCAGATCGTAAGCGCCCGGCTGGCGATCGATCGACACGCGCACCAATGCGGCCGCATCGCGCGCCTGCTCGAACGTCTCGGCGACGGCGATCGCCACCGCCTGATGATAAAAATGCACGTCGGGTCCGGCCAGCACCGGGGCCTTGTAGAAGCCCGGCGGCCCCATACGCGGCACGTCCTGATAGGAGAGGATCGCCAACACGCCCGGCGCGCGGCGCGCGGCCTCCCGGTCGATCGCCGTGATCCGGCCCTTCGCCACGCCCGCATAGACGATCACGCCATAAGCGGGGGCGGGCGCCGCCTCGTGCTGCTCATAGGCGTAAGGCGCCGTGCCGGTCACCTTGCGGGGGCCGTCGATCCGGTCGTGCGGCTGGCCGATCACCCGCTGGCGATCGAAGGGGGTGTCGCCTACGGGTGTCTCATATTTCATCGTACGGCTCCCCTGCCCGGCCTCATGCGACCTGCGGCAGTTTCTCCAGATGCTTGTCGAGCGTGATCGGATAATCGCGCACGCGCACGCCGGTGGCGTTGTAGATGGCGTTGGCGATCGCCGCGCCCACCCCGCACAGTCCCAGCTCGCCCACGCCCTTGGCCTTCATCGGTGAGGATTTGTCGTCCGGATAATCCAGGAAGATCACCTCCTGGTGCGGGATGTCGGCATGGACGGGCACTTCATATCCGGCGAGGTCGTGATTGACGAACAGGCCGAAGCGCGTGTCGACCGCCAGTTCCTCCATCAGCGCCGCGCCCGCGCCCATCGTCATCGCACCGATCATCTGGCTGCGCGCGGCGATGGGGTTCAGGATGCGGCCGGCATCGGCCACGGCGAGCATCCGACGGATGCGCGTCTCGCCCGTATAGGCGTCCACCGCCACCTCCACGAAATGGGCGGCGAAGGTCGATTGCTGCCAGCGCTTGCCCATGTCGGTCGGATCGAAGCCGTCCTCGCCGGTGAGCGCGCCGCTCTTGGCCGCCTCGGCCAGCGCGATGCTGCGCCCGCCCGCCATCACCTTGCCGTCGGCGAACTGCGCCTCGGCCGAGTTGAAGCCGAGCTGCTGGGCCACGGCCTCGCGCAGCTTCACGCACGCCGCATAAAGGCCCGCGGTGGAATTGTTCGCGCCCCACTGCCCGCCCGATCCCGCCGAAGCCGGGAAATCGCTGTCGCCCAGCACCACCTTCACGTCGTCGATGCCGACGCCCATCATCTCCGCCGCCGTCTGGGCGAGGATCGTGTAGGTGCCGGTGCCGATGTCGGTCATGTCGGTTTCCACCGTCAGCGTGCCGTTCGTCTCCAGCCGGATGCGCGCGGCGGATTTGGTGAGCTGGTTGTTGCGGAAGCCGCCGGCCATGCCCATGCCGATCAGCCACTTGCCGTCGCGCCTCTGGCCCGGCTTCGGATTGCGCTTCGCCCAGCCGAATTTTTCCGCGCCCGTCCGCAGGCACTCCACATAATGGCGCTCGGAAAAAGGATGATCGGGCTTGGCGGGATCGACCTGCGTGTCGTTGACGATCCGCAGCTGGACGGGGTCCATGCCCAGCGCCTCGGCCAGTTCGTCCATCGCCATTTCCAGCACCATCAGGCCCGGCGCCTCGCCCGGCGCGCGCATCGCATTGCCCTCGGGCAGATCGATCACGGCGAGGTTCATGAAGGTTTCGCGGTTGGGTGCCGCATAGAAAAGCTCGGTTTGCGACACCGCCGTCTCGGGCTTGCCGTCGGGCAGGTTTCCGCTCGTCGAATTGTGCGCGATCGCGGTGAGCTTGCCGTCGCGCGTCGCGCCGAGGCGGACGCGCTGCATCGTCGCCGGGCGATGCGTGGCGTTGTTCATCATCAGCGGGCGCTGCATCGCGATCTTCACCGGCCGGCCGGCCGCCTTGGCCGCGAGCGCCGCGCACACCGCATCGGCGCGCACGAACAGCTTCCCGCCGAATCCGCCGCCGATATAAGGCGAGTCGATCCGCACATTCTCGGGCTTCAGCGACAAGGTCTTGGCGAGCGACGCCTTGCTCCACGCGATCATCTGGTTCGAGGTCCAGAGCGTGAGCTTCTCGCCCTCCCACGCGGCGATGGTGGCGAACGGCTCCATCATCGCGTGGCTCTCGTCGGGCGTCGTGTAATTCCGGTCGATCTTCACCGGCGCCGCCGCAAAGGCCGCCGCGAAATCGCCGACCTTGTTGACGGGCGGTTTCTTGGGATCGTCGGCGCCGTCCAGCGGCGCGTTCGGCGCCTCGCGCGCGAGATCGAACTTGCCGGGCACGCGGTCATAGATGGTGCGGATCAGCGCGCCCGCCGCGCGCGCCTGCTCGAACGTTTCCGCGACGACGACGGCCACCGCCTGATGATAATGCGCGACGTCGGCGCCGCCGAAGAGGTGCGCGATGTTCATCATCCCCAGCGGCAACGGCGCCGGATGTTCGAGCGTCGTCACCACCGCGATCACGCCGGGCGCCGCCTTGGCCGCGCTCGTGTCCATGCTGCGGATGCGGCCCTTCGCCACCGCCGCGCCGACGATATAGCCATAGCTCTGGTTCGCCGCGACATCGTGCCGCTCATAGGCATAGGGCGCCTGGCCGGTCGTCTTCAGCGGCCCGTCGATGCGGTGCGTCGGGCGGCCGACCACCTTGAGCTGGTCGATCGGATTGGTGCCGGCGGGTGCATTGAACTTCATGGGATCAGGCCTTCGCTTGGGCGATCAGCGAGGCGAGCGTGCGCGCCGCGAGCGGAACCTTGAAACCGTTCTGCTCGGTCGGCTTCGCATCGGCGAACACTTGGCTGGCGACTGCGGACGCGCCCTGCGGCATCGCGGCCTCCGCCGCCTCGACGCGCCAGGGCTTGTGCGCGACGCCGCCGAACGCGACGCGCCCCGTGCCGTCCTTCTGGATCACCGTCGCCACCGAGACGAGCGCGAAGGCGTAGGACGCGCGATCGCGCACCTTGTGATACAGATGCATGCCGCCGATCGGCTTCGGCAGCGTCACGCCGGTGATCAGTTCGCCATGCGCCAGCGCATTGTCCTTCTCGGGCGTGGTGCCGGGCAGGCGATGGAAATCCGCGATCGGGATGATGCGCGTCGTGCCGTCGGCCTTCACCGTCTCCACGCTCGCATCCAGCAGCCGCATCGCCACCGCCATGTCGCTCGGATAAGTGGCGATGCACGCGTCCGACGATCCGATCACGGCCAGCTGGCGCGAGACGCCGCCGATCGCGGCACAGCCCGATCCGGGCTTGCGCTTGTTGCAGGGCAGGTTGGTGTCGTAAAAATAGGGGCAGCGCGTGCGCTGGAGCAGATTGCCCGCCGTCGTCGCCTTGTTGCGGAGCTGGCCCGAGGCGCCCGCCACGATCGCGCGGGTCAGCACGCCATAATCGCGCCGCACGCGCGCATCAGACGCCAGTGCGGTGTTCGTCACCAGCGCGCCGATCCGCAGCCCGCCTTCGGGCGTCGGCTCGATGCTGGCGAGCTTCAGATCCTGCACGTCCACCAGATGCGTCGGCGTCTCCACCTCGATCTTCATCAGATCGAGCAGATTGGTGCCGCCCGCGAGGAATTTGGCGCCCGGCGCGCGCGCCACGGCCGCCGCCGCTTCGGCGGGGGTCTTCGCCCGCTCATAGGTGAAGCTCTTCATGCCTTGGCTCCCGTGGAATCGACGCCGGCCACTTCCGCCATCGCCTCGGCGATGTTGGAATAAGCGCCGCAGCGGCAGATATTGCCGCTCATCCGCTCGCGCATTTCCATGTTGGTGGGTTTCATGCCTGCGGTGATGTCCTCGCTCACATGGCTGGGGATGCCGCGTCGGATCTCGTCCAGCACCGACACGGCCGAGCAGATCTGCCCCGGCGTGCAATAGCCGCACTGATAGCCGTCATGCTTGATGAAGGCCGCCTGCATCGGGTGCAGCGTCTCGGGCGTACCGAGGCCCTCGATCGTCGTCACCGCGTCGCCCTGATGCTGGAGCGCGAGGCTGAGGCAGGAGTTGATGCGCTCGCCGTTCACGATCACCGTGCAGGCCCCGCACTGGCCATGATCGCAGCCCTTCTTCGTGCCGGTGAGCTTCAGATGCTCGCGCAGCGTATCGAGCAGGGTGGTGCGCGTATCGAGGGTCAGATCGTGGCGCTTGCCGTTCACCGTCAGCGACACCGGCATCATCGGCGGCTTGCCCGGCGCGACGGCGGCGGCGTCCACCTCGTGCGAGAACCCCGGAACCACCGCGCTCGCGGCGCTTGCGGCGAGCACCCCGCGCCGGCTGATCTTGAAGTCTTCGGAGCTGTTCATATCGCTATCGTCCTTCCGGAGCGCGCCGCATGCGGGGGGTCGCGGGACCGTGATGGGATGGGAGACCGCCCCGCCGTCCCGATCTTAACGCACGAGCCGAAAATCGATTACATGCTCAGAACGGCATGATCTCATGAAACGAGATCATGAAAACCATTATATACAGTCATATATAGTCATGATGCCGCGCGAGGCGCGCATCGATAGGCGTGGGTGCTTTGAGCCGCTCCCACTCCACCATTCTGCAATGTTGGACGCAGAATCGCGCCGCGCCTATGCTGGGAGTTCATCAAATCCGCCGCTTTCCCCGATCGCGGCACAGGAGGCCCGATGCGGCGCGAAGACCTGGTCGACCTCAACGCCTTCCTCGCCGTGGCGGAGGCGCGCAGCTTCACGCGCGCGGCCGCCCAGCTCGGCACGTCGCAATCGGCGCTCAGCCATACCGTGCGCCGGCTGGAGACGCGGCTACGCGTCCGCCTGCTCACGCGCACCACGCGCAGCGTCGCCCCCACCGAAGCGGGCGAACGCCTTCTGGTGACGCTCCGCCCCGCGCTCGAGAATATCGGCGAGGAACTGACCCGCCTCGGCGAATTGAGCGACCGGCCGACCGGCACGCTGCGCATCACCACCGCCAGCCATGCCGCGCGCACCATCCTGTGGCCCGCGCTGGAGAAATTGCTGCCCGATTATCCCGACGTGCATGTGGAGCTGAGCATCGATTCCGCTTTCTCGGACATCGTCTCGGATCGCTTCGATGCGGGCGTGCGGCTGGGCGAGGCGCTGGCCAAGGACATGATCGCCGTCCGCATCGGGCCGGATCTGCGAATGCTCGTCATCGGATCGCCCGCCTATCTCGCGCAACATGGCGTGCCGAAGACCCCGCAGGATCTCTCGGCGCACCGCTGCATCAATCTTCGGATGCAGAGCTCGGGCATCCTCTATCCGTGGGAGCTGGAGAAAGACGGGCGCGAGCTGCGCGTACGCGTGGAAGGCCAGCTCGCCTTCAACAATACGGAGATGATCGTCACGGCCGCCACAGCGGGCTTCGGCCTCGGCTTCGTGATGGCCGATCAGGCGGCGCCCTATATCGCCGACGGCCGCCTGATCCCGGTCCTGGAGGATTGGTGCCCGCCCTTCCCGGGCTATCACCTCTATTATCCCAGCCGCCGCCAGCCTTCGGCGGCCTTCTCGCTGCTGGTGGATGCGCTCCGCTACCGGGATTGAGGCTCAACACCTGCCCCAAATCCCGTTCGTGCTGAGCCTGTCGAAGCACCGTCCTTCTTCTCTCGGACAGGAGGAGAAGAACGGCCCTGCGACAAGCTCAGTGCAAACGGAGGGAAGGGCCTCGCTTACATCGCGTGGACGGGAACCGGCGTGTGCGTGGCGCCCGCATCCACCTCAGCCTTCGGCGTGATCTTGTACCACAAGGCATAGAGCGCCGGCAGGAACACCAAGGTCAGCGCCGTGCCGCCGATCGTGCCGCCGATCAGCGTAAAGGCCAGCGATCCCCAGAAGACCGAGAAGGTCAGCGGGATGAACGCCAGCACCGCCGCCAGTGCCGTCAGGATCACCGGCCGGGCGCGCTGCACCGTCGCCTCCACCACGGCATCGTGCGGGGAGAGCCCGTCCGCCTCGTTCTGGTGGATCTGGCCGATCAGGATCAGCGTGTTGCGCATGATGATCCCGGCCAGCGCGATCATCGCGAGGATGGCGTTGAAGCCGAACGGCTGGTTGAAGATCAGCAACGTCGGCACCACGCCCACCAGAGCCAGCGGCGCCGTCAGCAGCACCATCGCCATCGCCGAGATCGAGCGGACCTGGAAGATGATCACCACCATCATCAGGATGATCATCAGCGGGAAGACCTTGGCGAGCGCCACATTGGCCTTGCCGGCTTCCTCCAGCGCGGCCGCCGTCTCGATCTTGTAGCCTGCGGGCAGCGAAGCGACGATCGGCGCGATCTCCTTGATGATCTCGTTCGAGACGTCCGGCGGCTGGCGCTGTTCGGAGATGTCGCCGCGCACCGTGATCGTCGTGTAGCGATCGCGACGGCGCAGGATCGGATCCTCCATGCGGACTTCCGCCTTGCCGATCTGGCTCAGCGGCACGCGCTGCCCGGCGCTGCCCGTGAGCGTGAAGGCGCCCAGCTTGGCCGGATCGAGGCGATCCGATCCGGCGCTGCGGGCGATCACGTCCACCGCGCGGATATCCTCGCGCACCTGCGTCACCGATACGCCCGTCAGCAGGAATTGCAGCTGCTGGGAGGCATCGTGCGAGGAGAGGCCGATCGCGCGCAGGCGATCCTGATCCAGCACGAAATGCACGGTCGGCACGCGCTCGCCCCAATCGCTGTTCACCTGCCGCATCGAGGGGTTCTTCAGCATCACCGCGCGCACCTGCTCGGCGATCGCGCGCACCTTGCCCTCATCCGGGCCCATCACGCGGAAGGCCACGGGGAAAGGCGAGTAAGGCCCGAACACGATCTGCGTCGCACGGATGCGCGCGCCGGGGACGAGGCCCGCCGCCGCCACTTCACGCACTCGATGCTTCAGCGCCTCGCGATCCTTCTCGCTGGGCGTCAGGATCACGATCTTCGCGAACGAAGGATCGGGCAGTTCCGGCGCCATCGCGAGGAAGAAGCGCGGCGCACCCTGCCCCACATAAGAGGTGACGATCTTCGATTCCGGCTGCTTCTTCAGCCAGTCTTCCATCGTGCGCGCGGCCGCGTCGGTCGTCCCGATGCTCGTGCCCTCGGGCATCTGCACCTCGACCAGCACTTCGGGCCGGTCCGAGATCGGGAAGAATTGCTGCTTCACGAAGCCCATGAAGAAGAAGGCGACGAAGAACAGCGCCAGCACCGTGCTGGCCACCTTCTTCTTGTTGTCGACCATCCAGGCGATCGCGCGACGCAGCTGGTTGTAGCGCGGCGTGCCGTAGATGGCGCCGTGCCCGCCCTCGATCTTGGCGATATCGGGCAGCAATTTCACGCCGAGATAGGGCGTGAACACCACGGCCACGACCCACGAGGTCAAAAGCGCGAAGCCGACGACCCAGAAGATGTTGCCCGCATATTCGCCCGCGCTGGATTTGGCGAAGCCCACCGGCATCAGGCCGATCGTGGTGACGAGCGTGCCTGCCAGCATCGGCGCCGCCGTATGCCCCCAGGCATAGGTGGCCGCGCGGACGCGGTCATAGCCCTCCTCCATCTTCACCACGATCGTCTCGATGATGATGATCGCATCGTCCACGAGCAGGCCGAGCGAGAGGATCAGCGCGCCCAGCGTGATGCGATCGAAATCGCGCCCCGTCGCCAGCATGATCACGAACACGCCCGCCAGCGTCAGCGGCACGGCCATCGCCACGACGATGCCGGTGCGCCAGCCGAGGCTGATCAGGCTCACCGCGATCACCACGGCGAGCGCGACGAAGAATTTCAGCATGAACTCGTCATAGGCCTCGGCGATGTTCACCGCCTGATCGGTCACCTTCGTGAAGGACTGGCCCAGCGGCATCTCGGCCGAAATGGCCTTGGCCTCCCTCTCCAGATCCTTGCCGAGCTGAAGGCCGTTATAGCGCTCCTTCATCACCACGCCGAGGATCAGCGCCGGTTCGCCATCGTTGCGGATCAGGAAGGTGGCGGGATCTTCATAGCCGCGCTTCACCTCCGCCAGATCGGACAGCTTCAGCGTGCGGCCACCCGCCACGATCGGCGTGTCCTTGATCTTCTGCACATCGTCCAGCGCGCCATCCAGACGCACCTGCACCTGCGGCCCGTTCGTATCGATCGAGCCTGCCGGCGTCAGCACGTTGCGGTCGTTGAGCGCGGCGAACACGTCGCGCGCCGACACGCCCAGATTGGCGAGCCGCGCATAGGAGAATTCGACGTAGATGCGCTCCGGCCGCTCGCCGATGATGTTGACCTTCTTCACGCCGGTCACGTGCAGCAGGCGCTGGCGCAATTCCTCCGCCTGGCGGACGAGCAGGCGCTGCGGCTCGCCCTTCGCCTTCAGCGCATAGAGCGCGAAGGTCACGTCGCCATATTCGTCGTTGATGAAGGGGCCGGCCACGCCGCGCGGCAGCTTCAGCGCCTCGTCGCCCAGCTTCTTGCGCGCCTGGTAGAATTCCTCGGGCACTTCGGCGGGCGGGGTGGGATCCTTGAGCGTGACGGTGGTGAAGGCCAGGCCGGGGCGCGTGAACGTCTCGGCCCGATCATACCATTTCAGCTCCTGCATCCGCTTTTCCAGCGGCTCGGCCACCTGATCCTGCATCTCCTGCGCGGTGGCGCCGGGCCAGGTCGTCACGAAGGTCATGGCCTTGATCGTGAAGACCGGATCCTCGGCGCGGCCCAGATTGAGGAATGCGAACAGGCCCGCCGCCGAGATGGCGATGATCAGGAAGAGGGTGACGGCGCGTTCCCGCACCGCCAGCGCGGAGAGATTGAAGCCGCTCATTTCGAAGCGACCTGCTCGGCGACGCGCACCGCCTCGCCCGGATGCAGCAGATGCGCGCCCAGCGAGACGAAGCGCTCGCCGGGCCGGATCCCGCCCGTCACGGTCGCGGATTCCTCGCTGACGCGCGCGATCTGCACCGCGCGCCATTCCACCGTCTGCGGCGAACCGGCGACGATCCACACGCCGGGGCCTTTGCCCGTGTCGTAGAGCGCCGCGAGCGGCACCTCCATCTGCGTGCCCGCCTTGGCGAGCGGCAATTGGATCGTCACGGTCGCGCCCAGCGGCGCGGCGGCGGCCGAACCCTCCAGCACGTAGCGCGCCTCATAGGTGCGCGTCAGCGGATCGGCGGAATTGGAAAGCTGGCGGAGCCGGGCCGAGCCCGCGCCGCGCGCGTTGAACACGGCCGCCGTCGCGGTCGATCCGATCGCGGGGCGGATCGTCTCGGGCAGGTTCACCGTCGCCTCGCGCGGGCCGGAGCGGGCGAGCCGCACCACGGTCTGGCCGGCCGTCACCACCTGTCCCGGCTCGCCCAGCGTCTCGACGACGATGCCGTCCGCATCCGCGAGCAGCACCGAATAGCCCGCTTCGTTGCGCGCGACGCCGGCCTGCGCCTGTGCGGCGGCGAGTTGCGCCTTGGCCGCATCCGCCGCCGCCTTGGCCTGATCGTACGCCGAAGCCGACACCGCGCCCGCCGAGACGAGATCGCGATAGCGCGCCTCATCCGCAATCGCCTGCACCGCGCGCGCCTTGGCCGCATCGACGACACCGGCCTGCGCCACTGTGGCGAGCGCCAGATCCGTGCGGTCGATCCGCATCAAGGGCTGGCCGCGCTTCACCGCCTGGCCCGTATCCACGAGCCGCTCGACGATCTTGCCGGGGACGCGGAAGCCGAGGTTGCTCTGCACGCGCGCCGAGACGACGCCCGTATAATCCTGCGTCATGTCCACCTCGCCACCGGCGGTCGCCACCCGCACAAGGGGCGGCCCCACGCGCGGATCGGCCGGAGCCTTCGCGCAGCCCGCAATCGCGAGCGTGAGAGCGAGCGACGATGCGCCCAGAAACCGGATCGGAGCAGTCTTGAACAAGCGTGGCATGAGTCGCGTCCCTTGTTGGGTCGCCGCTCAAATGAAGTCGAGTGACTCTTGTGTCAACTAGTCACTAGTAACTTTTTTACGGGGCGAGGCTCCGCAGGATCAGGCTCACCACCTCGTTCGCGCCCTCCGGCACCGCATCCAGATTATATTGCAGCATCATCGGGTTCATGAACGGCTGGAACGCCATCATGATCGATCGGGCCGCCTCGTCGATCGGCGTCTTGCGTTCGAACTCGCCCCCCTCGCGCCCTTCGCGGATGATGTCCGCCACCATCTGCTCCACCTTGGCGACATAGGCCTCGGACGAGGGCCAGCGCTCCGAGCAGGAATAGACGGCGATGTCGTACAGCTTGCGATCGCTGAAGAAGAGTTCGACGCTGAGCGCCGATATGGTATTGAAAAGGCGCCTCATCTTGTCGGTCGACGACTTTCCTTCGGCCACGGCCGCCTCCACGGCATCCATGATCGATCCCAGGCAGCGGGCGCAGATCGCTTCGCCGATCGCCTGTTTCGAATCGAAGAATTTATAGATGTAGGCCTTGGAAAAGCCGATCGTCTTGGCGAGATCCGCCACCGTCGTCTTGCCATAGCCATAGTGGCTGAAATGCTCGTCGGCCGCCTCCACGATCTGGTCGCGGATGTTGTGATCGGCGGGGCCGCGCTGTCCGGCGGCTTTGCTGGCTTTGAGAACGCTCATGGGGCGTCACATAATCACTGGGGATGGAATTGACAACGAGTGACGTAATTGTATATTCGTCACCATCCTTCCGATCCCCATTGTTCCGACCCGAGGTCACCATGCGCCTTTCCGCCTCCCTCTCGTTGCTTCTCGCCTCCGCCGCGCTCGCGGGTTGCGCGGTCGGCCCGGACTATCAGCGGCCGGCGCTGGCGGCCCCCGCTACCTTCATGGGCAAGGCCGCCGTCGATGCGCGCCACCCCCCAATTTCCGCCACAGCCCCGATCGCCGTCACCTCCGCCACCTCGACAGTCTGGTGGGAGACGTTCGGCGATCCGGTGATGACCGATCTGGTCGCCAAGGCGCTCGATCAGAATCTTGACATCGCCCAGGCCGTCGCCCGCGTGACGCAGGCGCGCGCCGGCCTGCACAATGCCGATGCCGCCCTGCTTCCCTCCGGCACCCTCTCCGCATCCGCCGGCGCCTCCCGCCTGTCGACCGAGACGCTGCAGGGCCGCCAGCTCGCCGCCTTCGGCACGAACCGCAATCAGGAAAGCTACGACGCCAATCTCGGTGCCAGCTGGGAGATCGATCTGTTCGGCGGCCTGCGCCGTGATCGGGAAGCCGCTTATGCCGATTATGAAGCCTCGCAGGCGGGCGTCGCCGCCGCCCGGCTGACGGTCGCGGCACAGGTGGCCGACACCTACATCATGGTGCGCGGCCTGCAGGCGCGGCTGGCCGTCGCCAACGAACAGGTCGCGACACAGCGGAAACTGGTCGACACGATCGGCCTCCAATACCGCAAGGGCATCGCCGCCGAACTGCAGCTGCGTCAGGCCGAGGGCGTCCTCGCGCAGGTGCGGGGCACGGTGCCGGTCTTGCAGGTCGCGCTGGATGGCGCGCTCAACGCGCTGGACGTGCTGATGGGCGCCCAGCCCGGCACCTATCGCAGCCAGCTCTCGCAACCCAATGCCATCCCGGCCGCCCCCGCCATCACCGATATCGGCAGCCCCGCCGATCTGCTCCGGCGCCGCCCCGATCTGATCATTGCCGAGCGCCGTCTCGCCGCCTCCAATGCCCGGATCGGCTCCGCCATCTCCGAATATTTCCCGAAGCTCTCGCTGACCGGTCTGATCGGCACGGCCGCGACGGGTCCCGCCGCTCTCTTCACCGGCGGCGCGACGCAGGCGCAGGGCGTGGCCGGCCTGCGCTGGCGCCTGTTCGATTTCGGCCGCGTCGATGCCGAGATCAAATCCGCGCGCGGTCGCAATGCCGAGTCGCTCGCCGCCTATCGCCTCGCCGTGCTGCGCGCGTCGGAGGATGTGGAGAACAGTTTCTCGGCGCTGGTGAACCGCGAGGACCAGCAGCGCACGCTCGCCAGCGGCGAAACCGCGCTCGCGCGTGCCCAGCAATCCTCGATGGCTGCCTATAAGGGCGGTGTCGTCAGCCTGATCGAAGTGCTCGATGCCGACACCCGCCTACTCCAGACCCGCGACGCCCTCGCCCAGGCCCGCACGGAATCGGCGCGCGCGGCCGTCGCCTCCTATCGCTCGCTCGGCGGCGGCTGGTCGAGCTGACGCGCTCCGGCCGGTCGCCACGGCATCACGTGGCCGATGCGGCCCGCGCCTCGCCGGCACTCCCGCTCGGATAGCGATGCCAAAGCTTCTGGGCGATGGCGCGCTCCTCCGGTCCCGTGACCTGAGCGTAGATCGCGGTGGTTCGCAGATCGGCATGGCCCAGCCAGCGCTGCAGCAGGCTCAGCGGCACGCCGGCGGCCACCGCAGAGACGCCGAATCCGTGTCGCAAAGCCTTCGGGCTGGCATTCTGGCCGACGATGCTCGCCTGGATCATGAGACGACGGACGTGACGATAGCCGGTCATGCGCGCCCAGGGCCAAAGCAGGGATGTCATCACGGCGGGATCGGCGCCGCGCAGGCCGTGCGCCTGATCGAGCAGATCGATCATCTGGTCCGAGATCGGGACCATCCTGAAGATCCCTCGCCGCCTTTTCTTGAGGGATTCGAAGATCACGAACCCGCTGGAGAGATCGAAATTTTCGCCTCGCAAGGCAAGAGCCTCGGATATCCGGCATCCCGTTTCCGCGAGAAGACAACAGAAACTCTGGATTTCGACCGGTGATTGGCGGGCCTGGGCCAGAAAAGCCGCCAGTTCCTCCTCGTTGACATATTTTCTTCGCCCATAATGGTCGAGTACCATTCTCTGCATCGAGCCCGTCCCCAGCTGAATGTCCGCTCATATGAAATCGCCGGATGGACTGGTCTTTCAGCTCCGGCGAGAGCGCCGGATCCGACAGTCGGGCATGCACCGCATGCACCGTCGATTGCGATGACAGGCCCGGCGATCGACGCGCCGATCGGCCGCTGCACTCCGTTTTTGAACGGAAAACCGATCCCTCGGCAGGCAAGCGGCCGCCCGGCGAGGCACGGTCCTTCGCAAGCCCTGACACATCTCAGCGGCGGCGATCGGGCGCCGCCCGCACGACCATCCCGTCCCGCGGCGGCGGAGCGACATGCATATCGCTCTTCGCCTTGCACAAACGGCGTGACGCCAGCGCGGCCCCCGCGATGGGCGCACTGTGGCCAGGCCGTCGACCGGCCCGATGCTTCTTCCCGTATAAACTTACATATTGTAATGCGTCGACCGCTGTGTCAGCGATGCGATCGCGTCTTATCCCGTTGGATTTAAGAAATAATACAACTGTCTTTCTCAACAGTTTATACTAAAGCCGTAACAATACGATATTTATAGATCGTTTCAGCTATATACGCTGATACGTCGTAGGGCCATATTGTTTTCAATTCGTTAGTTTACGCAATTTCAGCCGATCGACAGATCGATGATCAGGCCTGCAGATGGCAGCGCGCTAACGAGTGCCGCTCAGTAATCGATCCGCACCAGCACCGTGTCGGTATAAACACCATCCGCCGGCACACCGTTCGAAACGATCAGGCGCCCCGCGATCCGGACGGACGTCTCGTCCCCTCCCTCGGGCGCGAGGGGATGGGGCTGGTCGTCCCACAAGGGAGCATCGCCGCCCGCCCCGCGCAGCAGATCATAGGCGAGCAGCGCTCCGCCCGGGCCGCGCAGATTGCGCTGCTGGCCGATCGCGTTGCGCCCGTTGTCGAGGGTCACCGCCACGGAGGCCCCCTCGCTGCAGCGGATCGGCAGATCGCCCGCGATCAGCACGGTTTCGCCGCCGGACATGGCGCGGGCTCCGAAATCGATCGTGCCCCGTCGCAGTCCGCCGGTGGCGCTCCCTCCAATGTCGCAGCTCGGCAGGATCCGGGCCGAGACGGGCAGCCGTTCCGTGCTCGATGCGGCGCGGGCCGGCGGCCATGGCTGCGACCATGCGACCAGACCGAGCGGCACGGCGACGGCCCAACGGATCATCACGCTCCTCCTTTCCTCCGCCCACCACTCCGGCGGGCAGGCATTTCACCATGAGCGGGATTGCGAACGCGACCATGATCGCCGCCGCCGGGGCGGGCGGCGACGATCAGGCGCCTGGATCCGGACAGGCCGGAAGCCGGGAGGCGGGGATGGAATTCACCTCCCGGCAGGCTGGGATGGGCCTGCCGGATCCCGCGATCCATCAATAGGTGACGGTCAGCACCACCGTATCGAGATAGTCGTCGGGAGCCGGCAGGTGCGTGCCGGCCGGGATGCGACCATAAACGGTGAGAGTCTTGGCATCGCCGTCACCTACGCCACCCGTTTCACCCGAGCCGTCGAGCGTTTCGGAAGCCGCGGTGGGGAAGGTGATGCTCCGATCCCTATCGGCATAGATGTCGTAGGTCAGGTAGGCCGTCGTCGCGAGCGTCTGGCTGGCCATGCGGCGCTGTCCGGCGACCGCGTTCGCACCAGTGCCGGCCGACACGAAATAGGGGGTCGTGTCGGTGCAGGTGAACGTGAGCGATCCCTGATTGTCGATATTGTCGCTGTTGCCGTCGACATCGCCGAAGGCGAGCGTCTGGGTCGAGCTGATCGAGCAGCTGTCGAGCACCTTCGCCGTCACGCTGAGATTGTCCGTCTTGACGGCGGCATAGGCCGGCGTAGCGAGCAGGGGGACGGTGGCCAGCAGGCCCATCAGGATTTTACGCATGGGAGATCCTTCTCGGTGGAATGAAAGAGTGCGAGTGGGGCAAGTCATCGGATCGTCCGGAGCCCCTCGCCGGACGAAAGCTGGGAAATTCGGACCGCATCCCGGCGCCGGCCCGCAGGCAACGGCACGGACACGCATCCACCGGAACGAGGCGGGCGGCGGGGCCGGGACATCAATAGGCCACCGTCACGAGGATGGTGTCGGCATAGGCGCCGGGCGTCTTCGAAACCGTCGTGCCGGCCGCGATCCGGCCGTAAACGATCAGATCCTGGCTGGCGCCCGAGCCGGTGCCGTCCACCCCGCCGACGCCGCCCGCAACGCCCTCGCCGATCCCGTTCGCATCCCAGACCGTGCCGCGATCCACGTCCTTGAACAGCTGGTAGGGCAGGCGCGCGGCGCCGTTGCCCATGTTGCGAAGGCCGCTGCCGGCCGAAGCGCGATGATCGCCGTCGCCGAGATAGACGGTATAGGGCTGCCCCTGCGTGCAGGAGACGGTGAGGCGGCCCGTCGCGTCGAGCGCGTCGGCGAGTGCGCCCGTGCCATCGATGCCGCCGAAATCGAGATCGCGCGTGGAGACGAATTCGCACACGCCCGCCAGCGTCGCCTTGATCGTGGCGGTGCCGGTCACCGTGCCCGCGCCGCCGGGCGCCGCACCGGCGCCGAACGCAACCGCGATGCCGAAAGACAGGCCCCAGCATCGACGGGTGAGCGGACCGAAGGGGCGCGGCGGACGCATCAGTAGACCACCGTCACGAGGACGGTATCGGAATAGGTGCCGAGCGTCGGCGGGAGGATGGTTCCCGCACGGATCGCCGCATAGAGAGTGGTGGCATCGGCCCCGCCGGTCGCGGTCTTCGTGACGCCGCCGGCGCCACCCGTCACGCCGGCGCCCATGCCGGTTTCGTCCCACACGGCAGCCAGATCGGCCGCCTTGTAGAGCTGATAGGGCAGACGGGCGGTGCCGTTCGCCATGTTGCGCAGGCCCGCTCCCGCGCCGGCCCGGTTCGCGCCGTCTCCGAGATAGATGCTGTAGCTCGTGGTATCGGGGCACGTGACCGAGATCGCTCCCGACGCGATGCGATCGCTCGCGAGCGTGCCGATCTCGTTGATGGTGCCGAAATCGATCGTCGGGGTCGCGTTCAGCACGCAGGCGAGCGGGACGCCCACGGACAGCGCCATCGCGCTGGTCGCGGCGGTGGTGCCGGTGGGGCCGCCGCTGCCGCAACTGCTCGGCCGCGAGGCATAGAAGCGCCATGCGGACGAGGCCGAGAAGGAATAGGTGCCGGGCGTCGTTCCGGGCGGAGCCGTCGTGGCGAGAAGATGCGCGTAGACCGTGATCGTCCGCGCCGAATTGGTGTCCGAGGTTTCGAAGACCGTGCCCGAGGGCTGCCCGGTGGCGGTGCCGTGGGAAATCGCCGCCCCGGACGGCGTGAGATACAGTGCGGAATCGAAGGCCAGAAAGGGATTGGCCGTGGAGGCATCGAGGTAGAGGCGGCCGCGATTGGCGTCGTTCGAAACCTCGCCGATACACACGGTCGTGCTTCCGTCGGCTTCTCCGCTGCACGTGTAGCTCGTCGTGATCGGCACCCATTGTTCGGTGCCGAGCATCGATCCGCTGATCGTGAAGCTCCCGGTCGGCTGCGACAGGGTGCACGTGGCCTTTGCGGGCGTGGCCGGGAGGAACAGCAGCGGCAGGGCGACGATCGCGCCCGCCAGCATATGCCCGCCCAAGCCCAGTGCCGCGAGCGCGGCGCCCGCGATACGGACGCCGCGGCGTCCCCGATCGAGCAGGGTCATGGTCAATATTCCACGGTCAGGCGGCGCGGCGCGATCGCGACGGGCGCGACCTGCGGCGCGGCGGCCGATGCAAAAGCGGAGGACACGACCTCATCGGGACCGGCATCCGATCCGATCGCGGCCCGATAGGGCGTACCGCCCGGACACCGGACCAGGAACGGCTCCGCAGACGTCGCGCGCACCGAACAGGCGGGCTCGACGAGCAGGGTCGCGCGGACCCGCGCGAAGGCGCGCGGCCGACCGACGGCACCACGGTGCGACGGGCCGAGCCGGGCGGGATAATCGGCGCCCTTCAGCGGCGGCACCGTCAGCGGCACGCCCGCCGCGCCCGGTGCATCCGCCACGATCGTCTGGGCGGCGACCGGCGCCACCAGCGACGCGCACGCCACGCCGATGCCTGCGAGGCGACGGATCACCGGCATGCCAGGGGTCCGATCTTGGGCTGGGCCGGGCCGGCCATGTCATAGGGGAAGCTGGCGGTGCAGGTGCCGCGCGGGCCGAGATCGATGCTGATCCGGTTCGAGGGGCCGAGCCCGCGAACATAGGTCTCCCCGCCATATCCCACCGTCGCCGGCTCTCCGCCCTGCACCTGCGCGACGTAGCCCGGCGGAATCGGGCGACCGTCCGCATCCTGCAGGACCAGAATGGCTCCGCGCACGATCTTGGCGCCGAAATCGACGACGGCGCCCTGCCGATAACCAGCGACCGCGAACCGCTCGGTCGCCTCGGGCTCCCACCCGTCGGGCAGGCTCGCCGGATCGATCGCCAGCCGCTGCGTGTAATATGGAATGAGGTCGGGGAGCAGTGCCCGGCCTGCACCGTTGGTCTTCCCCATGCGGGCGCCACCCTGGATCACCTCCACATGAGGGCCCGCATGGGTGACGACGGCGAAGGCCTGACCGATCCGGTTGGCCGCGAAGATGCCGCCCCCGGCCGCGACCAGCGATCCATCGACCTGAACGCTTCCGCGCCATGCGCTCCCGCTCTGATCGACCTGCGCCCGAAGGAGCGCCTGCGCGGCGCGGTAGGTCACGTAGCCGGTGCGCTGGGCATCGACATTCCCGTCGCTCTCGCGATCGGAGAGGCCCCAGCCGAAATCGCCTTGCCGCTGCCCGGTCGATCCCGTGGCCTGGACGGTATAAGCGGTGCGGCCATTGTCATGTTCGGTGCCGGCCGACACGCTGACGGTCTGACCGAACCGCATGCTGAGCGTCGCGAACAGGCCGTAATGATGGCTGCCGTCGAGGTTGCGATAGCCGCTGGCGTAGAGGCTGATCCGGTCCGTTATCCCGCGCGACAGCGAGAGGCTGCCCGTGCACGATCGGTTGCCGGGGGACACGATGCGATTGTAGCTGAGGCTGATCGAGGTCCTGTCGAACCACGGCGTAAAGGCGATGCCCGCCCGATCGATCGCGCTGGCCTGCGCGGTGGCCGCGAGCAGATTGCCGGAGGGCAGCGGGGACGCGGCATCATAGCTGCGGATCGATCGCTGGGACGACACACGCGCCAGATCGAAATAGTCGCCAAGGGTGCGATCCGTCCCCGCGAACAGCCTCACGCCACGGACGTTCGCGTCCACGTCCACCGAAAGCTTGCCGCCGTGATGGCCCTTGTAGCGGCTGCCGGCGATCGAAGCGGTGATCGCGCCATAGCCACCGATCGCCGTGGTCGCCCCGCCCCCGGCGTTGAGCAGGCCGTCCGTCGATCCCTCCCCATGGCCCTCGATCGTCAGAACCTGGGTGACGCCGTAGCGCGCCGAGCCCGACGCGAAGACGACCTCGTCATAATCGAACGAGCGGACGCCGTAGGACAGTCTCGGGGCGCCGACATCCAGCGAATATTGCAGCACGCCCCGCCGCAGCAGATTGGCCGAATAGAAATAGGCCTTCGTCACCTCCACCTGCCGGCCGGTGGCGTCGGTGGTCACCAGCCGCACATCGCCGCCCGAGACATAAGGGAGCGATTTCAGGTCGAATGGTCCGGAAGGGACTTCGCCGGAGTAGATTTTCTGCTGGTTGACGAACAGATCGACCGTCGACGGCAGCGCCGCCGATCCGGAAAATTGCGGGAGCGCGGCGGTGACGATGTCGGGCCGCTGATCGAACGCGCTCGCGATCTGAAAGCCGGCCAGGCGGACGCTGCTGGTCCAGGCCAGCGCGTTGCTCGCGAAATCGCCGAGCGTATAGGATCGGATCGCCTTCGGATCGATCAGACGCCAGCTGCTGTCGAGCCGCACCGCCCCCGACGATCCGAGGCCCGGCCGGCTTCTGAAGATGCCGTTGGTCGCGACGATGCCGAACCCTGTCATGGCGACCGCCTCGGCATTGCCGCTGAACTGGGTCCCCCCCTGCGCGCGCGCGCCGTAGAGGCCGTAATTGAGCAGGAAGCCGGGCGTCGGCCGGACGGCGTCCAGATCGATCGGGGTCCGCTCGCCGCCAAGGCCCAGCTGATAGGATGTCAGCAGCGCATCGGGGACCTGCAGTGCGATCGCCTGCCGCGCCTCGTCATAGCGATACGAAACGCCGGCGAGATCATCGAACGCGATATCTTCCTGGCTGCCGAGAGCAGGATCGAGCTTGATGCGGATGCCCCGCAACTCGCCCGCTTTTCCGCTGAACCTGCCGTCGGCATCCTGCTTCATCCGCAGCAACTGCCCGGTGGGCGTACCGTTCAGGGTGACGTCCAGCAGCATCGTCTGGGGCGGCGGCGCAGTGCTGGATTTCGGCGGCTGGCCGATCTGCGCCAGCGTCACGGAAATATCCTCGCCGGATGCGGCGACGAGCCACGGCCGGGACGCGTTCGCCAGCAACTCCGCAGAGGGCGGCGAGGCGCCGGCCGCAGCCTCCGCCGAAACCGCGCACAACATCCCGCCCGCGCCGACGCCAAGCGCCGTTTCCAGCAGCCCCCGACGCATCCGACCTCTGCGACCGCTTCGCTCACGTTCAGCGCTCCCCGACAACCACCGATTCCTTGATGTCGGTGCCATCGTTCTTCGCGGAGAGCGCCACGGTCGATCCGATGGCGGGAAGCGCGGACGCCTCCGGCTCGGCCTTGTCGGCCGGGCGGGGAAGCTTGAAGTCGAAGCGCTTGGTCGTGCCCGCGAGGACATAGCCGTTGAGCCCCGAGCCGAACACGATCGGCTTGCCGTCCGCCGGCGCGATGGTGAGCGCCGCGATCTTGGCGTGACGCTGGCCCGTATTCAGCACCTCGGCATGCAGGCCGTTCCTGTCGCGCCATACCGTCCAGGCGAGGCGCGCGATCGCCTTGGGATCGACGACGAAGACAGGCATCGACGTCCGCAAGACCATCGCCACGCCCTGGCCCACCGTGCGCGGATCGATCGGCTTGGGCAGTTCATCGATGAAGATGCGATAGGATTGCTCGCCCTGGACGGGCATCACGGCGGGCCGGGCGACGCGCACCGTATAGGATGCTCCCGGCGGCACGGTCGCGGCGGGTGGGCTCACCAGCATGTCGCTGGTCTCGTCCAGTTTGTCCTCGCCATTGGTCTGCGACCATTTGAAGATGCGGATCTGCAGACTGACCGGCTCGCTGTCCGTGTTGACGAGCGTGATGGAGGCGGCGCGCTGCTTTGCCGGTATGTCGATCCCGACCGGCGAGATCCGGAGGGACGCGGCGCGGGCGGGGCCGATGGCGGCCAGGACCAGACCGGAGGCCAGAGCGGCGGTGCGGAATATCGTCACTGTCCTGGTCCGCTCAGTAGGACAGCATCAGCGTGACGGTGTCGGTATAGAGACCGTCGGGGAGGCCCGTGACGCCGGCTATGCGGCCGAAGATCGCGACCGGGCTGGCGGCGCCGGCCGTGGGAATGACGAGCTGGGTGGCGGCTCCGGGCGTGTAGGGAATGGTGCGCGCCCGATCCTGGAACAGTTCGTAGGCGATCGTGATACCGTTGGGGCCGGCGAGGTGGCGCTGCGCGCCCGAGGCGTGCGCGCCGCCATCCACCGTCAGCATCGGCGCGCCGGAGCCGGTATAGCTGGTCGAGCAGGAAACGCTCAGCGCGGTTTCGTCGCCACCCGCGATCGCGGTCGTGTCCCCGCCGGTCATCTCGTCGCTGCCGATCCGCCCGAAGTCGAGCAGGATGTCCGTGGCGGGGGCGCTTGCGGGAATGCCGCCCGCGCTGCTGGAAAATCCGCAGCCCGGCACGACTTCCAGGCGCACGTCGAGCTGGCCGGTGCTGCTCGCGGCGGTCGCCACGAAGCTCCCTGTCGGTACGGCGATACCCATGCCGGCAAGCGCGGCGAAGGCTGCGATGCTGTTCATGCGTCATGATCCCCATCAGATCGGCGGGCCAGGACGGCGCGCGACCAAGGCAGTCGATCGGGCCTATCGCGCCCTGTAGGGCGCCCGACTGCCTTCGGACGCCGCGTGGAATGCCGGCGAGAGCGCCGGATCGAATCTTCTGCTCCCTTCGTAGGAAGCGAGGATTTTCCGTGTCGATCAGGCAATTAGCCTCACCATCTCGATCAATCCCCACCAGAGGAAAGCCGAGAGGCAAACGGCGACGGCTATGCCCCTTCGCAGCCGTCGGACATCGGGCCGAGGAAGGGCCGGCAGGCTCGTTTCGGCGGGGATCGCCGCTGGGGGTTTCGAAACCGGCGCCGTCGGCACGTCCGTCAGCAGGGCAAGGCGAGGCGCACCGGCCTCGCGGCCGGAGAAACCGGACGCGCCGGCCGCCTCCGCCCGCCGCATATGATCTTTGGTCTCCGCACCATCGACCAGCACGATGGACGAGTAGTTGCGCGCGAGACCGACCAGATGGCCCAGCGCCTCCGCCCCGCTCACATGACGCAGGAAGATACGATCGACGATCACGAGATCGGGTGCGAGCATCGGCAGATGGCCGACGGCTGTCTGGCCCGCCCCGAAATTGGCGAGCGCGATCTGGCATCCCAATCCGCGCATCCGATCCGCGAAGATCACGGCTTGAGCAATCGAGGGGAAAGGCGCGGCCTGATCGATCGCGACGATCAGCCGCGCCGCCACCTGCGGCGCGCTCCGCAGCGCGGCGAAGATCGATTCCCACCAGGCGGACACGGTCGCGCTCGCCGCCGAGATGCTGCACGCCAGCCGAAGCTCGGGCTGCTTGCGGAGACGTTCGATCGTGAGGCGTACGACATGACTGTCGAGCAGCTCGGTCATGCCGATGCGCTGATAGGCCCGCATCATGTCCTCAGGATCGAGGCTCGCACCGGCCGTGTCAGGCAAATGGGGCGTCGCGTGATAGTGGAGCAACGTGCGGTCCGGACCGCACGCGACGACCGGATGCCACGCGAGGAAGAGCGCGCACTCCCCCATCGCCTCGGCAAGCCGCGCGGCATCGGCCATGGCGCCGACATAGCTGGCGATGCGGACGGCGTCCTGCGGCGACGGTCGCCGCGGAGCGACCGCGCCCTCTTCCGTGACCGCGCTGAGCTCGGGCAGGATATCGACGTCGCCATAACGGACCGGCCGCGCGGCGATGGTCCGGAGCGCGGCTTCGATGAAGCGCGTGGCGCCCCACGTGCCGAAGCCGGCATCGCCGTGGAGGATCAACGCGACGCCGTCCGCCCCCTGGCGGACCACATCGCCGGCAGCCCCGAGGAAGGATATGGCGCGTTTCTCGACTTTCTCCATGAGGACCATGGCGGCGTCCTCCCCGAAGATCGCGGCGACGATCGCCCGATTGGCGACGACGAGTCCAACCCGGCATCGGCGGTGCGCGGACGTCCCACCTCGCATGTTCGAACGCTCGTAGAGCGTTGATACTACGCCGGGTTCGTCGAACGCTCTCAGAGATACTGACATCACACACGGGCTCCGAATCACCCGTCAAGGCGGGGCCCGTTCCGAATAACGAATAGTGTAACAGGCCCCCCGCAGGCGGGAACGCGACCAGAAGGAGCGCTCTGATGGACTTTTCGGTGTTCGATACGCAGGGTCGGCGCAAATATCTGAACCGCACCGAGGTCCGCAGATTTCTCGAGCAGGCGAGCCGCTGCGACGATCCGACGTACAGTTTCTGCTGGCTGATGACGGAAACCGGCTGTCGGATCTCGGAGGCCCTGGCGCTCACGCGCGGCAATATCGATCTGGGCTCTCGCCTGGTCGTGATCGAATGCCTGAAAAAGCGGCGCAAAGGCGTGTTTCGCACGGTGCCGCTCTCGTCGGAGCTGGCCGCATTCCTCAAGCAAATATATGATTTGCAAGGCACTTCAGCGAAGCACGAGGCTGCCGAACGGCTGTGGCCGTGGACCCGCCTGACGGGATATCGCAAGATCAGAAAAGTGATGGCGTTTGCCGGCCTGTCGGGGCTGCATGCGACGCCGAAGGGGCTGCGGCACGGCTATGGCGTCGCCGCCATCAGCGCCGGCATTCCGCTCAATCTGGTTCAGAGCTGGCTGGGCCACGCCGATATCGCGACCACCGCAATCTACGCCGCGGTCACCGGCCCGGAAGAGCGGGCGATCGCCAGCCGCCTGTGGACCTATTATGCGCCGTCGGGCGGCTGAAGCCTCAGAGTCCGCGGATGTTTAATCGAGCTATATCAAGCATAGAATGCCGCTCGCCGCACGATGAACTCAGCTCAACTTGATTTGAGATACACTATTCGTTATAGTGTAACAGGCATACATATGTAATACACCAATTTCTTAAATCTTTTCCCGACAGATTTGTTCCGGCTACTGCATCCGCCCACAGAAGAGGTGGATGGGGTTCATCGCGTCGCGGGTCGTCGCATCTCAATATAAAAGGCGGGCGTAATGGTCCGGCGGACCGAAGCCCCCTTTTTTTCTCAGCCGTCTTGCCGATGCCCGTGTCAGCCGGCCGCGTGCGAGCTGAGATCCGGATAGCGCCCGAGCATAGTCGCTGCTGACGGCGTAGCGATACGTCATCCACATCCACCGGAACTTGGAGCGATTGGCTCGGACGAGCAGACAAGGCCAGCCATTTTGAAGGCGGTCCCTTGAGCGCGCTTTGTTGCGCAACGGGCTTAGGCGCCCCTTGAGGCCGGCATTCTGGTTGGAATGGTCGCGGCGTTGGTGCTGATCCACCGCCTTGGGGTGGTTGATTCAGGGGTGTGCCGGGTTTGGAGGTTCGGCCCCGAGCCGCCCGGCTCTGTGGGGGCCTGTCGCGCGGTGAAGGAACGGCCCTCAAACGAAAAGCCCCCCGGCGCTGTTTGCGCTGGGGGGCTTTTGGTATGTGTTGGTTGCGGGGACAGGATCCAAATGAGCACGCACCTGCATATTGGTTGTTGATAATACTGGGCTTTCTGAACATCTAAAATGAAACACCCCCGCCGATACCCTCGCAGTTGATCAATTCGGACAAGACGTTCCCATAGCCATCATCGGGTACGCACTCGCCTAACCCGGCTTTCCATGATCCTCGCGATGCCAGGCCAATGCCTGCACACTTGGTCGATCAGCTTTGCCATGCGGAAGCCGCAGCTTCTTGCCCGCCAGCTTCCCGTAAGTTGATCCCACGAGCCGAAGATCGACGACGACGCGCAATGATCCGTCTATCGTGATGAGGCCGAGGTCGAATAGTGTGTGAAGGTCTGCCCTTAGCAGCAGCCCGTTACAGACCACGTTCGTTTCTTTGCCGAGATATGGCCGGATATGAGCAGCCTCCAAGATCGGCTCTACGGCGCATCTAGTTATCGCGCATCGCCCGCCGTAGGCTCGCAAAAGTTCCCTGCGAAACTTCGCCTGCCCCTGCCGCCGCTTGACCTCTGCCCACACTTTCTTTCGACCGTCCTCCAGCGAGGTAGGGTCAAAGGTATCTTGCGGCGCTTCAATATCCTGCTGAATGGACCACCGCTGGAGGACGAAGTTCGTCGGACCACCGCCGGTGTGGCTGACATATTGAAACGGCCCCTCGAACCGAAAGCCAGCCCCAGGGTGCTGTCGTTTGCTGTCTCGATAGAAGATGAGTAGTTCATCCCCGACCTGTTCATGGCCAATAATCTTGTCATCTGTCCGTCCGGCTGTTTGACCCTGCCAGTAGAGCAGATCGCCTTCCAGATGATCCGCATATTGCGTGCGGTCAGATGTCTTATCCCTGGTAACGAACAGCCAAACTGAATTCGAGCCGGCTGGCTGGAAAACGCCCGTGTTGAGCGTCGCGTCAGTGATCTTGAACATCTCACGGAGGTCATCGCGCGTGTAGATTTCACCTTCTTCAAGTCGTGGGGATGTCCAATCCACGACCTTAAAGCCAAGCCTTCTCATCGCAATCTTGACGGGATCGCCGCCTGAGAAGTCGTCTGCGTGGAGCGCGCGCCCGTGCTGGAAGCCGTATGCGGCGGCGACGAGCGGCTTGCTGTCGTAACCGACGCCTTCGTGGATGACGAAAAAGCGGTTCGATCTCTCAAACCGCTTCTCAGGGACGCTGTAAGCCTCGATAAACTCGTCCCGCCCCAACTGGCGAAATTGCTCCATCGCCTCAAGGACCGCGCCGCGATCAGTAAGCTCAGACAGTCTCTGCCCTGTCGCCATGCCGTTATTTCCTTAGTCATTCCCGACAGTGTGACCGACTACGAATCTGTGAGACTGCCTGTCCACAGCAGCGCTGGCCATATGACTTATCCGGCCGAACCGACATGACAGATACATCCACCAAAAACCGTTAATTTGCATGATATATCCGTACGTTATGAATGATCGTTCTGATATCTTTGAAAATTTATATTTGTTACGTTTTAGAAATAAAATGAATTTGAATCAGTCATTTTAAAATAGATGATAATTATATATTCTAGCATCCGGTCAGACGTTCTGAGAGGGATCGGGCATGGCACTTGCAATCACGGGGTTGCGTACGGCTGATGAGATAGAAATCGATAATCCATTTGAGCTGATCGATGACGCATTGCCGATTTCGAGCGACGAAGTGCATGTCATTCGGGAGGGGGTGCTGTGCACGACCGAGCCGAAAGGGCACGCAACGGCAAAGGGAGCCTCGCTTCTTGAACTCGTGCTCAATGCCCCCGACGGCTTCATCCCTCTATGGGCGCCCAACATTACGCTACGCTGGCGATTTCAGGAGGCGTCACTTCGCCGCTATCGCAATCCGAACGCCGTCAAGGTCGAAGTGGAGAAACTGCTTGGCGAAGCCTTGATTGCCTGGGGTGATGCGGCACCCGTGAAGTTCGTGCGGGCGGATGACAATTGGGACTTCGAGATCGTGGTTCGAGACGGCGATGAATGCAGTCCGCAAGGCTGCACGCTCGCTCGCGCTTTCTTTCCCGATGCGGGACGCCATGAGTTGGCCATTTTCCCGAAAATTTTCTCCCAGCCTCGCCAGGAGCAGATGGAAACGCTGGCCCATGAGCTTGGCCATGTGTTCGGCTTGCGCCACTTCTTCGCGCTCGTGAAGGAGACGGCATGGCCGGCCGTGGTGTTCGGCGAGCACAGCAATTTCAGCATCATGAATTATGGCGCGGACAGCCGGCTTACCGATGCCGATCGGGCCGACCTGAAGCGGCTCTACGCTCAAGTCTGGTCCGGTCAGCTCAATAACATCAACGGCACCAGGATCCGGCTTGTGACGCCGTTCCATCAAGCCGGGGTCAGTCCCGGAACGATGATCGTCGCATAGGCGGTCGCCAACACAGCTTGCGTGGTTCGAAAGGGGGGAGAGCCAATGAGATACACTTCATTGACCTGGCTGATCGCCGGCTCGCTGCTGATTAGCAGCTGCGCGACAGTTCGCACGACACCGCGGGCAGCCGATGAACTCGCGTCAGGCGTTACTTATTATCTTCCCAAGCGCGAGATAAAGGTCACCGCCGAACGCAAGCTTCTCAAAAAGGACGACTTGCAGAAGGCGGTGACGGCCAAAAAAACTGAGCTTGAAACAATCAACACGCTTATCAAGACGACCGATTCCACGATAAAAACGGCTGGCGATCGGCTGAAGGCCGCATCGGTGCAAGGCAATGCCGATGCAGTGGCTGCGATCAATAAGGAATTGGCGATCGCGACAGCAGATCTTGATATTGCAAAAATAAAGAAAGCCTCTGTCGAGGCAGAAATAAATATCGCTGAAGCGAGCATCCGGATTCTTGAGGCTGCACCAAAGGATAGTTGCGCGTTCTCCTATTCAGCAGCCATCGAATTGCTTACGCCTGTCGCGGATACCAGGCTGCGTCTGGTCGCCGACGCCTTTCATAGCCCACTGCGGGACGACGACACTAAGCTTGCTATCAATAGCTCCGGCCTGCTCAGCACGGCCAATGTCGTCGCTGCGGATCGTACAGGTGATATCATTGTCGAAATTGCGTCAGCTTTTGCCGGCGTCGGTAGTGGTGGCACTGCGGGCCCACTCGCTCTTGTCGGCGGAGAGCCAAAGTTTGCCGGGAAGCCCGAGTGCGAGAAGCTCCCGACCAAATTCGCCTACCGGCTCGATCCCGCTTTGGGCGATCAACTCTCCAAGCTGAATAACGAATTCTATACCGCGGGCTTTCCATTTCGACTGGATGTTCCGCCCATGCCGGATGGCAGCACATACGCTGTCAAAGACAAAGATCCGACGATCAGAGATCGACAGCGCACGACCGGGAAGCCCAAGACTGGCGACGAGTACACGTACCCGATCGACAACGCCCTCTATCATAAGGGGATGAATGGCGCGCTCTTCTATCGGACAGCGCTCCCGCAAACCATTGTCCTTCGCCAATGTAACAACGGGACCGCGTGTACCAGTATCAAGGATACCGTCCCTATAGATGCCACGATGACGATGCTGCCGCAGGTGGGACCAATTTCCTATATTCCCATGCAGTCCTCGATCTTCGTCAAGACAGTCGACGATGTCGTATTCGACAATGGCATGCTGGTGTCATGGAATGCGACACGCCCGAGTGAAGTGCTCGAGGTGGTTCGATTGCCCGTCAAGATCCTCAAGGCCGTTGTCTCCGTTCCTGCCGAGCTCATAAAATTGAGGATCGATCTTTCCGATCAGCAAAAGGGCCTCGCGGCTTCGCAAGAGGCGCAGATCGGAGCGCAAGCGAAACTGGCCAAGATCCAAGCCTGTGTCGATGCCACAGGCGGCGACAAGGAAAAGGCCCTGGCCTGCTTCAAGACAGAGTAGGAATTCCGCTTCGCCCGATCGAATGAGGGATCGATATGTTCGACATCCGCGAAGGCAAGCACATACCTTTTGCAATATGGAATGCAGGCTGGGTCTCGATCTGCCAGAGTGTCCCGCGTTAACCATATGGGAGCCGTTGCCATGAAGCTGTTCATTGCGCTCACCGCCGCCGCGGTTTTGACCACCCCCGCGTTTTCCGCGCCTTGCAAGGATGCGAAGGGTAAGTTCATGAAGTGCCCAGCCGCGTCAGCACCGGCATCGAGCGGCATTACCAAGGGTAAGGATGGCAAATGCCGCGACACCAAGGGCCATTTCGCGAAGTGCCCGAAGTAAGAGCGCATCGGCATGATGATCGACTTCGAGGATCGTGAACCGGCACCGCACTTGCGGTGGCCGGACTGGGCGATCATCGGGCTTTTCCTTTTCGGGACCGCGAGTGGGCTGATCGGCTATGGTCGAACAATAGTGAAAGTGGCGGTCGACCTGTTCAACCGCTGAAGCATTTCGGCACCAGAGTAGAAGCCTTTGGGCACCGCAATGGCGAGCATCACGGCGCCCTGAACCTCAACGCGGCGACGTATCGCTGACCTTGGTGAGGACGGCCGGCATCGCCGTCGGAGCGGCGACCGGAGCTGCGGTCTGCAGCGGCTCAGGAGCCGCCACGACCATCGGCGATGAGGCCGCGGCAATCGTCAGCGGCACGTCTTCGTCGATGAAACCTTTGACCGACGCGCCAGAGGCAACCTTCGCGCTGGTGCCGGTGGTGAAGAAGCCAGCTACGGGCACGAAAGCGATGGCCGCGACAACGCCGCCCGTCCCCGTCACGCCCTTATCGTCGAACGATCCGCTCAGACGGATCTGACGCCCGTTGACCGTGACATACAGGATCCGCGCGCCCAGATGACCCGACTTGCCCCACATGCCCTTGTTGCGAACGTCGGTGATCTCACCGATTGCCGGGCTGCCGACCGGGATCACAACCACACCGTTGACCGCGACGGCTTCCGCCACTTCCATATGGAAGCGCTGACCGACGCGCAGCTGCTTGCCCTTCGTGGTGAGTTCTTCCGACAAACGCAGAGCCACCTCTGCCCCCGTCCGCAGGACAGCCGTGGTCGTACTCGGTGCAGCTATGGCGGCGGGTGCCACTGCTGGCGCGGGCGTGATGACAGCAGAGGTCAGTTGAGCCTGCCCGATTGCAGACGAAGCAGCGAAAGCGGCCAGAGCCGCTGCAAAAATACCCTTCATGAAATCCCCCTCGGATCGACAAACCCCCGTGTGTCGATCGGCGGATTTGTCCCGCACCGCCCCCTCCGCACAAGGGGGCAAGGGCATAAGATCCCGTAATTCCACAAAAATACGCAACGGATTCGGAGTGAATATCGGATAGCCTTGGGCGTCCGCCACTCGGGTGGGCGTCATTCGGACGCTACGCTTTTCGCCGGAACGCCCAAACGAGGGTGGCAACGCTGCTCACGAGCGTCGCGATCGCCAGCACGAACGAGGTATCGAAAGTCGGCATGGGGCACCTCCGACTCAAACCCGTAGCGAAGCCGTTCTCTGTAGGACATCAAAAAAGAACAAACAAAGAACAATATGACCTGCGAAGGCGCCCTTGTCCCATGCCACCGTAGACGCCAGCTTCAACAGGCTGCCCCAAAGGACTTCAGCCTGCGGCCCCAGCTTGGCCAAATCGCCTGTGGAGCACGACGCCTTGGCTTCGGAGCTCATCAAGGTGATCCGACCACCATTGCGCCATGCGGACGCGCTCTTCCCAATGCGCGCCGCGATGATAGGCCGCACGGACCGGGTCGCGATCGCGATGGGCCAAGGCGCGCTCGATCGCATCGGGATGCCACAGGCCCGATTCGTTGAGGAGCGTGCTGGCGATCGCCCGAAAGCCGTGGCTCGTCATCTCCCTCGATCCATAACCAAGCCGGCGCAGCGCCTGGTTCAGCGTATTTTCGCACATGGGGCGCGTGGACTTGCCAAGCGCCGGGAACAGATATTCGCTCTCTCGACGAAGCGCCTGAAGCTCTCGCAACAGGGATAGTGCCTGCGAGGATAGAGGGACGACATGGGGGATTCCCATCTTCATCCGCTCGCCCGGAATGCGCCAGACGGCCGCCTTGAGATCGATTTCCGACCAGCAGGCTTGCCGCAGCTCCCCTGGCCGGACGAACAAATGCGGCGCGAGCTTCAGGGCAATCCGCGTTTCGGTGCGACCGGTATAGTCATCTATCGCGCGGAGCAGCTGCCCAATTCCACGCGGCTCTAGAATCGCAGCATGGTGTCGGACGCGCGGAATGGTCAGCGCGCCGCGCAGGATATCAGCTGGGTTATGCTCGGTCCGGAGCGTCGCAAAGCCGTAGCGGAAGACGCGCCCGGCAAAAGCGCGAAGCCTCTGCGCCGTCTCATGATGCCCGCGCCGCTCGATTTTTCGGAGCGCCGCCAGCAATTCGTGCGGCGTGATATCGGAAATGGGGCGATTCCCGATCGCTGAATCGAGCAGATCGCAAAACCACCGCGCCTTGCTGAGGGTGGGCGACTTGCGCCCTTCCCGCTCCATCTTTGCAATATATTCGTCCGCGACGAGCCGAAACGTCGTGTGCGCCGCAGCCCTGACCGCCAGCTTCTTCTTGCGCCGCTCGGCCGCCGGATCGATCCCGTCGATCAAGCTCGCGCGGGCTTCGTCGCGCTTGGCGCGCGCCTCTGTCAGCGAGACCTCGGGAAATTCGCCGAAGGCTATTTTTCGATCGAGGCCATGAAATTTGAAACGGTAGCGCCACAGCAAAGCGCCGCTTGGCTGGACAAGCAGGAACAGCCCCTTTGCGTCGGGCACCCTGTACGGTTTGGCAGCGGGTTTGAGCGCGCGAATCTGGACGACCGTGAGCACCGAGAACACCCTCCAAAGGCTGTTCGTGGCCCCCATTTCGTGGTCCACTTTTCCCGGGGATGCCCCGGAACAAAGTGAGACACGATGGGTCCACCGATGCTCGGTTTTACCAAATTTCCTCGTGTTTTACGAGGCTTATCCCTTTGAGAACAAAGGGAGAACTGGTGCCCAGAAGAGGACTCGAACCTCCACGACCTTGCGATCGCCAGCACCTGAAGCTGGTGCGTCTACCAATTCCGCCATCTGGGCACGGGGTAGGGGCGCGCCTTTAGGTGGCGGGTCGCACACTTGTCAACTGGCTCGATGCGTGATGGCTTGCATGGCGGGCGGCGCGGGGGCAATGCAGGCTCCATTGCGGCGCACAATCGGCCGCGCAGATCGGAAGGACGGATCGTGGCTTTGGTGACGCTGTTCGGTGGTGGCGGGTTCCTCGGCCGCTATGTCGCCCAGGAATTGATGAAGGCGGGCGCGCGCGTTCGCATCGCGGAACGCGATCTCACCTCCGCCCATTTCGTGAAGCCGCAGGGCGATCTCGGCCAGTCGCAGATCATCGCCGCCAGCATCACGCACCCCGATTCGGTGCGCCAGGCGGTGCAGGGCGCGGATGCGGTGATCAATCTGGTCGGCGTGCTGGCGGGCGATTTCCAGAAATTGCATGTCGACGGCGCGCGTATCGCGGCCGAAGCGGCGAAGGCGGCGGGCGCCAAGGCGTTCGTGCAGATCTCCGCGATCGGCGCCGATGCCGGATCCGCTTCGGCTTATGGCCGCACCAAGGCGGCGGGCGAGGCCGCGGTGGCGCAGGCCTTTCCGGGCGCCACGATCATCCGCCCTTCGATCATCTTCGGCGCCGAAGATGATTTCGTGAACAAGTTCGCCGCTCTGGCCGCCAAGCTGCCGGTGCTGCCCGTGATTCGCGGCGCGGTGCGCTTCCAGCCCGTCTGGGTGGCCGATGTCGCGCAGGCGATCGCGCACGCCGCGCTCCATCCGGAAGCCCATGCCGGCCGCACCTACGAACTGGGCGGCCCGCGCGCCATCTCGATGGCGGAGCTGAACGCGTGGGTGGCGAGCGCCATCGGCGCCAAGCCGGCCTTGTTCGCGATGCCGGACGGCCTTGTCGGCCTGCTCGCCCGCCTGCCCGGCGCGCCGATCACGAAGGATCAGCTGGCGATGCTGCAGACGGACAATGTGGTGGCGCCCGGCGCCGCCGGCTTCGACGCGTTCGGCATCGAACCGACGCCGCTGGAGGTCGCCGCCCCTTCGTGGCTGGTCCGGTATCGGCGCGCGGGCCGCTTCAGCCTGACCGCGACCGCCTGATCCTCCCCGTCGAGCCGGGTCCGCCCCATCCGGGCGGCCGGGCTCGGCCAGACGCCGCCCACCGGAGTAACTGATGAGCGTGACCGAACCGATCCTCCTCGGCATTGTCGAGGGGCTCACCGAATTCCTGCCGGTCTCCTCCACCGGCCATCTGATCCTCGCCAGCGCGCTTCTCGGCTATGACGAGGACAAGTGGGCGATGTTCAACATCGTGATCCAGCTGGGCGCGATCCTGGCGGTGGTCGTGCTCTACTGGCGTACCTTCTGGGCGGTGCTGATGGGGCTGGTGAGGCGCGATCCGGTTTCGTGGCGCTTCCTGCGGAACCTGCTGCTCGCCTTCCTGCCCGCCGCCGTGATCGGCCTGGCGCTCCACAAGCATATCGAGGCGCTGCTGGGCCGGCCGGACGTGGTGTGCGTGGCGCTGATCGTGGGCGGCATCGCCATCCTCCTGATCGAGCGGATGGCGAAGAAGCAGAATATCGTCGGCGTGGCCGATCTGCCGCTCGGCACCAGCCTGGGCATCGGCTTCATCCAGTGCATCGCGATGATCCCGGGCGTCAGTCGCTCGGGCGCGACCATCCTCGGCGCGCTGTCGCTGGGGGTGGAGCGGCGCACGGCAGCCGAGTTCAGCTTCTTCCTCGCCATCCCGACGATGCTGGGCGCGACCGTGCTGGAGCTGGCCAAGAACGCCCACACGCTCGGCGCGCCGGGACAGGTGAGCGCGGGCACGATCGCGATCGGCTTCGTCGTCGCCTTCATCGTCGCGCTGGCGGTGATCCGGGGCTTCGTCACCTTCGTCTCCCGCCACGGATTCGGGCCGTTCGCCTGGTATCGAATCGTCGCCGGCGCGGTGGGTCTCGTCTGGCTCAATCACCTGATATAACCGGATCGGCCCTTTATCTTCGACCATTTACGACCAATTGACGAAAAAAGCGGGGCCAAGCCTTTCGGATAGGTAAGTACTGCTTACCTATCCCTTTGACTCCCGCGAAATGGTCCATCATGTGGCCTTCCGTAAGGGAGCGACCATATGGCGATGCTGCAATTCCCGAAGATCGGGCAGACCTATCCGGACAAAAGGACCGCCGAGGAGCGGGCCCAGGATTTCGGCGAGATTGCGCGCGCCTATCAGGTGACGAAGGCGGAGGAGCAGTCCTCGCGCTGCTCGCAGTGCGGCGTGCCTTATTGCTCCACGCATTGCCCCCTCCACAATCACATCCCCGATTGGCTGCGGCTGACGGCGGAAGGGCGGCTGCGCGAGGCCTATGAGCTCTCCAACGCCACCTCGACCATGCCGGAGATCTGCGGCCGCATCTGCCCGCAGGATCGCCTGTGCGAGGGCAATTGCGTCATCGAATTTTCGGGCCATGGCGCCGTCACGATCGGATCGGTCGAAAAATTCATCACCGATACGGCGTGGGAGGAAGGCTGGGTCGAGCCGCTCGTGCCGGGTCCGGCGCGCGGCCAGTCGATCGGCATCATCGGCGCGGGTCCGGCGGGGCTGACCGTGGCCGATCTGATGCGCGCGCGCGGCTATGAGGTGCATGTCTACGACCGGCACGATCGCGCCGGCGGCCTGCTGACCTACGGCATCCCCGGCTTCAAGCTGGAGAAGCCGATCGTGATGCGCCGTGTCGAGCGGCTCGCGGCGGGCGGCGTGATCTTTCACCCCAATTTCGAGGTTGGCCGCGACGCCAGCCTGCCGGAGCTGCGCGCGAGGCATGACGGCATCGTGATCGCCACCGGCGTGTACAAGCCCCGCGCGATCAAGGCGTCCGGCGTCGGCGCGAAGGGCGTGGTCGAAGCGCTCGACTATCTTACCGCATCGAACCGCAAGGGTTTCGGCGACAGCGTCCCCGATTTCGACGAGGGCCGGCTGAACGCCGAGGGCAAGAATGTCGTGGTCGTCGGCGGCGGCGATACGGCGATGGATTGCGTCCGCACCGCGATCCGCCAGGGTGCGGCCTCGGTCCGCTGCCTCTACCGGCGCGATCGGGCGAACATGCCGGGCAGCCAGCGCGAAGTGAAGAATGCCGAGGAGGAAGGCGTCGAGTTCGTCTGGCTCGCCGCCCCCGAATCCTTCCATGACGAAGGCGGCGCGGTTTCCGGCGTGAAGGTCTCCAAGATGCGCCTCGGCCAGCCCGATGCGAGCGGCCGCCGCGCGCCGGAAGTGGATCCGGGCGCCGAATATCGCGTCGATGCCGATCTCGTCATCAAGGCGCTGGGCTTCGATCCGGAGGAATTGCCGCATCTGTTCGGCGCGCAGGAACTGGCCGTCACGCGCTGGGGCACGATCCGCATCGATCACAAGACGATGATGACCAGCCTGGACGGCGTGTTCGCGGCGGGCGACATCGTGCGCGGCGCGAGCCTGGTCGTGTGGGCGGTGCGCGACGGCCGCGATCTGGCCGATCGGATGCACGCCTGGCTGAAGGCGAAGGCGCCGGCGGCGACCGCCGCCCTGGTGTCGGCATGAAGACCCTCGCTGCTTTCCTGATCGCGGCCCCGATCGCGGCGCTGCCGCTGCCCGTCGCCGCACAGGCCCCCGCGGCCGCGCCGGCGACCGACGCCGCCGCGAAGCCGGTCGATCCGGCGGCACAGGCCGCCGCGCGCGAGCTGTTCGAGGCGAGCGACATCGGCGCGACGATGCGGGACACCAGCGCAAAGATGCTGGCGCAGATGCGCTCCGGCGCGGCGCTGAGCGTGTTCGTCGATCAGAATCCGCAGATGCGGATGAAGCGCGCCACCAATCCGCAGGCGTGGGATGCCGCTCTCGTTCGCCTCGGCACGAAGCAGGCCGCGGCGGTCGAGAAGATCATGGCCGAGCTGCAGCCCGAAATGGAGGCGCGCACGATCCGCATCTATGCCGAAACCTTCACGATCGCGGATCTGAAGGGCTTCGCCGCTTTCTATCGCACGCCGCTCGGCCGCCGCATGGTGGAGAAGATGCCGACGGTGCTCAACCAGACGATGGGCTGGATGCAGGCGGAGCTTCCCAAGCGCGTCGCCCCGGCGATGGCCGAGCTGCAGCCCGAAATCCAGCGTGAGCTGGCCCCCCTGATGTCCGCGCCCAAGTGACGGAAGGACGCATGATGACGACCTCCTCGATCCACGACCTCCCCCTTCCCTCCGCCGCCGAGCGGGAGCGGATCGCGCGTGAAGGCATGTATCGCCCCGAACAGGAGAGCGATGCGTGCGGCGTCGGCCTCGTCGCCGCCACCGACGGCAAGGCCTCGCGCCGTGTCGTCACCGCCGCGATCGATGCGCTGAAGGCCGTCTGGCATCGCGGCGCCGTGGACGCGGACGGCAAGACCGGCGACGGCGCCGGAATCCACCTCGATATCCCCGCCGCCTTCTTCGACGATGCGATCGAGAGCGCCGGCCACCGGCCGCGCCCGAACCGCCTCGCCGTGGGCATGATCTTCCTGCCGCGCACCGATCTGGGCGCGCAGGAGACGTGCCGCTCGATCATCGAGAGCGAGGTGATCGATTTCGGCTACACCATCTATGGCTGGCGCCAGGTGCCCGTCGACATTTCGGTGATCGGCGAGAAGGCGATGCTGACGCGTCCCGAGATCGAGCAAATCATGATCGCGGGCCCCCTGCCCGAGGACGAGAGCGAAGCGGAGTTCGAGAAGAAGCTCTATCTCGTCCGCCGCCGGATCGAAAAGAAGCTGATCGAGGCGCAGGTGCAGGGCTGCTACATCTGCAGCCTTTCCACGCGCTCGATCATCTACAAGGGCCTGTTCCTCGCCGAGGAGCTGTCGGTCTTCTATCCCGATCTGCGCGACGATCGCTTCGTCAGCCGCGTGGCGATCTTCCACCAGCGTTATTCCACCAACACCTTCCCGCAATGGTGGCTGGCGCAGCCGTTCCGCTGCCTCGCGCACAATGGCGAGATCAACACCATTCGCGGCAACGTGAACTGGATGAAAAGCCACGAGATCAAGATGGCCTCGTTGGCGTTCGGCCAGCATTCGGAGGAGATCAAGCCGCTGATCCCGGCCGGCGCCTCCGATACGGCCGCGCTGGACGCCGTATTCGAGACGATCTGCCGCTCCGGCCGCGATGCGCCGACGGCCAAGCTGATGCTCGTGCCCGAGGCATGGCAGAGCGCCGATCTCGGCGCCGACGTGGGTGCGATGTACAATTATTTCGCCAGCGTGATGGAGCCGTGGGACGGCCCGGCGGCGCTGGCGATGACGGACGGCCGCTGGGTGGTGGCCGGCGTCGATCGCAACGCTCTCCGCCCACTCCGCACGCTGCGCACGGCGGACAATCTGCTGATCGTCGGCTCCGAAGCGGGCATGGTGATCGTGCCGGAAAGCTCGGCGGTGGCGAAGGGCCGGATGGGGCCCGGCCAGATGATCGCGATCGATCTGGAGGAAGGCCGCTTCTACGACGATGCCGCGATCAAGAGCCGGATCGCGTCCGAGGCGCCCTATGGCGAGTGGGTGAAGGGATTCCGCACGATGGCGGATCTCAAGGTTCCCGCGGGCGATCATCTGCCCCAGTGGAGCCGCGCCGAGCTGGTCCGTCGTCAGGTCGCCGCAGGCCAGACGATGGAGGATATGGAGCTGATCCTCGCGCCGCAGGTCGAGACCGCCAAAGAGGCGATCGGATCGATGGGCGACGATACGCCGCTGGCCGTCATCTCGGACAAGGCCCGGCTGATCAGCCACTTCTTCCGCCAGAATTTCTCGCAGGTCACCAACCCGCCGATCGACTCGCTGCGCGAAACCCGCGTGATGAGCCTGAAGACGCGCTTCGGGAATCTCGCGAACATCCTGGACACCGAAGCGCAGCAATCGGGCGTGCTGGTGCTGGATTCGCCGGTGTTGACCAGCACCGACTGGGCGACGCTGAAGGCCAATTTCGCCACCAGCCATGCCGAGATCGACTGTACCTATGCGGCCAATGGCGGCCCGGATTCGCTCCGCCACGCCATCGCCCGCGTCCGCGCCGAGGCCGAGCAGGCCGTGCGCGAGGGCAAGAGCGAATTGTTCCTGACGGACGAGGGCGTTTCGGCCGAGCGCGTCTCGATCGCGATGGTGCTGGCCGCCGCCGCCGTCCACACGCATCTCGTCCGCAAGGGGCTGCGCTCCTATGCGTCGGTCAACGTGCGCTCGGCCGAGTGCCTCGACACGCATTATTATGCGGTGCTGATCGGCGTGGGCGCCACCACCGTGAACGCCTATCTGGCCGAAGCCGCGATCGCGGACCGCCATGCGCGCGGCCTGTTCGGCAACATCACGCTCGCCGATTGCTTCAAGCGCTGGCGCAAGGCGATCGACGAAGGTCTTCTGAAGATCATGTCGAAGATGGGGATCGCGGTGATCTCCTCCTATCGCGGCGGCTATAATTTCGAGGCGGTCGGTCTCTCCCGCGCGCTGGTCAACGATCTCTTCCCGGGCATGCCCACGAAGATTTCGGGCGAGGGCTATGCCTCGCTCCAGCTGTCGGCGAAGATGCGCCACGATCCGGCGTTCGACGAAACCGTCTCGACGCTGCCGATCGGCGGCTTCTATCGCCAGCGCTCGGGCGGCGAGGCGCATGCCTATTCGGCGCAGCTGATGCACCTGCTGCAGACGTCGGTGACGAACGACAGCTACACGCAATATCTGCAATTCTCGCGCGGCGTGCGCGATCTGCCGCCCATCTATCTGCGCGATCTGCTGGAGTTCAACTGGGCCAAGGAACCGATCCCGATCGATTCGGTCGAGGCGATCACCGAGATCCGCAAGCGCTTCGTCACGCCCGGCATGTCGCTCGGTGCCCTCTCCCCGGAGGCGCACGAGACGCTGGCGATCGCGATGAACCGGATCGGCGCGAAGGCCGTCTCGGGTGAGGGGGGCGAGGACAAGCGCCGCTTCACGCCGTACGAGAATGGCGACAACGCCAACTCCGTCATCAAGCAGATCGCATCGGGCCGCTTCGGCGTCACCGCCGAATATCTGGGCTCGGCCGAAGAGGTGGAGATCAAGGTCGCGCAGGGCGCCAAGCCCGGCGAGGGCGGGCAGCTGCCCGGCTTCAAGGTGACCGAGATGATCGCCAAACTGCGTCACTCGACGCCGGGCGTCACGCTGATCTCGCCGCCGCCGCATCACGATATCTATTCGATCGAGGATCTGGCCCAGCTGATCTACGATCTGAAGCAGATCAATCCGCGCGCGCGCGTCTGCGTGAAGCTCGTCTCGTCGGCCGGCATCGGCACGGTCGCGGCGGGCGTCGCCAAGGCGCATGCGGATGCGATCCTCGTCGCCGGCAATGTCGGCGGCACGGGCGCCTCCCCGCAGACTAGCGTGAAGTTCGCCGGCACGCCGTGGGAAATGGGCCTGAGCGAGGTTAATCAGGTGTTGACCCTCAACGGCCTGCGCCACCGCGTGAAGCTGCGCACCGACGGCGGCCTCAAGACCGGCCGCGACATCGTGATCGCCGCCATCCTCGGCGCCGAGGAATACGGCATCGGCACGTTGTCGCTGGTGGCGATGGGCTGCATCATGGTGCGCCAGTGCCATTCGAACACCTGCCCGGTGGGCGTCTGCACGCAGGACGATGCGCTCCGCCAGAAGTTCGTCGGCACGCCCGAGAAGGTCATCAACCTGATGACCTTCATCGCGGAGGAAGTGCGCGAGATCCTGGCCCGCCTCGGCGTCGCCAGCCTCGACGACATCATCGGCCGCACCGAATTGCTGCGGCAGGTGAGCCGTGGCGCCGAGCATCTCGACGATCTGGATCTCAACCCGATCCTCGCCAAGGTGGACGCGCCCGACGACAAGCGCCGCTTCCAGATCCCGACGCATCGTAACGAAGTGCCGGACAGCCTCGACGCGCAGATGATCCGCGACGCCAAGGCCGTGTTCGAGCGGCGCGAGAAGATGCAGCTGACCTATACGGTGCGGAACACGCACCGCGCGGTCGGCACGCGCTTCTCGGCGGAGATCACCGGCCGCTACGGCATGGATTCGCTCGCCGAGGGCCATGTCCATGTGAAGCTGCGCGGTTCGGCCGGCCAGTCGCTGGGCGCCTTCGCGGTGAAGGGGCTGACGCTGGAGGTGATGGGCGAGGCCAACGACTATGTCGGCAAGGGGCTGTCCGGCGGCACGATCATCGTGCGGCCGACCGTCTCCAGCCCGCTGGAAAGCCGCGCCAACACGATCATCGGCAACACCGTCCTCTACGGCGCCACCTCGGGCAAATTGTTCGCGGCGGGCCAGGCGGGCGAGCGCTTCGCTGTCCGCAATTCGGGCGCGACCGTGGTGGTCGAAGGCTGCGGCGCGAACGGCTGCGAATATATGACCGGCGGCACCGCCGTGATCCTCGGCCGCACGGGCGAGAATTTCGGCGCGGGCATGACGGGCGGCATGGCCTTCGTGCTGGACGAGGATGGCAGCTTCCCGGCCAATGCGAACCCCGAGAGCATCCTGTGGCGCCGCCTCGGCTCCACCTATTGGGAGCAGCGCCTGCGCTCGCTGATCGCGGCGCACGCGATCGCTACCGACAGCAAATGGTCGAACACGATCCTCGACGATTGGGATCGCTGGCGGGATCGCTTCTGGCAGGTGGTGCCGAAGGAGATGGTCACCCGGCTCGAACAGCCGCTCGACGATCAGCCGGCGGAGATGGTGGCGGCGGAATAATCCGCCGCCGCTTCGAGAGCGGAAAGAAGAAGGGGTTCACGCGGAGGCGCGGAGACGCAGAGGTGTTGCGCCCGCGCGCAGCGCCTCCCCTCCTTTCACCGTCGCGAGAAGATAAAGCCGCTACGCGGCGACAGGGCGAACCCTCTCCGCGCCTCTGCGCCTCTGCGTGAAAAATCTTCCTTCTGCCTTACTCGGCAGGAGGAAGAGACGACGCGGACACGACCGGCCGATCGAGATCCCAGCATGCGCTGAGATGACGTCGGCCTCGCCGGCGTCAGTCCTTCCAGCCCCAGTAAAGCTGGGCCGGCGGGATGTTGATCGGCTCGAAGGCGTGATCGATGCGATCGAACGCCAGCGCCATGAAATCGCGACACTTGGGGTTGAACTGATAGACGAGGAAGGCGCCGCCGACGCGCAGCGCCGCATGCGTTTCGATCGCGATCTTCGGGCCCACGCCCGGCGGCAGCGTCGAGAAAGGCAGGCCCGACAGGACATAATCGGCATGATCATGACCGCGATCGGCGATGATCTGGCGGACATCGGTGGCCGAGCCATGGACGGGGACGAAGCGCGGATCGTGGAAGCGATCGGCCAGATAGGAGATGAACTCTTCGTTCGTGTCGATCGCGATATAGGTGGCGTCCGGGCCCATCCGATCGAGAATCGCCTGCGTGAACGTGCCCACGCCCGGCCCATATTCCACGAACAGCTTGGTGTTGTCCCAGTCCGTACGCGAGAGCATATGGCCGATCAGCTTGTTCGACGACGGGATGATCGAGCCGACCATCACCGGATGCTTCAGGAACTCGCGGAAGAACATGCCCATGGGGCTCAGCTTCGCCTTGCCGCGTCGCGCTCCGCGCCGCTCGAGCACCTGCTCCCCCGAAGGTGAGGTCATTACCTAGTCCCTTGTACCGTGTGCGACCGCGACCCGTCGCAAAAGCGCAACGCAAACGCAAGCGAGCCTTCATTCGGTTCGCCACAAATGCCTTGGGAAGAGACGAATGGACAAGACGAAGCGTTCCGGCATCGCGGTGATTTTCAAGAGCCTGCGGACGCCCCACGACGACGAAGGCTATGCGGCGGCGGCCGAGGCGATGGATGCCGAAGCGCGCCGCCAGCCCGGCTATCTCGGCATCGACAGCGTGCGCGACGCGGCCGGCCACGGCATCACGATCAGCTATTGGGCGGACGAAGCGGCCGCCCTCGCCTGGCGCAATCACGCCGACCACAGCGCGATCCGCGCGCAGGGGCGGGCGGACTGGTATGAAAGCTACGAGGTGATCGTCGCGGAAATCGGCCGTTCCTATGCGTGGGAAAAACCGGCGACTGTCATTTGACCCTCGCCTTCGTCATTCCCGCGCACGCGGGAACCCAGCAGCCGCCGTCGAACTGGGTTCCCGCGTGCGCGGGAATGACGAATAGCCTTAATTCCGCGGCTTCAGCATCCCCGGCGCAATGAACCCGATCGGCTCCAGCGCGAGCGAATCCTGCTTCAGGCGCGCCTGGATCTGCTCATATTCGCGCTCGATCTCGGGCGTCACCGAAGCCCGCGTCTCCTCCAGCGCGCGCGCGAAATGCGCCGCCGTCACGATCCGCGAGTCGAGCGACTCGCGCAGAGCGTTGAGGCCGGCCCGCCGCACCAGATCCTCCAGATCGGCGCCCGAGAAACGCTCGGTCCGCCGCGCCAGCGTCGGCAGATCGACATCGTCGGCCAGCGGCATCTTGGCGGTATGGATGCCCAGGATCCGCGCACGCCCCGCCTCGTCCGGCACGGACACGTAGATCAGTTCGTCGAACCGGCCCGGCCGCAGCAAGGCCGGATCGATCAGGTTCGGGCGATTGGTGGCACCGATCACGACGACCGACTGCAGCTCCTCCAGCCCGTCCATCTCGGCCAGGATCGTGTTGACCACACGCTCCGTCACCGCCGGCTCGCCGAGTCCACCGCCGCGCGCGGGGACGAGGCTGTCCAGCTCGTCGATGAAGATCACGCACGGGCTCACCTGCCGTGCGCGCGCGAACAGGCGAGCGATCTGCTGCTCGCTCTCGCCATACCATTTGGAGAGCAGGTCGCTCGATTTGGTCGCGATGAAGTTCGCCTGCGCCTCACGCGCCACGGCCTTGGCCAGCAGGGTCTTGCCGGTGCCGGGCGGGCCATAGAGCAGGAAGCCCTTGGCGGGGCGGATGCCCAGCCGCCGGAACGCATCCGGATCCTTCAGCGGCAGTTCGACGCCCTCGCGCAGCCGCTCGCGCGCCTCGTCCTGCCCGCCAATATCGTCCCAGCCCACGTTCGGGGCCTGCACCATCACTTCGCGCATCGCCGAAGGCTGCACGCGCTTGATCGCCTCCTGGAAATCCTCGCGCGTCACCGAGAGCGTATCCAACACCTCGGGCGGGATCGTCTTCTCCTCGAGGTTCAGCTGCGGCATGATCCGCCGCACCGCCTCGATCGCGGCCTCGCGCGCCAGCGCGGCCAGATCCGCGCCGACGAAGCCGTAGGTCTGCCGCGCCAGCTCATCCAGATCGACCCGCTCGCCCAGCGGCATGCCGCGCGCGTGGATGCCGAGAATCTCGCGACGGCCGCGCTCGTCCGGTACGCCGATCACGATCTCGCGATCGAAGCGGCCCGGCCGTCGCAGCGCTTCGTCCAGCGCCTCGGGCCGGTTGGTCGCGGCCATGATGACGAGGTTTGCGCGCGGCTCCAGCCCGTCCATCAGGGTCAGCAGCTGCGCGACGAGGCGCTTCTCCGCCTCGCCGGTCGTCTGGCCCCGCTTCGGCGCGATCGAATCGATCTCGTCGATGAAGATGATCGAAGGGGCGTTCTGCGTCGCCTCCTCGAAGATCTCGCGCAGGCGCTTCTCCGACTCACCATAAGCCGAGCCCATGATCTCCGGCCCGTTGATCAGGAAGAAGTGCGCGTGGCTTTCATTGGCCACCGCGCGCGCCAGCCGCGTCTTGCCCGTGCCCGGAGGCCCGTACAGCAGCACGCCCTTGGGCGGATCGACGCCGAGACGCTGGAACAGTTCGGGATAGCGCAGCGGCAGCTCCACCATCTCGCGCACCTGATCGACCGTGGCGCCGAGCCCGCCGATATCGTCATAGGTGACGTCCGCGCGGCGGCCGCCATCCTCGCGCACCGGTGTATATTCGGTGCGCAGCTCGACGTCGGTATTCTCGTCGATATGGACGATGCCCTTGGGCGTCGTCGAAATCACGGTGAGGCGGATTTCCTGCAGCGAGAAAGCCGGCGCGTTCAGCATCGTGCGCAGCGCCGAAGGCATGTCGCCCTGGTCCAGCCTTTGCTGGCCGGTGGTGGCGACGACATCGCCCGCCGTGATCGGCCGCATGCCGAAGCTGCGCTTCAGCGCCTCGCCCGATCCCTGCAGCCGCAGATTCTGTTGTGCAGGTGCGAAGACGACGCGCTGCGCGGGCTGGCTCGCGGCCTTCTTCACCTCGACGAAATCGCCCGATCCCACGCCGGCATTGGCGCGCTGCAGACCGTCCAGCCGCAGGATATCGAGCCCTTCGTCTTCCGGATAGGGCAGCACGGCGCGCGCGGGAGTGCCCCTGCGGCCGACAATCTCCACCACATCGCCCTCGGTCAGCCCGAGCGCGCCCATCGTCGCACGCGAAAGCCGCGCCAGCCCGCGACCGGAATCGTCCGGCCGGGCATTCGCCACCTGCAGCTTGCGTGTTTCGCTATCGGCCATTCTGCCCTCTCTCTTCGCGGCTCATGCAGATAGGGAGGCATGGCGACATTGCGAAGTCCCCCGGCAAGGCGAAGTCCCGCAACGGGAGTGCAGCGCGGGGAGCGCAGATAAAAAAAGGGCCAGCCCCGAAAGGCCGGCCCTTAAGTCTAGGAGAGGATGCCTGAAAGGCGGGTTCTTTATGTCGGCGGGCCGGTTTTTGTGCAAGTGCGAACGGCGTGGCCGCAGTTGCGAATTACGCAATTTGCATTCATACGCATTTTGCGTCTTCCGGAAGCTGCAAGGAAGGAAGCGGAAATGCGGAGATTGCCGCCGCTCACAGCGGTAGAGGCTTTTGTGCAGGTGGCACGGCTCGGCTCGGTCAAAGCCGCCGCGGAGGAGCTTGCGCTCTCGTCGCCGGCGTTGAGCCGACGCATTCAGGCGTTGGAGCGTTTTCTGGGACGCCCGCTGTTCGCGCGGCGGCATCAGGCAATGGTGCTGAACAGCGACGGGCAGATGCTGCTCGCGCGGATCGCGCCTGCGCTCGATGCGCTTGCCGTTGCGATCGACGCAACCACGGGTGAGTCCGAACTGTTGCGACTGCGTCTCAGCGTCCCCCAGCTTTTCGCATCGCAGCGACTTTTGCCGGGCCTGCCTCAGCTGAAGCACGAACATCCGCAGCTGCACATCGATATCGATACGCAGCCGCACGCTTTGACCCGCCTGGGCGAAGGAATCGACGCCGCGGTGGTGCTGGGTCGCGAGGTTGACGCGACCTTCTACAGCCGCCGGATCGCGCACAACAATATCGCGGTGATCGGCGCGAAATCCTTCCTGCAGGGCGAGAATGCGATCCGCACGCCCGCCGACGTGGCGCGCGCGACCGTTCTGATCCACCGTGATCTGCCGGAGCTGTTCAACGAGTGGCGCGATGCGATCGGCGAGCCGGAGCTGGAGCCGGCCGCGTTCGATCGTTTCGATTCGGGAGCCGTGGTGCTGGAGGCTGCGGCGCAGGGGCTCGGCATCGCCTTCATGCTGGAGGATCATGTCGCGCTCTCGCACGACGATCGCCTGACCAATCTGGTGCAGACGAAGGTGCAGTCCAGCTACAGCTACTGGTTCGCCTCGCGCCGCACGGCGCTGTCCAACCGCGCCGTCCGCATCTTCCATGACTGGCTGTTCGGCGAGTTCATGCTGGGCGAGGAATAAGGTTTGGGCTCACGATAAGCCCAGCCCGTTTGCACTGAGCCTGTCGAAGTGCCGTCCCTCTTCTCCACCACCTAGGCAGAGGAAGGACGGTGCTTCGACAGGCTCAGCACGAACGGAAGAACGGGTCGCTTAGGCGACCGTCGCCGTCACGATCTTGCCGGGCGTGCGCGGCGGCTCGCCCTTGGGCAGCGCGTCCACGAATTCCATGCCCTCGGTCACTTCGCCCCACACGGTGTACTGGCGATCGAGGAAGGTCGCGTCGTCGAAGCAGATGAAGAACTGGCTGTTCGCGCTGTTCGGGTTCGACGCGCGCGCCATCGAGCAGACGCCGCGCACGTGCGGCTCGGCCGAGAATTCCGCCTTCAGGTCGGGCTTTTCCGAGCCGCCCATGCCGGTGCCGGTCGGATCGCCGCCCTGCGCCATGAAGCCGGGGATCACGCGGTGGAACACCACGCCATCGTAGAAGCCTTCCTTGGCCAGCTCCACGATGCGCGCGACATGGCCGGGCGCCAGATCGGGCCGCAGCCGGATCACGACGTCGCCGCCGCTATCGAGCGAAAGGGTCAGGGTTTCGTCTGCCATGATGGCCTCCTCAGTTTGATCGGGGCGCGCTTAGCAGGAGTTCGCCGGGCCGCCATCTTTATCCGCCCCTTAACGCCCGATATGCCAGTTTCGGCCCTGTCGGGGCTGACAGGGCAGCATCCCCGGCTTAAGCGGGCCGGGAATCCAATGCGCGTCCGGGAGTTGGTGCGATGAGCGAGAGCGAGATCGAGACCATCATCCCCGCGACGGAGGCTCCCGCGTCAGGCGCCCCTGCCCCCACGCCGCTGGACACCGCGCACGATTCCGAGGCGCGGCTGACGCCCGAATTCGTCGCCGCCGTGATCGAGAAGGTCGAGGATGGCGACACGGAAGGCGCGCGCGCGCTCGTCGAGCCGCTCCACCCCGCCGACGTCGCCGATCTGTTCGAGCTGGCCCCGCGCGAGCATCGCCAGGCGCTCGCCACCGCGCTCGGAATCGACGATCTGCTCGACGCCGACGTGCTGGCCGAGATGAACGATTGGGTGCGCGAGCAGCTGATCGAGGTTCTCTCGCCGCATCAGGTCGCCGAGCTCGCCACCCAGCTCGATACCGACGATGCCGTCGCGATCATCGAGGACATGGAGGAGGAGGACCAGCGCGCCGTCCTCCGCGCGATGGAGCCGGACGATCGCGCCGCTATCGAGGAAGCGCTCTCCTATCCGGAAGAGAGCGCCGGCCGCCTGATGCAGCGCGATCTGATCGCGGTGCCCGAGCATTGGAAGGTGTCGGACGTGATCGCCTATCTGCGGTCCAACGACGATCTCACCACCGATTTCTGGGAAGTGTTCGTCGTCGACATCGCCCACAAGCCGGTCGGAACGTGCAAGGTAAGCTGGGTGATCCGCGCGCCGGACGATGCCCCGATCGCCGACGTGATGGCGCGCGAACAGACCCTGATCCCGGCCGACATGGATCAGGAGGACGTGGCTTTGCGCTTCCAGAAATATGCGCTCGTCTCGGCCGCCGTGGTCGACAAGTCCGGGCGTCTGGTCGGCATGATCACCGTCGACGACATCGTCCACATCATCCAGGAGGAAGCGGGCGAGGACGCGCTGCTGCTGTCCGGCGCGGGCGACGGCGACATCAACGAGCCGATCCGCTTCACGGTGAAGACGCGGCTCACCTGGCTGATCGTCAATCTCGGCACCGCGATGATCGCCGCTTCGGTCGTCGGGCTGTTCCAGGGCGAGATCGCCCGTTTCGCGCTTCTCGCCGTGCTCATGCCGATCGTCTCGGGCATGGGCGGCAATGCCGGCACGCAGACCCTGGCGGTGATCGTGCGTGCGCTCGCCACCAATCAGCTGACCAGTTCGAACACGTGGCGCATGATCGGCCGCGAATTCCGGGTGGCGCTCGCCAACGGACTGTCGCTCGGCACGATCATCGGGCTCGGCACCTTCCTGGTCTATCGCAATCACGATCTGGCGCTCGTGATCGCGCTGGCGATGGTCATCAACAATCTGGTGGCGGGGCTCGCGGGCGTGCTGATCCCGATCGGCCTCGACCGCGCCCGCGTCGATCCCGCCGTCTCCTCGGCCGTGTTCGTCACGATGGCGACGGACGTGATGGGCTTCTTCTCCTTCCTCGGCCTCGCCACGCTGTGGGGATTGGGCGGCTAGGATCGCAGACCTTCAACTCTTCCGTTCGCACTGAGCTTGTCGAAGTGCCGTCCTTCTTCTCCTCCGTGGAAGAAGGACAGTGCTTCGACAGGCTCAGCACAAACGGTTTTGGGGAAGAATGGGAATAGCCACCGCGCCTAGCGGCGACGCCCACCCCGCCCCATATCGCCCGCGTGCCGAAGACCGATCCCGCCCCCTTCCCCGACGCTCCCCTGAATCTCACGAAGGTCGCGGTCGGCTGTACCGACGTGGCGATGCTCGACGCGCGCCTCGCCGGCCGCGCGATGGGCGGCGAAACCTATGTCGTCACGCGCTACCGCCCCACGCGCCACAGCGAGCTGATCGGCGGATCGCTGTTCTGGATCGTCCGCCACCAGCTCGTCGCCCGCTCGCCGATCCTCGGCTTCGCGGAGGCGGAGAAGGGCCATTGCGTGATCCGCCTCGCCGCCGATCTGGTGCCCGTCCGCTATCGCCCCAAGCGCGCGCATCAGGGCTGGCGCTACCTCACCGCCGCCGACGCCCCCGCCGATCTGGACGGCGACGAGGCCGAGGGCGACACGCTGCCGCCCGATCTGGCGGGGAAGCTCGCCGCGCTCGCGCTGATCTAGCGGCTAATATAACGATCCCGCGCCTCTATATTATTGATATCGGGATAGCTTTTCGAAGCCGCTGTTCGTCTTCGTCATCTTGATCAGCTTGCGCAGATAGGTCCGCACCTCGCGTTCGAAACGCTTCTCGTTCCGCACCCCGATCCGATAGAAATCATCCTCGTCGAGCAAGGCCTTGAGCATCTCGCCAAAGCGCTGCTGATCGCCCGTGGCATCGCTGCTCTTCGTCTTCCGGCAGACCCATTCCTCGGCCGCGGCCTTGTCGTAATCGTCCTCCCGCTCGCGGCCATACCGATCCGCCGCGTCCTGATCGGCCAGCGCGGCAGCGAGGCGGCTCTGCAGCCACGTGCGGACGATCTCGCCATTCCATTCGCTTGCACTGTCGCTCATCGCGCCGGTTTAGGGGGCGCGGATGCCGTCCGCCAGAACGAACGCATCGGGCCGCAACGCGGACGAAGGGCTTCGACATGGGACTGTCGATGCGCATCCCGGCCGCTTGTCCTCCCCGTCGGAATCCGGGCATCTTCCTGCCGGGCCTTCGCCCGCGCACGTGCTGGGGCGATTCGAATGCCTGCGATCTTCCTGTTCGCCGCCCTGATGCTGGCCCCTCCGCCGACCTACGCGCCGACATCGCCTGCTGCGGACGAGATCGTCGTCCTCGGCGAGCGGATGCGACGGCTGAAGCTGGCGACGAAAACCGACCGGAAAACCGGCGCGACCACCTGCCTCTTCAAGCGCCGCAGCGGCGACCCGGCTTTCGACACGCTGATGTGCGACGCGCTCCTGGCCTGCGCGAAGACCGTGACGACCCGGTCGCAGATGGAGGCCTGCATCGGCCCGCATGTGGAGGCCTATGCGCGCACGCTCTCAGGCGGACGCCCCGGCACCTCTTGAACGCCGCCCCGCATGCGCGTGAACGCCTGCACGGACGAGCCGCGTTTCAGTCTCAGCCGCCGCAGCGCACGCTGCCGGGGCCGCGCTTGACGACCTGGCAGCGTGGACGGCCGCCGATGCGGACATCGCCGGGCCCTGTGAGCGTGACGTTGGCCGTCCGCAGCGCGGTCAGCGCGACATCACCGGGTCCGGTTACGACGACGGTGGCATCGTTCACGGTCCAGCCCTCGCCGTGCACCTGCCCCGGCCCGCTGCCGACGATCCTCGCGGCGCCGGTCTTGCCCGACAGCCGCAAGTCGCCCGGCCCGCTGACGGCCACGTCCGCACGGCTCGCCTCGATCGATCCGATGGAAATATTGCCCGGCCCGGAAAGCGCTACGTTGGCGATCGGCGCACGCAGCGCGTTCACGGTCATGTCGCCCGGCCCGGCCAGCGATACACCGTTCAGGCGCGGCGCGGTGACGTTGATCGTCACGCGATCCTCCTTGTGGATCGTGATATTCTGATACCAGCGGCCCTTGTCGGCATCGATCACGAGTTCGCCGTTGCGGACAAACACACGCAGCCGGGCGAGGACCTCGTCCTTGCCCACGGCATGCACGCCGAGCGGCGCGCCCGTCCGGACGACCACGTCGAACGGCACGTTGCTGCGCACCCTTTCAAAGCCGCCGACCGGAAAGGTGCGTGTGGCAGCGAAGGCCGGCGCGCTGACACCGACGAGCAAAAGCGCAGCAAGATTCGCAATCCGCATCTCGATCTCCACTGTGTTAGGTTCATAATACAGAACCATATCGCTCACGCAAGCGATGCCCGCTTGGGTTCGCAGCCGCAATATGCTCTTGTCGAAACGGGGAGAGGGCGCCGTTTTTTGGGGGAGAAGCGCGGAATGGATCGTCGTTCGTTTATCGGAAATGCGGCCGCACTCGGGATGGCCGGCCTCGCCGCGCGGCCGGAACGCCTGCTGGCGCAGGGAATCGCGCCCGCGCCGTTCGGCACCGAGCCGATTCTGCCGCTGGCCGCCAGCCCGGATCGCATCTTCCGCACCACCGTCTGCCTGCGCCCGTTCCGCGCCGTCGGCCCCCGGCTGGAGGTGGAGCGGATCGCCGGCAAGCGCATCGTCCATCATTATGGCCATGGCGGCAGCGGCTGGTCGCTCTCCTGGGGGTCCGCGCTCGATATGCTCGCGCTGGCGCTGCAGGATTCGCCGAAGGAGATTGCGGTGGTCGGCGCGGGCGCGATCGGCCTGACGAGCGCGATCACGCTGCAGCGCGCGGGCGCCAAGGTGACGATCTATTCCGCCGCGCGCTTTCCCGACGTTCGCTCCGCGCGCGCCACGGGCACCTGGTCGCCCGATTCGCGCGTGGCGATGGCGGACAAAGTCGCGCCTGACTTCGCCGATCGGTGGGAGCGGATGGCGCGCGCCTCGTTCGCGCGGCACCAGAGCTATCTCGGCCTGCCCGGCGATCCGGTCGACTGGACCGATCGCTACAATCTGTTCGACACGGAGCCGCCTGCGGCCGGCAACCGTCCGCATGTCGAAACCGGGCTGCACTTCGCCGAATATCAGGAGCGGCTGCGCGATCTGGTGCCGAGGACGCATCCGCTGGCACCCGGCACGCATCCGTTCCGCGTCCCCTTCGCGCGCAAGACCACCTCGCTGATGTTCAACGTCGCCGATTTCGCCCACACGCTGGAGACGGATTTCCAGCTGGCGGGCGGGCGCTTCGTGCCGATGGAATTGCACGAGCCCTCCGATTTCGCGAAGATCCGCGAGAAGGTGATCGTCAATTGCACCGGCTATGGTGCGCGCGCGCTGATGCGGGACGAGAGCATCGTGCCGGTGCGCGGCCAGATCGCCTGGCTGATTCCGCAGGCGGGCCTGCGCTACGGCCTGTTCTATCGCGACATCAGCGTGCTGGCGCGCAAGGACGGCATCGTCGTCCAGGCGGTGGGGGCCGACGATTCGTTCGGCTATAACGACGCCAACGAAAGCCCCGATCGCGCTGCGGCAGACGCCTCGGTCGCGACGATCGCCAGCCTGTTCGAGCCGCCTGCGAAAGCCTGACGGCCCGAAGGGCCCATCATCACTCTTCTTCCTCCGCGTCTCTGCGCCTCTGCGTGAACCCATTTTCTTTTTCACGCAGAGACGCGGAGACGCAGAGAGAAAAAAGGAAAGATTGCCGCTTCGCGGCCGGTCGTTGGGCACGAAAAAGGGCGCGGAGCCGGAGCGCCGCGCCCTCTTCCATCCTGCGGCCGAAGCCGCCGGATCTTACTTGTTGTGGATCGCCGCCGCCGCGCGGAGGATGTCCAGGATCTTCACCTGCGCCGTCGGCTCGTCGACCTGCTCCATCGCCGCCAGTTCGCGGGCGAGACGGCTGCACGCCGCCTCGAAGATCTGGCGCTCGGAATAGCTCTGCTCGGGCTGATCGTCGGCGCGGAACAGATCGCGGACCACCTCGGCGATCGACACGAGATCGCCCGAATTGATCTTGGCTTCATATTCCTGCGCGCGACGCGACCACATGGTGCGCTTCACCTTGGGCTTGCCCTTCAGCGTGGTGAGCGCGTCCGTCATCTGCGCGTTGGACGAGAGCTTGCGCATGCCCACGCTCTCGGCCTTGTTGGTCGGCACGCGGAGCGTCATCCGCTCCTTCTCGAAGCGGAGCACATAGAGCTCCAGCTTGGCACCGGCGATTTCCTGGCTCTGCAGTTCGACGACGCGGCCTACACCATGCTTGGGGTAAACGACGTAATCGCCGACGACGAAGCTCAGCGCCTTTGCTGCCATGTAGGAAGACCTTTCTGAACGGTCCGCCGCTTCCGCGGCATCCGGGCAGGGCGCCTGGACGCGAAACAGCGGAACGGGGTTAGCGACCTGTTAACGACTCGTGATCGACGATGAACGGAAAAAACACCGCCTTCGGACGGTGCTTATAGCGTAAATCCAGCAGGATTGCCAGCTTTGCACGCAGGGCATGGCAAAGCGGCCGCCAAAGCCGATCGTTTCGGATCTGTTTCCGACCATTCTTTGAGCAGCATCAAGGCAAGCTCGACGATGCTCAAAGTTTGTTTGGGATCCGCCTATCGGCGGATCGCGGCCTCGAAATGCGCTCTTCCGCGCATTTCGAGGCCGCGCGTCAGTCGCCCTGGCCGGGCTCCGGCGAGAAATGCTCGTCCAGCTTGTTCTTCACGTCCTTCCACTCGTCCGCATCGGCCGGCGCCTCGCGCTTGCGCGTGATGTTCGGCCACTGGGCGGAGAAGGTCGTGTTGAGTTCCAGCCACTTTTCGAGGCCGTTCTCGGTATCGGGCAGGATCGCCTCGGCCGGGCATTCCGGCTCGCACACACCGCAGTCGATGCATTCCGAGGGATTGATGACGAGCATATTGTCGCCCTCGTAGAAGCAGTCGACGGGACACACCTCGACGCAGTCCATATATTTGCAACGGATGCAGGCGTCGGTGACGACGTAGGTCATTCTAAGCTCCCGGGAACGGTGGCGCGCATATGGCGCAGCACCCCTCCAAGTCAACTAGATGACGCGTCCGGCTGTTCACGCCGGTGTTCATCGGGCGGCAACGGATCCAGATCGGTGTAGCAGGCCTGCGCCTCCGCAGCCGGCCCGCGCCGCATCGGCAGCAGCTCGATCCGCAGCACGCGCACCCGATCGTGGAGCGGAAAGCCCAGCACCATGCCGGGCTTCACGGTAGCGTGGCTGCGATCGACCGGACGCCCGTCGATCCGCAAATGCCCCTGCTCGATCAACGCCTGCGCCAGCGCCCGCGTCTTCACCAGGCGCACGAACCAGAGATATTTGTCGAGCCGCACGACCGGCTATTCGCTGCACCGCGTGCGCCTACGAACGCAGGCGCCCAGGGTCGCGATCGCCGTGCCTGACGCTCTGGGCTCCTGCGTTCGCAGCAGCACGGAGCAAGCCGCGATCAAAGCCGCAGCCCCGCGAGCGCGCCGAAGGCATTGCCGGGGCGCGGGCGCGCCGCCTGCGCCTTGACCTTTTGCGGAGCGGGCTTGCCCCGCCACAGCCAGCCTTCCTCCGCCCGCCGGAAGCCGAGCGCGAGCATCAACTGCTGGAAGCTGGCCGATCCCAGGCCGAGGCTCACCGGCAGACCGGGATCGGGCGCGAACGGGCGCCGCCCGCCTTTGCCGTCCGGGCGCGCCTCATGCGCGTTGCGCGCCAGCCGCTCCACTTGATCCACGCGCAGCATCTGCGCGCCGAGCGGCCGGAAGCCGGCCATGACGAAGGCCGCCGCCAGCGCGGCCTCGTTCGGCGTATCCACCGAAACCGCGCCGATCGGTGGAACCGACGGCATGGTCGCCCCCTCCTGCGCGGCAAACAGCGCGATCCGCCAGCGCGAGGGCTCCGGCTTGATGAGTGCCGGCACGAAGATGTCGAGCGTGCCGATCCGCACGCCCAGCCGCGCCACGATTGGCCGCAGCGTCTTGTCGAGCGCTTCCAGCACCGGCTCCATCCCACGCCGCGCCAGCACGCCCGCCGCCTCCGCCAGCGGCGCCAGCAGCGCGCGCACCGCCGCCGGCTGCTCGCGATCCCGCGCCGCCGTCGTCAGCGCGACGAGCGGCGCCAGATGCCGCGCGATCCCGCTCTCCAGCCAGCGCGCCAGCCGTTCGACTACCGCCGCCCGCTCGGCCTTGGGCAGGCTTTCCAGCGCGCGGTGCAGCTCGATCCGGGGGTGGAGCAGATCCTTGCCCTTGGTCAGCCGCGCCACGACATCGCCCTGCCAGAAGAGCGCGACCGGCCGCCCCGGATCGGTCGCGAGGCTGAACGCCGCATCCTCGTCCGCCGCCAGCGCCCGCGCGCGCCGCGCCAGTTCCTCGCCCAGCCGACGTTCGGCCGCCGCCATCAGCCGTTTCATGTCGCCATGGCGCGCCTGCGGATCGGCCTTGAAGCGGAAGCCGATCAGCGCGCCGATCGCCTCGCCGTCCACGGTGACGGTGCCGTCCTCCGCCACCTTCATCGGCAAGATGTCCGCCCCGCGCGCACCCAGATCGCGCATCAGCACGGCGGTGCGCCGATCGACGAAACGCTGCGTCAGCTTCTGGTGGAGCGCGTCGGACAGGCGCTCCTCGATCGCGCGCGTCCGCTCGACCCATTTGGCGGGCTCAGCCAGCCAGTCGCTCCGGTGCGCGATATAGGCCCAGGTCCGCACGCCCGCGAGCCGATCCGAGAGCGTCTCCACATCCCCGCTCACGCTTTCCAGCCGCACCAATTCGTCCGCGAACCATTGCACCGGCAGCGTGCCGTCGCCCTCGCTGCGATGGCGGAAGATGCGCGCGACGAGGCGCGAATGCGGCTCGGCGCCGGTCTTGCGGAAATCGGGCAGGCCGCACGCATCCCACAGGCGCGCGACCATCTTCGATCCCGCCGCCCGCTCGCGCACCCACGGCTCTTCCGCCAGCCGTTTCAGCACGGCGAGGTCGATCGCCTCGGGCGCGGGGCGCAGCACCGGATGATCCGGGCGCCGCTCCAGATCGCGGATCAGATCGTCGATTCCGGCAAGGCTCGGCGCGCCCTCGCGCCAGTAGAGATGGTCGAGCGGGGGCATGCGATGCTCCTCGATCGCCATCACCTCCTCATCCTCGAACTGCGCGGAGCCGCCCTCGAATGAGAGCGTGCCGAACGTGCCGTCGCGCTGGTGGCGCCCGGCGCGCCCGGCGATCTGCGCCATTTCCGAGACGGTCAGACGCCGCACCTTGCGCCCGTCGAACTTGCGCAGCGAGGCGAAGGCGACATGCGCCACGTCCATGTTCAGGCCCATGCCGATCGCATCGGTGGCGACGAGATAATCCACCTCGCCCGCCTGGAACATCGCTACCTGCGCGTTGCGCGTGCGGGGGGAGAGCGCGCCCATCACCACCGCCGCCCCGCCGCGCAGGCGCCGCAGCATCTCGGCCACGGCGTAAACCTCCTCGGCCGAGAAGGCGACGACCACCGAGCGCTTGGGCAGGCGCGACAGCTTGGTCGTGCCCGCATAAGTGAGCGTCGAGAAACGCGGCCGCGTGATGATCTCGGCCTTGGGCGCCAGCGCGCGCAGCATCGGCCGCAGCGCCTCGGACCCCAGCAGCATCGTCTCCTCGCGGCCGCGCGCGCGCAGCAACCGATCGGTGAAGATGTGGCCACGCTCACGATCCGCCGCCAGCTGCGCCTCGTCCAGCCCGACGAACGCGAAATCCCGCTCGAATCCGCCCTCGCGCCCGCCTGAGACCGGCATCGATTCGGCGGTCGTCAGGAACCAGCGCGCCTGCGGGGGGACGATCTTCTCCTCGCCCGTGATCAGCGCCACCGAAGCCTCGCCCTTGATCGCGACGACCCGGTCATAGACCTCGCGCGCTAGCAGCCGCAGGGGGAAGCCGATCAGCCCGGACGAATGCGCACACATCCGTTCGACCGCCAGATGGGTCTTGCCGGTGTTCGTCGGCCCGAGCACCGCCACGAGCGGCTGATCGGTAAAGCGCGTCATCTCGAACAGCAAGATGGCCGATCCGATACCAAAAGCAAGCGCCGCCGTCGCCGTTTCGTAAACTGGCGCGCGTTGCACGATTCGTCGCCGGAAAGATTCATCTCGTCGCAGCTTCGGCCTGTAAATCGGTGAATTAGTTTGACTTTAACCTTCCTGATTCACAGTCATGCCGCCGGCCTCCGCTGGCACAGGCGGAACCGTACAGGGATGGACTGGGGCTGATGTACCGGCAGGATAGCGGAGAGCTTGCAGGCGGGGGTGCTGGCACCGTCGCGCTGCGGAGCCGCGCTTATGCCCGCTTCGATGCATCGTTGCTCCGCCGCGGCCTCGATCGCACGCGCGATCTGGATCTGGTCGTCGATCTCGGCGCGCGCATCGGCAGCGGCGAATGGTGGCGCGGCCTCGCCACCTGCACCGCGCTGTGCGCCTCCGCTTTCGCGCTCGCCCCGTCCTATCGCCCACTCGTCGGCCAGACCGCACCGGCGCTGGGCGACGCGCAGCAGCAGGAGATGCGGACCCAGGCGATCGCGCCCTCGGCATACGGCGCCGATACCGGCCGCGTCACCGCGCCCACCGCACTGGTCGAGGAACTGGCCGAGACGCCCGAACGGCCGGAGATCGACATCACCACCACGCTCGGCCGCGGCGACGGCTTCGCCCGCGTGCTGACCCGCGCCGGCGTGGGCGAAGAGGATGCGAAGCGCACCGCCGATCTGGTGTCGAATGCCGTTTCGCTGGGCGACATCAAGCCCGGCACCAAGCTGGAGATGACGCTCGGCCGCCGCCCCAATCGCAAGGTGGCGCGCCCGCTCGATCGCCTCGCCTTCCGCGCCAAGTTCGAACTCGCGCTGGAGGTGAACCGCAACGGCGGCCAGCTGCAGCTGCTGAAGAAGCCGATCGCCGTCGACGAGACGCCGCTCCGCATCCAGGGCCGCGTCGGCTCGGGGCTATTTGCGGCCGCGCGCTCGGCCGGCGCTCCGCCCAAGGCGATCGAAGCCTATCTGAAGGCGGTCGCCCAATATATGCCGATCTCCGGCGTGCGATCGAACGACCGCTTCGATCTGATCGTCGAGCATCGCCGCGCCGCCACCGGCGAGACCGAGACGGGCAGCCTGCTCTATGGCGGCCTCGATCAGGGCAAGAAGGTGCTGCGCCTGCTGAAGTGGGACAAGGACGGCAAGGAACAGTGGTTTGACGCGGCCGGCGTGGGCGCGGAGAAGAAGGGCGGCATGACGATGCCCGTCCACGGCCACCTCACCTCTTCGTTCGGCGCGCGCTTCCACCCGATCCTCGGCTATAGCCGCATGCATCAGGGCGTCGATTATGGCGCGCCGATGGGATCGCCGATCATCGCCGCCACGGACGGCACCGTCCGCTTCGCCGGCTGGCATGGCGGCCACGGCAATTACGTGCAGCTCCAGCATCCCGGCAATCTGCAGACCGGCTATGCCCATATGAGCCGCATCGTCGCCAAGGTCGGCCAGAAGGTCCATGCCGGCCAGCTGATCGGCTATGTCGGCTCCACCGGCCTGTCCACCGGCCCGCATCTCCATTTCGAGATGTTCCAGAATGGCCGCGCGGTGAATCCCGCCGGGATGAAGCTCGCCCAGGCGGCCCAGCTCGCCGGCGCCCAGCTCGCCCGCTTCAAGGCCACCCTCGCCCGCCTGCTCACCACCCGCGTCGGCGGCTGACGCCCCAGTCGGTTCGGTTCGAGCCGCTTCGAGCATGGTCGAGAAGCGACCGTCGAGAACTCGGCCAGCTGGCCGCGCTTTCTCGACTTCGATCTCGATAAGCTCGATCTCCGCTCGAAACAAACGGGATGAAAACAAGCGGATGTGAGGCGATAGCGGCGAACCGCTGACATAGTCCGTCACGCTCCCTATCTTGGCGCGGTCATGCCGCCCGCCTCCACCGAACCCACCGCCAAGCCGATCGACGGTTTCGCCGCGCTCCGTCGCTTCCTGCCTTATCTCTGGCCGGCGGACCGCCCTGCTCTGCGCGCGCGCGTGTCGATCGCGATGCTGTTCGTCCTGATCTCCAAGGGCGTCACGCTGCTGATGCCCTTCGCCTACAAGGGCGCGATCGATCGGATGGCGCCCGGCATGGAGCCCGGCGTCGCGCTCGCGATGGCGCTGGTCGTGGCTTATGCCGGCGCGCGCTTCGGCGGCGTCTTGTTCGACAATCTGCGCAACGCCATTTTCGAGCGCGTCGGGCAGGAGGCCGCGCACCGCCTCTCGCTGGAGGTGTTCGGCCATCTCCACCGCCTGTCGCTGCGCTTCCATCTTGAGCGCCGTACCGGCGCCGTCACCAAGGTGATCGAGCGCGGCACCAAGAGCATCGATACGATGCTCTACTTCATCCTGTTCAATATCGCGCCGACCATCCTGGAGCTGTCGGCGGTCTGCGTGATTTTCCTCGCCAAATTCGGCTGGCAGCTGGTGGCGGGCACGATCGTGATGATCGCGGCCTATGTGCTGTTCACGCAGCGCATGACCGAGTGGCGCACGACTTTGCGCCGCGAATGGGCGAAGAATGACAGCGAGGCGACGCAGAAGGCGGTCGACAGCCTGCTGAACTACGAAACGGTCAAATATTTCAACGCCGAGGAGGTGGAGCGCCGCCGCTACGGCGCCAGCGTCCGCAAGCTGGTCGATACCACCGCCACCGTCGAGGTCAGCCTCGCCTGGATGAACATCGGCCAGTCCTTCATCACGAACCTGATGATGGCCGCCGCCATGGCCTATAGCGTGTGGGGCTGGAGCAAGGGCCTGTTCTCGGTGGGCGATGTGGTGCTGGTCAACACGTTGCTCTCGCAGCTTTTCCGCCCGCTCGACTTCCTCGGCATGGTCTATCGCGAGATCCGGCAGGGCCTGATCGACATGGAGGCGATGTTCGGCCTGATCGACACGAACGAGGAGGTGAAGGACGCGCCCGACGCGACCGCGCTGATCCCGGCCGGCGGCGCCGTGCGCTTCGAGGATGTGCGCTTCGCCTACGATCCCGATCGCGCCATCCTGAAGGGCGTGGACCTGACGGTGCCGGCGGGCGGCACGCTCGCGGTGGTGGGCTCGTCGGGTGCTGGCAAGTCCACGCTCGCGCGCCTGCTGTTCCGCTTCTACGACGTCACCGGCGGGCGCATCACGATCGACGGGCAGGATCTGCGCGCCGTGACGCAGGCGTCGCTGCGCCGCGCGATCGGCATCGTCCCGCAGGATACGGTGCTGTTCAACGACACGATCGGCTACAATATCGCTTATGGCCGCGACGGCGCGACGCAGGCCGAGGTGGAGGCCGCCGCCAAGGGCGCCGCGATCCACGATTTCGTCCTGTCCCTGCCTCAGGGCTACGATACGCCCGTTGGCGAGCGCGGCCTGAAGCTGTCCGGCGGCGAGAAGCAGCGCGTGGCGATCGCGCGCACCCTGCTCAAGGATCCGCAATTGCTGATCCTCGACGAGGCGACCAGCGCGCTCGACAGCCGCACCGAGGCCGAGATCCAGGAAACGCTGACGCGCGTGGCCGAGCGGCGCACGACGATCATCATCGCCCACCGCCTCTCCACCATCGTCCATGCCGACGAGATCGTGGTGATGGAGGCCGGCCGCATCGTCGAGCGCGGCACCCACGCGGCCCTGCTCGCCCGCGACGGCCTCTATGCCGAGATGTGGGCGCGCCAGCAGGCCGAGGACGAGGAAGCGCTCGCGGCGGAGTGATCCGCAGCGATCATGATCCGCCTCTTCCGCATGGATGCACCGACCAGCCCGAAGCCCGCGATCAGCATCGACCAGATTGACGATCTGGGCACCGGCGACGGCGCGGGCGGAGATGTATCGGAACCCTGCAGCCGGAAGTTGTCGTAAGATGTCGGCGCGCCCGATCCCGAGCCGGTGGTACGGTTGGGCTGATTGTCGTTAAGCCCCACATAACCGCTCGCAAACTGATCGTTGACGAAGGACGTGACCAATGTCCCGTTGACTGAGACGGAATAGGTATTGCCGGTTACGTCGACCCCGATCTGGTAATTGCTTCCCGGCGACAGAATACGCCGGACGAAGCCGTAAGCGGGCGACGTCGCGCCATTGCTTACGACATGAAAATAGACAGAATTCCCTGAGTCCCCTCCGCGCAGGCCCTGACCATACCCCATCCCGCCCAGAACCAGCAGTATGCCGTTCTGCGCGTTGAGATCGGACCGGAGCCATATACCGCTGTCGCCTACGGCCAGAGCGTCCACGGTAATCTTGTAATCGGTCATTTCGAACGGCAGGAGAGTTGCCGTGAGCGGATGGTTGTTGGGAATGGCCGCCAGATACGATCCTGCGCTTGTCGTCCAATTTCCCCTTAGATTGCTCCAAAGAGGCGACGAGCCGGCGTCGAAATTATCGGAAAAATCAACGACCGCCGCTTGAGCGGGGAAAGAAACGATCGCTGCCATACAAATGACCAGTCTCTTCATTGCACCCCCCCTATAAATAACATGATCCAAATAATGATGTTATTATGAATTCAGATTTCATTCTGAGGTATGTGCAAATAATACACTTTGTCAGCAAATATTAAAACACGACAATCATCCGCTTCGGATATATTATATTACCTTTATTTGCGGCTGGACGCCTCCACCACGGCCACGATGATGCATTGGAGGCCGAAGGGGTCTGGTATCGACGGTCGCGAGTTCACAGCGCGCCGGGGTGACGAGTCAGATGGCAATGGTCTAGACGGGAAGCATCCGCCGCGCCGACGCGGCCCCGCTTTCAGGGAACTCCATGCTCCGCACGCTCCTGCTCGCCACCAGCGCTTTCGCCGCGACCGGCGCCCTCGCCCAGCCCACCGCCAATCCCTTCGCGAAGACCAGCACCCTGCCCTATCAGGCGCCGGATTTCGCCCATATCCAGGATAGCGATTTCGCGCCCGCCTTCGCCGCCGGCATCGCCGCCAAGCAGGCCGAGATCGCGAAGATCGCGGGCAATCCCGCCGCCCCCACCTTCGACAATACGCTCGTCGCGCTGGAGAAGGCCGGCCAGGAACTCGCCCGCGTCGATATGGTGTTCGGTGCGCTGACGCAGGCCAACACCAATCCCACGCTGCAGGCCGTGCAGAAGGACATGGCGCCCAAGCTCTCCGCCGCCGACGACGCCATCTATCTCGATCCCAGGCTGTTCGCGCGCGTGAAGGCGCTGCACGATCACGCCGATACGCTGAAGCTGGATACCGAGCAGGCCGCTCTGCTCGACACCTACTGGACGCGCTTCGTCCGCGCCGGCGCGCAGCTTTCGCCCGCCGATCAGGCGACGCTGAAGGGCTATAACAGCCAGCTCTCCTCGCTCGGCATCACCTTCCGCCAGAAACTGCTCGCCGCCACCAAGGCGGGCGCTCTGACGGTCGACACGCCGGATGCCCTCGCGGGTCTGGGCGAAGCGGGCATCGCCGCCGCCGCGCAAGACGCCAAGGATCGCGGCCAGCCCGGTCGCTATCTGCTGCCGATGCAGAATACGACGATGCAGCCCGGCCTCGCCTCGATCACCGTCCGCGCCACGCGCCAGGCCTTGTTCGACAAGAGCTGGACCCGCGCCGAGCAGGGCGACGCCAACGACACCCGCGCGACGATCCTCGAGATCGCCGCGCTGCGCGCGAAGAAGGCGGCGTTGCTCGGCTTCAAGAGCTGGGCGGACTACCAGCTCACCGACAATATGGCGAAGACCTCGCAGACCGCCCGCGACTTCCTGAACGGCCTCGATGCCCCCACCGCAGCCGCGCAGAAAGCCGAAGTGGCCGAGCTGCAGGCCGCGATCGACAAGGACAAGGCCGGCTTCCAGCTCAGCCCGTGGGACTGGGATCTGTATGCCGAGAAGGTCCGCAAGGCGAAGTATGATCTCGATGAGAACAACACCAAGCCCTATCTAAACATCTGGAAGGTGCTGGAGGACGGCGTGTTCTACGCCGCCGGCGAAATGTACGGCCTCACCTTCAAGCGCCGCACCGATCTGCCGACCTACGATCCCGACATGCGCGTCTATGAGGTGTTCGACAACGGCAAGCCGCTGGGCCTCGCTTATTTCGATTACTGGAAGCGCGACAACAAGGCAGGCGGCGCCTGGATGTCCAATTTCGTGCGGCAGTCCAAGCTCTTCGGCACGAAGCCGGTGATCTACAATGTCGCCAATTTCACGAAGCCCGCCCAGGGCCAGCCGCCGCTCGTCACGTTCGAGGACGTGCGGACCATGTTCCATGAATTCGGCCACGGGCTGCACGGCCTGTTCGCCAGCCAGACCTATCCGTCCATCTCCGGCACGGCGGTGGCGCGCGACTTCGTCGAGTTCCCGTCGCAGTTCAACGAGCATTGGGCGCTGGAGCCCAAGGTGCTCGCCCATTATGCCGTCCATTATCAGACGGGCGCGCCGATGCCGGCCGATCTGATCGCGAAGATCAAGAAGGCCGAAACCTTCAATCAGGCGCAGACCTTCGGCGAACTGCTCGCCTCGGCCCAGCTCGACATGGCCTGGCACTCGCTGCCGGCCAGCGCGACCTTCGGCGATGTCGATGCCTTCGAGACGCAGGTGCTCGGTTCGATCGGGCTGGACACCGCGCATGTGCCGCCGCGCTATCGCACCAGCTATTTCAACCACATCTGGGGCTCGGGCTATTCGGCCGGCTATTATGCGTACATCTGGACCGACATGATCGAGGAAAATGTCTACGCCTGGTTCAAGGCCAATGGCGGCATGACCCGCGCCAACGGCCAGCGCTTCCGCGACCTGATCCTGTCGAAGGGCCGCACGCAGGATTATGGCGTGATGTTCCGGAACATGACCGGCCACGATCCGGAGCTGGCGCCCTTCCTCAAGAGCCGAGGCCTCTCGCCGGAATGATCCATACTCAAGTTCCGTTCGGGCTGAGCCTGTCGAAGCCCCGCCCTTCTTTTCTCGTCCGGGAAAGAAGGACGGGCAGCCCTTCGACAAGCTCAGCGCAAACGGGTGAGACGAGCGCATGACGCCGCTCGAAGCGCTCGGCACCACCTTCGGCTACAAGAGCTTCCGGGGCCGCCAGAGCGAGGTGATCGATCGCGTCATGGCGGGCGAGCGCACGCTCGCCGTGATGCCGACGGGCGCGGGCAAGTCGCTCACCTATCAGATCCCGGCGCTGTGCCGGCCGGGCGTGGGCCTCGTCATCTCGCCCCTGATCGCGCTGATGCACGATCAGGTGCGCTCGGCCGAGGCGGCGGGAATCCGCGCCGCCGCGCTCACCTCGGCCGACGACAATCGCGACGAGACGATCCGCCGCCTGCACGATGGCGATCTCGATTTGCTCTATGTCGCGCCCGAGCGCGCCAATACCGAGGGCTTCCAGCGCCTCGCCTCCAGCGTGCGGCTGTCGCTGGTCGCGATCGACGAGGCGCATTGCGTGTCCGAATGGGGCCATGATTTCCGCCCCGATTATCGCCAGCTGCGCGGGCTGCTCGACGCCTTCCCGGATGTCCCCCGGCTCGCGCTGACCGCCACCGCCGACATCCGCACCCGCGCGGACATCCTCGCCCAGCTCGGCATTCCCGAAGAGGGGCTGATCCTCGCCGGCTTCGATCGGCCGAACATCCAGTATCGCATCTCGGCACGCGAAGGCCTGCCCAGGCAGCTCTCCCAGTTGATCGCCGAAACCGAGGGCTGCGGCATCGTCTATGCCCAGAGCCGCGCCGAGACCGAGCGCCTCGCCGCCACGCTGCGCGACACCGGCCGCCCGACGCGGGCCTATCATGCCGGGCTCGATCCCGCCGCGCGCGCTGCCTCCGCCAAGGCGTTCGTCCAGTCCGAAGACATGGTGATGGTCGCCACGATCGCGTTCGGCATGGGCATCGACAAGCCGGACGTCCGCTTCGTCGCGCATGCCGGCCTGCCCAAATCGATCGAGGCTTATTATCAGGAGACGGGCCGCGCCGGCCGCGACGGCGATCCGGCCATCGCCCACCTCTTCTGGGGTGCCGACGATTTCGCCCGCGCCCGCCGCCGGATCGAGACCGAGATGGAGGAGAGCCGCCGCGGCGGCGAGCGCGCGCGCCTCAACGCGCTCGCGTCTTTGGTGGAAACGAGCGGCTGCCGTCGCGCCGTGCTGCTGCGCCATTTCGGCGAGGATCCGCCGTTCACCTGCGGCAATTGCGACAATTGCCTCAATCCGCCCGCGACGGTGGAGGCGACCGAGATCGCGCGCAAACTGCTCTCCGCCGCCTTCCGCACCGAGATGCGCTATGGCATCGGCCATCTCACGGACGTGCTGGCCGGCAAGCAGACCGACAAGATTCTCGGCGCGGGCCACCACAGCCTCTCCGTCTTCGGTATCGCCACAGCGGAGGAATTGCGGCTGGTGAAGCCGGTCGCCCGCGCGCTGATGGCGCGCGATGCGCTGCGCGCCGACGATTTCGGCGGCCTCTCCTTCGGCCCCGGCGCGCGCCCGATCCTGAAGGGCGAGGAGCCGGTCGCGATCGTGCTGCCGCCCAAGCGCGCCGAGCGCCGCTCGCGCGGCACCGCGCAGGATTTCCCGCACGATCCCCTGTTCGAGAAACTGCGCGAGGTGCGCCGCGATCTCGCCAAGGAGCAGGGCGTGCCGCCCTATGTGGTCTTTCATGATTCCGTGCTGCGCGAGATGGCGTCCGAGCGCCCCAAGTCGCTCGCGGCTTTGGGTCGCATCGGCGGCGTCGGCGCGGCCAAGCTGGACCGCTATGGCGATGCGTTCGTCGCCGCGATCCGGTCTTATTGAGCGCTCGGGACTCCAGCGAACGCCAATCCCTTCGTCATTGCGAACGCAGCGAAGCAATGACGGATATTCCTGCGAGGCCCACTCAGCCCGGCGGCGCGACCTGATCCGCCACGCTCGCGCCCCGCTGGCCTAGCGGCTTTTCCGGCCCGGTGGTCGTGTCCCGCGCGGTCTGCCGCTCGGCTTCGGCATTGATCACCGCGCCCAGCAGGATCGCATAGGCCGACACCCACAGCCACATCAGCAGCACCACGACGGCGCCGAGCGACCCATAGGTGGCGTTATAATTGCCGAGCGTGGAGGCGTAGGCACCGAACCCCACCGTCGCGATCAGCCACAGGAAGGTCGCCAGCGCCGACCCTGCCGACAGCCATTGCCAGCGCGCATCGTGGCGCGAGGGGCCGAAGCGATAGGTGGCGCCGATTCCGATCGAGGCGAGCGAGGCCGCCACCGCCCAGGTGGTCGCGTTGATGCCGATCGCCACGCCGGATCCCAGTCCGTCGACGAAGCGCCCGACCAGAGCGAGCGCGGAGGCGGCCAGCAGCCCGACGATCCCCACCAGCACCGCACCGACGATCAGCACGAACGAGATGAAAGTCGTCTTGATGATTCCGCGCCGCTCGGGCTCCTCATAGACGACGTTTAACGCCGTCATGATCGCGCCCGAAGCGCGCGTCGCGCCATAAAGCGCGATCACCAGGGCCACGAGCAGGCCGACGCCCTTCTTGCTCGCGGCGGTGGTGACGAGGCCCACCAGCTGGTCGAGGATTAGCGCGGCCGCATCCTTCGGCACCACGCTGATGATCGCGCGCATATGGCCCGCGATCGTCGCCGGATCCGCGATCAGCCCGTAGGTCATCACCAGCGCGCCCAGCAGAGGCACGATCGAGAGGAAGGCGTAGAAAGCGACGCCCGCCGCCAGCAGCCCGATATTGTCGGTGCCGGTCTTGACCCACACCCGGCCGATGATCTCGCGCCACGCGCGCAACGGCAGCGCGATCGGCGAAAAGGCGCGACGCCCATGCGGATCGGCGCCCCCGCCGCGATGCTCTGCCCCTGTTGCCATGCTGGCTAAACGCTTGAAACCACGATGGTGCCGCCGGAATTTGCGCCCCGGATCGGCCGGGCCTAAATTCCCGCGACCAAGAACAGAAAAGGATAAGGCGATGCGGTGGACGGGTGCGATGGCGGCGATGATGGCCGCGGGCCTTGCGACGACGGCGGCGGACAGCGCCCCCAAGCCCGCCGCGCTGGAGCAGCTGACCACGGTGGAGCTGAAGGAGCGATTGCAGACGGGCTGCCCCGTCGCCCTCCTCTACAATGGCGGGGTCGAGGAAAGCGGGCCGCATCTCGCGCTCGGCAAGCATAATCTGCGCATCTATCAATATGGCGCGCAGCTGGCGCAGGCGATCGGCGATGCAATCCTGCTGCCGGTGATGCCCTTCTCGCCCAACGATGCCGCGCGCATGGCCTTCGCCGGCACGATCAGCCTGCGCCCTGAAACCTGGGTGGCGGTGAACGAGGATGTGATCCGCAGCCTGATCGGCGGCGGCTTCCAGCGCGTCGCGATCCTCACCGATCATGGCGACGGCATGCCCCAGCTACGCGACATGGTGGATCGGCTGGACAAGGAATATCGGCCGAAGAATGCGCGCGTCTTCTTCGTGGAGGATGCCTATACCAAGGCACGCACCCAGATCGAGGCGGAGATCAAGGCATCGGGCAAGGTGCCCGGCGGCCATGGCGGCCTGTGGGATACGGCGGAGGCGATGGCGGCCGATCCCAATCTCGTCCGCCCCACCCTGCTCGCGCCCGGCACGCTCACCGACGACGGTAACGGCCCGATCGACGCGAACGGCGTCTCCGGCGATCCGCGCGGCGCCTCGGTGGCGATGGGCCGCCGCTTCGGCGCGATCCGGGTGAAGCTGGCGACCGATCAGCTGCGCGGCCAGCTCGCCGCCGCCGGCCCCTGTCGCTGACACGCATGTCGGGGGAAAGCGCCTTCATCGCCGCGCTGCGCGGAATCGCGCGCGATCCGGCCGCGCGCGCGCTGGTGGACGATGCCGCCGTGCTGTCGATCGGCGGCGAGGCGATCGTCCTCACGCACGACATGATCGTGGAGGGCGTCCATTATCTGCCGGACGATCCGCCCGAGGATGTGGCGTGGAAGCTGGTCGCGGCGAACCTGTCCGATCTCGCCGCCAAGGGCGCGCGGCCGCTGGGCGTGCTGCTCGGCTATCCGCTGGGCGGCGAGGCGTGGGATCTGCGCTTCGTGGCGGGCCTGCGCGACGTGCTCGATCGCTATGACGTGCCGCTGCTCGGTGGCGACACGGTGGCGGGGGCGGCGGGCAGCGCGCGGATGATGGGGCTGACGGCGATCGGCGCCGCCCCCGCCACCGGCGCGCCCTCCCGCATGGGCGCGCGGGTGGACGACGTGCTGTACGTGACGGGCGCGATCGGCGCGGCCGGGCTGGGCCTCGCGGTCGCACGGCGAGAGCGCGACGGGCCCGAAAGCGCGCTCGCGGCCTATCGCCGCCCCGTCCCCCGGCTCGCGGCGGGACAGGCGCTCGCGCCGCACGTCCATGCGATGATGGACGTATCGGACGGGTTGCTGATCGACGCGCTCCGGATGGCGCAGGCCAGCGGCATCGGCCTGACGATCGATCTTGATGCGGTGCCGCTGGCAGAAGGCTGTGGCGGCGATCAGGCCGGGCGGATCGCGGCGGCCAGCGCCGGCGATGATTACGAACTTCTCTTCGCAGCGCCCGAGGGGCTGGAGATCGCATTGCCGGATGGCCTGCCCATCACCGCTATCGGCCGCTTCCAGGCAGAAGAGGGCTTCGTGTTGATCGACGCGCTCGGCCCGATCGAGCGGCCTGAGAGGCTGGGTTACGAGCATCACGGATAACCCCTCGGTCCACCAGGCTCAGCGGGACATGCTTTCCAGCAAAACTGCCATGAAAACGTCGCTGATCCGCGGATAGGGGCAGCGCCGGTTTCATTAACGGAAGGTTTACCAACGTGCGCTTTGCCCTGCTCGCTGCCGGTCTCGCTTTCTCGCTCACCGCCTCCGCCGAGGCCGCGACCATCCTCAACTTCGATTCCGTGCGCGGCCGCGATGGCGACACCGGCTATGTCAGCGGCCCCTATCGCGAGCAGGGCTATACGCTGACCTCCAACAGCTGCTCGACCCCGCAGAACACCTGCTTCGTCACGACCGGCACCTCGCTGACCAGCCTCGACCGCGTCGGCGCGGCGCTGACCAACTATCATGGCGGCGCCCGCACCACCGTCACCAAGGATGACGGCAGCGCCTTCCTGCTCAAGTCGGTTGATATGGCGAACAACTATGGCGACGGTTTCGGCGTCTCGCCCTACCGCACCAACACCGTGGTGTTCACGTTCAACTTCGCGGACGGCTCAAACCTGACGCAGAATTATACGATCAATGTCGATGCGGGCCAGTGGCTGACGGTCAACACGCTGACCTTCGATCTCGCCCCGCTCGTCTCGTTCAGCTGGGTGCCGACCACCAACACCAGCGGCTTCATCCAGTTCGACAATCTGACGCTGGACACCGCCGCCCCCGTGCCGGAATCCTCCACCTGGGCGATGATGATCGCCGGCTTCGGCCTGACGGGCGCCGCGATGCGCCGCCGTCGCCGATCGATCGCGTTCACCTGATCGCTCTCTCGCCTGCGTCGCGATCCGATCGCGACGCGGGCGAAACCGGATCGCGCGACCGGCCGCCTTTGCGCGCGCTTGCCCTTACCTGAATCGCTGTTCATACTTCCCGCTTGAGAAGCCGCCACGAAGCGCGCTTCCGCAGGAGAAGAGGACATCGCATGGCTATAGTCCAGCTTGCGATCGCGTGTGGCGTTCTGGCCGTACTGTACGGCCTCGTCACGAGCGGTCAGGTACTGAAGCTGCCCGCCGGCAACGCCCGGATGCAGGATATCGCCGCCGCCGTGCAGGAAGGCGCCCGCGCCTATCTCGCCCGCCAATATACCACCATCGCGATCGTCGGCGTCGTGATGGTGATCCTCGTCTTCCTGCTGCTCGGGCCGATTTCGGCGGTGGGCTTCCTGATCGGCGCCGTGCTGTCGGGTGCGACCGGCTTCGTCGGCATGAACATCTCGGTGAAGGCCAATGTCCGCACAGCGGAAGCCGCACGCGGCAGCCTGCAGGCGGGGCTCACCACCGCCTTCCGCTCCGGCGCGATCACGGGAATGCTGGTGGCCGGGCTCGGCCTGCTCGCCATCTCCGTCTTCTTCTGGGCGCTGATCGGTCCCGGCGGCCATGCGCCGACCGACCGCATCGTGATCAACGGGCTGGTGGCGCTCTCCTTCGGCGCGTCGCTCATTTCGATCTTCGCGCGCTTGGGCGGCGGCATCTTCACCAAGGCGGCCGATGTCGGCGCCGATCTGGTCGGCAAGGTGGAGGCCGGCATCCCCGAGGACGATCCCCGCAATCCCGCCGTCATCGCGGACAATGTGGGCGACAATGTCGGCGACTGCGCCGGCATGGCGGCCGATCTGTTCGAAACCTATGTCGTGACCCTCGGCGTCACGATGGTGTCGATCGCCCTGTTCGTGAAAGGACCGGAAGCGCTGGCGCTGATGAGCCTGCCTCTGCTGGTCGGCGGCGTGTGCATCATCACCTCGATCATCGGCACCTATATGGTGCGGCTGGGATCGGGCACGATCATGGGCGCGCTCTACAAGGGCTTCTGGACCTCGGCGATCCTCGCCGTGCCCGCCATCTATGCGGCCAGCCATTATGCCCTGGGCGATCTCAACGCCCCGATCGGCGGACCGCTGGAAGCGACCGGACCGGGCACGCCCGCCGCCGTCGCCGCGCAGACCGGCTTCACCGGCATGAGCCTGTTCTGGTGCATGATGATCGGCCTCGCCGTCACGGGCGCGCTGGTCTGGATCACCGAATATTATACGGGCACCAATTATCGCCCGGTGAAGTCGATCGCGAAGGCCAGCGTGACCGGCCACGGCACCAACGTGATCCAGGGCCTCGCCATCAGCCTGGAATCGACCGCCCTGCCGACGATCGTGATCGTGGTGGCGGTGGTGGCGGCCTATCAGCTGGCCGGCGTGATCGGCATCGCCTTCGCCGCCACCTCAATGCTGGCGCTGGCGGGCATGGTCGTGGCGCTGGATGCCTACGGCCCCGTCACCGACAATGCCGGCGGCATCGCCGAAATGGCGGGCCTTGAAGACAGCGTGCGCGAGAAGACCGACGCGCTGGATGCGGTGGGCAACACCACCAAGGCCGTCACCAAAGGCTATGCGATCGGATCGGCGGCGCTGGCGGCGCTCGTCCTGTTCGGCGCCTATACGGCCGATCTGAAGGAGTATTTCCCCGGCCTCGCGGTCGATTTCTCGCTGTCCAATCCGTACGTGATCGTCGGGCTGCTGCTGGGCGCCTTGCTGCCCTTCGTGTTCGGCGCGTTCGGGATGACCGCGGTGGGCCGGGCGGCGGGCGCGGTGGTGGAGGATGTGCGCGACCAGTTCCGCGCCAACCCCGGCATCATGGCGGGCACCAGCCGCCCGAACTATGCCCGCACCGTCGATCTGGTGACCAAGGCGGCGATCCGCGAGATGATCGTGCCCAGCCTGCTGCCGGTGCTGGCGCCGGTCATCGTCTATTTCGTGATCCGCCTCGTCGCGGGGCCCGCCAACGGCTTCGCGGCTTTGGGCGCGCTGCTGCTGGGCGTGATCGTCTCCGGGCTGTTCGTCGCCATCTCGATGACGTCGGGCGGCGGCGCGTGGGACAATGCCAAGAAATATATCGAGGATGGCAATTATGGCGGCAAGGGATCGGACGCGCACAAGGCGGCCGTGACCGGCGACACGGTGGGCGATCCCTACAAAGACACGGCCGGCCCCGCCGTGAACCCGATGATCAAGATCACCAACATCGTCGCGCTGTTGCTGCTGGCGGCATTGGCGGCCCACGGCTGAACCCTCCCCTCCCGCTTGCGGGAGGGGCCGGGGGTGGGTGGGCAGTCCGACGGCCGATCGGCGGCACGACTTCTATGATCCGTCGGCCCACCCCTAACCCCTCCCGCAAGCGGGAGGGGAATGATCACTTCACCACCGGCGGCGCCAGCCCCGTCCAGTAAGCCGCGAACGCCAGCACGTCCGCATATTCCTCGATCGCCTTCGAGGTGGGCTTGCCTGAGCCGTGGCCCGCGCGCGTCTCGATCCGGATCAGATGCGGCTTCGGGCCGATGTCGGCCGCCTGCAAAGCCGCCGCATATTTGAAGCTGTGCGCGGGCACGACGCGATCGTCCGTATCGGCGGTCGTCGCCAGAATCGCCGGATAGGCCGAGCCCGAGCGGATCGTGTGATAGGGCGAATAAGCGAGGTTGTACTTCAGGTCCGCCTCGTTCGCGACGGGATCGCCATAGTCGCCCGTCCAGAAGCGCCCCGCCGTCCAGTTGGTGAAGCGCGTCATATCCATCACGCCCACCTGCGGGATCGCCGCCGCGAACAGATCCGGCCGTTGATTGACCACCGCGCCCACCAGCAGGCCGCCATTCGATCCGCCGTTGATCGCCAGCTTCTCCTTCCGGGTGATGCCGGTGGAGATCAGAGTTTCCGCCGCCGCGATGAAGTCGTCGAACACATTCTGCTTCTGCAGATGCTTGCCGGCATCGTGCCACGGCTTCCCATATTCGCCGCCGCCGCGCAGGTTCGCGACCGCGATCACGCCGCCCATCTCCATCCAGTCGAGCCAACCGACCGAGAAAGCGGGCAGCACCGGAATATTGAACCCGCCATAGCCATAGAGCCAGGTCGGCGCCCCCGTCGACAGATCCAGCCCCTTCTTGTGCGCGACGAACATCGGCACGCGCGTGCCGTCCTTCGACGTGTAGAAGACCTGCTCCACCTGATACTCGCCGGGATCGAACGGCGTCTGCGGGGCCTTGAACACGGTCGAGGCATTGGCGGCCGCGTCGTAGCGATAGATGGTGGTCGGCCGGTTGTAGCTGGCGAAGCTGTAATAGGTGATCGGGCCGTCGCCATCCTCGGCGAAGCCCGCCGCCGTGCCGATGCCGGGCAGCGCGACGATCCCGTCCGCCTTGCCGTCCAGCGCGTAGCGGCGGACGACACTCTTGGCGTCCTCCATCGTCACGACGAGGAAGCGATGGCCGACGATCGAGGCGGAATCGATCGTGCCCACCCCCTCCGCGATCAGCGGGGTCGCGACGGGATGGCCGGGTGCGGTGCCGTCGATCGCCACGATCCGCTTGCGCGGCGCGCCATCGGTGGTGACGACGAACAGGGTGTCGCCCGCCGAGCCCGCATATTGCAGCTCATGATCGCCGTAGGGGATCAGGATGCGCGCCTTGGCCCCCGGCTGCGACAGATCGAGCGCGGCCAGCTCGGTCTTCACGTCATCCTCGGTCGAGAGGATCACGAGCCAGCGGCCATCCTCGCTCACCTGCAGCCCGTGCGTCAGTTTGGGCCGATCGGATGTGTCATAGACGAGCGGATCGTCGCTCTGGGGCGTACCGATCCTGTGGAAATAGATGCGCTGGTCGAGCGTGCCGGACGTGTAGAGGTGCCCGCCCTCCGGCTCCGCATAGCGGCCGTAGAAGAAGCCCGAACTGTCGCCCTTCCAGACGATGTTCGTATATTTGCCCCACTCGACCGTATCGGGCAGCACCTTGCCCGTCGCCACCTCGACGACATGGAAGGTGCGCCAGTCGGTGCCGCCCTCCTGCACGCCATAGGCGACATAGCGCCCGTCCTTCGACGCCTCCCACTCCGCCATCGCGGTGGCACCGTCCTGCGCCCACGGATTGGGATCGATCAGCACGCGCGGCGCGGCGTTCCCTTCCTGCACGTACAGGACATATTGATTCTGCAGCCCGCTGTTGCGCCGGTAGAACAGGCGATCGCCGCGGATCTGCGGCACGGCGAACTTCTCGAAATTCCAGAGCTGGGTCAGCCGCGCCTTGATCGCGTCGCGGCCCGGCAGCGTCGCCAGATAGGCCTCGGTGAACCGGCTTTCCTGATCCACCCACGCGCGCACCTTCGCATCGGTGCGGACGTCCGCCTCCAGCCAGCGATAGGGATCGGGGATCGCCAGCCCGAACGGATGGTCTACCGTCGTCCCGCGTTCGGTGGCCGGATAGGGCGCCGCCGTCTGCGGCGGGGTGGCGGAGGTGGCGCCGGACAGCAGGGACGTGGAAAGCAGGGTCATCGCGAGCAGCACCGGGCGGAAAAGCATGAAGAGGCCTCGAAACGGAAAAGGGCCGGAAGGCTTTCCGCCCCCGGCCCTTCATCCATTCAACCCGAAGCGGGTGTCGCGATCAAGCCGCGTCTTCGAGCACCTCGACCGGGCCCGAATCCTGGCCCTTGGCGGTGACGTCGCGATCGACGAACTCGATCACGGCCATCGCGGCCGCGTCCGACAGACGGGTCGGCGCCTTGATGATGCGGGTATAACCACCGGCGCGGTTCGCATAGCGCGCCGCCAGCACGTCGAACAGCTTCACCAGCTGCGCGTCGTCCATCAGGCGGCCATGGGCCAGACGACGGTTGGACAGGCCACCCTTCTTCGCGAGCGTCACCAGCTTCTCGACATAGGGGCGAAGCTCCTTCGCCTTGGCGAGCGTGGTGATGATCTGCTCATGCTTGATGAGGGCAGCGGACTGGTTGCGGAACAGGGCCGCACGATGGGACGCGGTGCGCTGAAGCTTACGACCGCCGACGCGATGACGCATGGGTAATTCCTTCTCGTTCGTCAGGGGCCCGTATGAGGTAACCCCAGCCAGGCGGTGATGAGGGCCACCGCCGAAAGCCCATTCTCAATCTCGTCACCCCGGCCTTGAGCCGGAGGGGACGGCGGGTTTGAAAGCCGGGCCGAAGTCTCGCTTCGGCCCGAACTCTCAGAACTCCTGTTCGAGCTTCTTGGCCATTTCCTCGATATTCTCGGGCGGCCAGCCGGGGATTTCCATGCCCAGACGGAGACCCATCGTGGCGAGGACTTCCTTGATCTCGTTCAGCGACTTGCGGCCGAAATTCGGCGTGCGCAGCATCTCCGCCTCGGTCTTCTGAACCAGATCGCCGATGTAGATGATGTTGTCGTTCTTGAGGCAGTTGGCCGAACGGACCGACAGCTCCAGCTCGTCCACCTTCTTGAGGAGGAAGCGGTTGAGCTGGTTCGAGCCGACTTCCGGCTCGGCCACGCCACCGCCGATCGGCGCCATCGGCTGGGCTGCGGCCGGAGCCGAAACCGCCATGCCTTCGTCGAAGTGGACGAAGAGCTGGAGCTGATCCTGCAGGATGCGCGCGGAATAAGCGAGCGCGTCCTCGGGCGTCACCGTGCCGTCGGTTTCGACGGTGATCGTGAGCTTGTCGTAATCCAGTTCCTGGCCGACGCGGGTGTTCTCCACCTTGTACGCCACCTGGCGGACCGGCGAGTACAGCGCATCGATCGGGATCAGGCCGATCGGGGCGTCGGCCGGACGGTTCGACGCGGCCGGGACGTAGCCCTTACCGACATGGACGGTGAGTTCCATGTTGAGCGAGGCGCCCTCGTCCAGATGGCAGATCACGAGATCCTTGTTCATGACCTCGATGTCGCCCGACGTGGCGATGTCGCCCGCGGTCACCTCGGCCGGGCCGGTGGCGGACAGCTGGAGACGCTTCGGGCCTTCGCCCTGCATGCGCAGCGCGACCTGCTTCACGTTCAGAACGATGTCGGTCACGTCCTCGCGCACGCCGGCGAGCGACGAGAATTCGTGCAGCACGTTCTCGATCTTGATCGCGGTCACCGCAGCACCCTGCAGCGACGAGAGCAACACGCGGCGCAGCGCGTTGCCGAGCGTAAGGCCGAAGCCACGCTCCAGCGGCTCGGCCACGAAGGTCGCGCGGCTCTTGGAGCCACCGCCGGCCTTACGCTCGAGACCCATCGGCTTCTTCAGTTCCTGCCAATTCTTGGCGTTGACGGCCATGGTGTTCCCCTTGGGGTTTGAGCCGCGACGCGTCCGCCGCGACCATAAAAGCGGTGTCCGGGCCCACGGATGCGGGCGCCGGAAGGACGATCAGACGCGGCGGCGCTTGGAGGGGCGAACGCCATTGTGCGGGATCGACGTCACGTCGCGGATCGACGTGATGTGGAAGCCCACCGCCTGCAGCGCGCGCAGGGCCGACTCGCGGCCCGAACCGGGGCCCTTCACTTCGACTTCGAGGGTGCGGACGCCATGTTCCGCGGCCTTCTTGCCGGCGTCTTCCGCGGCGACCTGCGCGGCATACGGCGTCGACTTGCGGCTGCCCTTGAAGCCCATCATGCCGGCGGACGACCACGAAATGGCGTTGCCCTGGGCATCGGTGATGGTGATCATCGTGTTGTTGAAGCTGGCGTTCACGTGGGCCACGCCCGCCGTGATGTTCTTGCGCTCGCGCCGCTTGATGCGCTGTGGTTCGCGTGCCATCGAAAAGTTCCTGACCTAAATCTGTTGAAGCAGGAGGGGCCGGCTCTGGGAGCGTCCGCCTCCGGCGGAGAAGAAGTTGGAAAACAGTCCCGGGACTGTTCTCTCTTACTTCTTCTTGCCTGCGATCGGCTTGGCCTTGCCCTTGCGGGTGCGCGCATTGGTGTGCGTGCGCTGGCCGCGGACCGGCAGACCCTTGCGATGGCGCAGGCCGCGATAGCAGGCGAGATCCATCAGGCGCTTGATGTTCATCGCCACCTGGCGGCGAAGATCGCCTTCCACGGTGTAGCCGGCGTCGATCGCTTCACGGATCTGCAGGACCTCCTGGTCCGAAAGATCCTGGACGCGGCGCGCAGCCTCGATGCCCAGCTTGGCGGTGATTTCCTTGGCCTTGGCCGGGCCAATGCCGTGAATGTAGGTCAGCGCGATTTCGACGCGCTTGTTGGTCGGGATATTAACACCCGCGATACGTGCCATAGTCTTTCTATCTCCTGCTCCACAGGGCGGTTGGCGGGCCACCCCATCTCGACGCTTCGAACCCCCGAACAGGAAAAACACGACGCACGCGTAAGCGCCGCCGGAAACCGGTTTCGAGGGAGGACGCGCATGTAAGTGTGTGATGGAACCGAGTCAAGCGCCGCGCGTGCGGCGCCCGACCCGTTCCGGGCAAGGCGGAAGGAGCGTTGCGCCCCGCCCGCCTCATGCGGTGGCGGACTCGCTTATGATACCGTCGATCGCGGCCGTCACGGCGTGGATATCCGCCATGCCGTCGACGCGGGCGACGAGGTTCTTCGCATCGTAATAAGGCAGGATCGGCGCCGTTTTCGCGCGATATTCCGCCAGACGCGTGCGGACGGTATCCGCATTGTCGTCCGGACGGCGCTTGAACTCGTGGCTGCCGCACACGTCGCACGTGCCCTTCACCTTGGGCAGCTTGTAGCGATCGTGATAGCCTTCGTTGCACTTGGCGCAGGTGAAGCGGCCCGAGATGCGATCGACCAGGGCATCCTCGTCCACCTCCAGCTCGATCACATGATCCAGCTTCAGGCCGCGCTCCGCCAGCAGGGCGTCGAGCGATTCGGCCTGCGCCTGCGTGCGGGGATAGCCGTCGAAGATGAAGCCCGGCGCGTGCGCCTCGTCATCCAGCCGGTCCGCGATCAGCTTCGTCACGATCTCGTCCGAGACGAGTCCGCCCGACTTCATGATCGCATCCGCCTGCCGGCCGACATCGCTGCCGGCCTTCACGGCCGCACGCAGCATGTCACCCGTCGAAAGCTGGATCAATCCGTGCTTCGTCATCAGCAACTGGGCCTGCGTGCCCTTCCCCGCCCCCGGGGGCCCGAGCAGGATCAGAAGCTTCATCTACGCATTCCTCCCTTGAGGCGGGCCTTCTTGATGAGGTCGCCATATTGATGCGCCAGCAGATGGCTCTGGATCTGCGTCACCGTGTCGATGGTCACATTGACCACGATCAACAGGCTCGTGCCACCAAAACCAACCAGATGCCGGGGCATGAAAATCTCCGGCACCACGCAAATGAGCGTGAGATATGCCGCACCGATCACGGTGATGCGAGTGAGCACATAGTCCAGGTAGACTTCCGTGTTCTTGCCTGGGCGGATGCCGGGGATGAAGCCGCCATAGCGCTTCAGATTGTCCGCCGTCTCCTCCGGGTTGAACACCACGGCCGTGTAGAAGAAGCTGAAGAAGATGATGCCGGCCGCATAGAGCACGAAATACAGCGGCGTATCCTGGCCGATCACCTGGTTCACGGTGATCAGGAAATCGCCCCAGCGGCTCTCGCCCGAAATGCGGTTGCCCGCGAACTGCGTGATCGTCAGCGGCAGCGCCAGCAGCGAGGACGCGAAGATCGGCGGGATCACGTTGGCGGTGTTGATCTTCAGCGGCAGGTGGCTCTTGTCCGCCTGCATCATGCCGCGCGCGGTCTGGCGCTTCGGATACTGGATCAGCACCCGGCGCTGCGCGCGCTCCATGAAGCAGATCAGCAGGATCAGCGCGATGATGAACAGGAAGCCCGCCAGCACCATGATCGGCGAGGACGCGCCCGTGCGTGCCGCCTCGAACGCGGTGGCGATCGTCGTCGGCAGCTGGGCCACGATACCCGCCATGATGATGAGCGAGACGCCGTTGCCGATGCCCCGGCTGGTGATCTGCTCACCCAGCCACATCAGGAACATCGTGCCGCCGACCAGCGTGATCACGGTGGTGACGCGGAACAGGATCGGATCGACGACCACGGCCGTCTGCCCGGCGCTGTCGCCCCAGGCGGACAGGCCGACCGCGATGAAATAGCCCTGGATCGCCGTCAGCAGCACCGTGCCGTAGCGGGTATATTGGTTGAGCTTCTTGCGACCGCTCTCGCCTTCCTTCTTGATCGAGGCGAGCTGCGGGCTCAGCGACGTGGACAGCTGCACCACGATCGAGGCGGTGATGTAGGGCATCACGCCCAGCGCCACGATCGACATGCGCGTCAGCGCGCCGCCGGTGAAGGTATTGAAGAAGTCCATGACCCCGCCCTTCGTCGTATCGAAGAGCGTGGCGAGCGCGCGCGGATCGATGCCCGGCAGCGGCACATAGGAGAGCAGGCGGAACACGACGAGCGCGCCCAGCGTGAACCAGATGCGCTTCTTGAGTTCGGTGGCCTTGGCGAATTGCGAGAGGCTCGCGTTCGACGCCAGTTGTTCGGCTGCTGATGCCATGGAGAACTATCGAACCTTCAGAAATGACAGGAGCGGCGCGGCGAATGATCCGCCAGCGCCGCTCCATATAGTGCCGTTTCGGTCAAGGCCACTAGGCCCCGCGCGAATTAGCCGCGAGCGGCCTTCTTGGCAGCCAGGGTCTTGCCCTTCTTGGCAGCGGCCTTCTCGGCGGCCGGAACCACCTCGATCACGTTGACCGAGCCGCCGGCGGCTTCGATCGCCGCCTTGGCCGCGCCCGAAACGCCCGCGACCTTGAAGTTCAGCTTCGCCGAATATTCGCCCTTGGCCAGCACGCGGACGCCGTCCTTGCCGCCACGGGCGACACCGGCCGCCTTCAGCGCGGCATGATCGATCACGCCGTCGGTGGCGAGCGCGCCCGCATCGACCAGCTTCTGGATCGCGCCCAGGTTCACCTCGGCATAATCCTTGGCGAAGATGTTGTTGAAGCCGCGCTTCGGCAGACGCATGTGGAGCGGCATCTGGCCGCCCTCGAAGCCGGCGATCGACACGCCCTCACGGCTCTTCTGGCCCTTCTGGCCGCGACCGGCGGTCTTGCCGACGCCCGAGCCGATGCCGCGGCCCACGCGGACGCGGCTCTTGCGCGCGCCCTTGTTGTCGGTGATGTCGTTCAGTTTCATATCGTGCACTCGCTTTCGCTATGTTCGCGCGGATTGGGAAGCCGGCGCCCCTAGCCTATCCCGGCCGGCCTGCCAAGCCCGGCGGCGACTCCGGAAGTAGGCCCGCGCATTTGTGGAGACATGCGCGCCGTGTATGCTTCACCGGGACGGCACGAAAATGGGGCAATACGCGCATGGGGGTTCGGCAGGACGATCAACGGCGCGTCTTTCATATTCTGGATCTGCTGCGTGCCGTCGCCGCGCTCGCCGTCGTCGGCCATCACCTCGGCGGGATCCTGGATCGCTGGCTGCCGGCCAGCCCGCTCGCGGTGGATCTGTTCTTCGTCCTCAGCGGATTCGTGATCAGCCATGCCTATGACGGCCGATTGCGATCGGGGCGATTGAGCGCTTCGGCCTTCTTCCGGCTCCGCATCATCCGGCTTTATCCGCTCTATATCCTGGGCACGCTGCTGATGCTGGCGCTGGTCGTCGCCAAGCGCCTCTCCGGCCACGGGGCGCTCTTCCCGATCGAAGCCGCTGTCTCGTCCCTCGCCTTCGCCGCCCTCTTCCTGCCGACACCGAACGCCGTCTCCGTCGCTCCGGGCGTCGTCTTCCCACTCAACAACCCCGCCTGGTCGCTCTTCTGGGAACTGGCCGCGAATCTGGCCTACGCGCTCCTCATCCGGCGGCTGAGCAGGGCCGCGCTGGCGGCTCTCGTCGGCGTGGGTGCGCTGCTCCTGCTTTCCAGCAGCGTGCATTATGGGGGGCTCAATATCGGCGGCCTGTACGCGACCTTCCCGGGCGGGATGGGCCGCGTCGTCTTCGGCTTCTTCTGCGGCGTGGGAATCGAGCATCTCCACCGCCGGGGGCGGCTACCCGGTTTCTCCCTGCCGGCCGGGCTTTCGGCGATCATCCTGCTGCTGGTTTTCGCGTTTCGTCCGGCCGGCGATCCCGCGCTTTACGACGCGGGCGCCGTCCTGATCGCCTTCCCTCTGCTGGTCGCGCTCTCGCTGGGGGATCCGCCGCGCTGGATGGAGCCGATCTGCTCCAAGCTGGGCGTCGCTTCCTATGCGATCTATGCGCTCCAGACGCCGTTTCTGGATCACTTCGCGTTCGTCGAACATGGTCTGGCGTTCGAGCTCGGTTTCCTTGCGGTATTGACCGCGATCGCGCTCGTCGCCGACGCCGTTTACGACCGCCCCGTCCGACGCTTCCTCAGTCGCCGGTTTGCAGCGGCCTGATCCGGGCGGCGTACCGCTTGCAGCGCTCTGTAGCCGTCCTGCAAGCGCGGCTCCGGTGACGTAGCCCGATCGCCTCCGGCAGGGATCGTCCTTGCGAGCGCAGCGAAGCAATCCAGTCCCGAACGCGAGGAGCTGGATTGCTTCGCTGCGCTCGCAAGGACGGTCGCTTTGTCCGGACTATCCCGGAGCCCATACCGCAGCCAAAAGAAAAGCCGGCCCGGGGCGAACCCGGACCGGCTTTCTCTTTTCAACGCAGGGTCGGAAGAGGGCTCAGCCCTCGACCTTCACCATGTGCTGGACTTTCTTGATCATCCCGCGCACCTCGGGGGTGTCGGTCAGCTCGCTGGTCTTGTGCATCTTGTTGAGGCCGAGACCGATCAGCGTCGCGCGCTGATCCTTGGTCCGGCGAATCGGCGAACCCGTCTGGGTCAGCTTGATCGTCGCCATGTCGCTTACTCCACGATCGCGGCGGCGTCGGCTTCGGCGACTTCGGCCGAAGCGCCGCCACGGCGCAGCAGGTCCGCAATCTTCTTGCCGCGACGCTGGGCGACGGCACGCGGGCTCGTCTGCTCAGCGAGCGCCTCGAAGGTCGCACGGATCATGTTGTAGGGATTGCTGGTGCCGACCGACTTGGTGACCACGTCGTGGACGCCCAGGCTCTCGAACACGGCGCGCATCGGGCCGCCGGCGATGATGCCGGTGCCGGGAGGGGCCGAGCGGACGGTGACGCGGCCCGCACCGAAATGGCCGAGGCCATCATGATGCAGCGTGCGGCCATCCTTGAGAGCGACGCGGATCATCGCCTTCTTCGCCGAGGCGGTCGCCTTCGAGATGGCTTCCGGCACTTCGCGCGCCTTGCCATGGCCGAAGCCGACGCGACCGGCGCCATCGCCCACGACGACCAGCGCCGCGAAACCGAAGCGCTTGCCGCCCTTCACCGTCTTCGAGACGCGGTTGATGTGAACCAGCTTCTCGACCAGCTCCTCGCCGCCCTCGTCGCGATTATTGTCGCGGCGGTTGCGATCGTTGCGACCACGGCCGTCGCGGTTGTTGCCGCCGCCGGGACCACGGCCACGGCCGCCACGGGGGCCACGGCCCTCACGCTGCGGCGCGTCGCCCGCGGGTGCGGTCGCCTCGACGGCGACCTCGTTCTGAACTTCGTCAGCCATTTAGAACTCCAGTCCGCCTTCGCGGGCGGCATCGGCGAGCGCCTTCACCCGGCCGTGGAAGAGGAAACCACCGCGGTCGAACACCACCTTGGTGACGCCGGCGGCAGCCGCACGCTCGGCGACGCGCTTGCCCACGCCCTCGGCAGCGCCGAGGTTCGCGCCGGACACGTCGCGCACATCCTTCTCGAGGGTCGAGGCCGAAGCGACGGTCTTGCCCGCCGCATCGTCGATCACCTGCGCATAGATATGGCGGCCCGAACGATGCACCGACAGACGGGGACGCAGCGAACCCTTCGCCCTCAGCGCCGTGCGAACACGACGCCGGCGGCGTTCGAAGAGAGAGAGACCCTTGGCCATTACTTCTTCTTCCCTTCCTTGCGGAAGATGAACTCGCCCGCGTACTTGATACCCTTGCCCTTATACGGCTCGGGCTTGCGCCAGCGGCGGATCTCGGCGGCGACCTGACCCACCTTCTGCTTGTCGATACCCGAGATGTTGATCGTCGTCTGATCCGGGGTGGCGATCGTGATGCCTTCCGGGATCGCGTAATCGACATCGTGGCTGTAACCGAGCTGCAGCTTCAGGTTCTTGCCCTGAACGTTCGCGCGGTAACCGACGCCGGTGATCAGGAGCTGCTTCGAAAAGCCGTCCGTCACGCCGGTGATCAGGTTCTGCACCAGCGTGCGCTGCATGCCCCAGAAGGAGCGGGCGCGCTTCGTCTCGTTGGCCGGCTGCACCGAAATGCCGCCGTCGACGAGCTCATAGCTGATCTCGTCCGCCTTCGGGATCGTCAGGGTGCCCTTGGGGCCCTTGATCGAAACGTCCTTGCCTTCGAGGCTGGCGGTCACGCCGGCCGGAACCAGGACCGGCTTCTTGCCGATGCGGCTCATCAGAACACCTCCGCGAGCACTTCGCCGCCGACATTCTGGTCGCGCGCTTCCGCGTCGGACAGAACGCCACGCGGCGTCGAGACGATGACCATGCCGAGGCCGTTGCGGACGCGGGGCAGACCCTGCGAACCGGAATAGACGCGGCGGCCCGGCTTCGAGACACGTGCGACGTGCTGGATGGCCGGCTGGCCCTCGAAATACTTCAGCTCGATGCGGAGACCGGGGTGGTCGCCGAGCTGCTCTTCCGAATAGCCACGGATGTAGCCCTCGCGCTGGAGAACGTCGAGCACGCGGGCGCGCAGCTTCGACGCCGGCGAAAGGACCGAGTCCTTGCGCGCGCGCTGGCCGTTGCGAATGCGGGTGAGCAAATCACCCAGGGGATCGTTGATCGACATATCTTTGCGACCTTACCAGCTCGACTTCACGACGCCGGGGATCATCCCCCGCGTGGCAAGCTGGCGCAGCATGACGCGGCCGAGCTTGAACTTGCGATAGACGCCACGGGGACGCCCGGTGACTTCGCAGCGATTGCGAATGCGGGTCGGATTCGCGTTGCGCGGAATCTCGGCCAGCTTCAGGCGCGCGATCAGGCGCTCCGTCTCGTCCAGAGATTCATCGTCCGCGATCGCCTTCAGCCGGGCATATTTGCCCGCATACTGCTTCACGAGCTTCTTGCGACGCTCGTTCTTGTTGATCGAACTCAGTTTCGCCATCGACTTAAGTCCTTAGAGCCGCCGGCCAGGCCGGCGGCGGGAAACAATTACGCTGCCTTCTTCTCGTCGGTCTGGGGCAGCGGGAACGGGAAGCCAAACAGGCGGAGAAGCTCGCGAGCCTCCTCGTCGGTCTGGGCACTGGTCTGGACGATCACGTCCATGCCGCGAATGTTGTCGACCTTGTCGTAGCTGATTTCCGGGAAGATCAGCTGCTCCTTCAGGCCGGTCGCATAATTGCCACGGCCGTCGAACGACTTGTCGCTCAGGCCGCGGAAGTCGCGGACGCGCGGCAGCGCGATCGTGACGAAGCGGTCGAGGAATTCGTACATCCGCTCGCGGCGCAGCGTGACCTTGCAGCCGATCGGCATGCCTTCACGCAGCTTGAACTGCGCGATCGACTTCTTCGCCTTCGTGATGACCGCCTTCTGGCCGGCGATCTGCGTCATCTCGTTGGCGGCCTGCTCGACCTTCTTCTTGTCCTGCGTCGCCTCACCGACGCCCATGTTCAGCACGATCTTCTCGAGCTTGGGCACCTGCATCGGATTGGTGTAACCGAACTTCTCGGTCATCGCCTTGACGATCTTCTCGTCATACATCTGGTGAAGACGGGGCTTCACATTCTTGGCTTCAGCCATCGATCTTCTCCCCGGTCTTGACGGCCACGCGGACCTTCTTACCGTCCTGGGTCTCGAAACGGACGCGCGTCGGCTTGCCGTCGGCGGTCGCGATCGCGACCTTCGAGACGTGCATCGGCGCTTCACGGCGCTCCAGGCCACCCTGCGGGTTTTCCTGGCTCGGCTTGCGGTGACGGGTCGCGACGTTGATGCCGGAAACGATCACCTTGCCGTCCTTCGGCAAAGCCTTCGTCACCTCACCGGTGCGGCCCTTGTCCTTACCGGACAGGACGACGACGCGGTCACCCTTCTTGATCTTGGCAGCGGCCATCACAGCACCTCGGGCGCGAGCGAAATGATCTTCATGTGGCCCGCAGCGCGCAGCTCGCGCACGACCGGCCCGAAGATACGGGTGCCGATCGGCTCCCCGCTATTCTTGTTGATGAGAACGGCGGCATTGCCGTCGAAGCGGATGGTCGAGCCGTCGGCGCGATTGATGTCCTTCGCGGTGCGGACGATCACGGCGCGGTGAACGTCGCCCTTCTTGACCTTGGCGCGCGGAGCCGCCTCCTTGATGGAGACGACGATCACGTCACCCACCGAAGCGAAACGACGCTTGGAGCCGCCGAGCACCTTGATGCACTGGACGCGCTTGGCGCCCGAATTGTCGGCGACGTCCAGGTTGGACTGCATCTGGATCATGGTTCAGTCCTTCCTTTATGCGTGGTTGGGGGTGGCGTGGGTGTCCACGGCGCCGACAACAGTCCAGGTCTTCAGCTTCGAGATCGGTGCGCACTCTTCGATGCGGACCGTCTGGCCTTCCTTGAACGTGTTGCCCTCGTCATGGGCATGATACTTCTTCGACCGCTTGATGATCTTGCCGTAGAGCGGGTGCTTGACCCGGCGCTCCACGAGCACGACGATCGTCTTGTCGGTCTTGTCGGACACCACAGTGCCCGTCAGCACGCGCTTCGGCATCGTGTGGCTCCTTACTTGGCAGCCGAGCGGGTGCGCTCGGTCTGCAGCGTCTTGATCTGCGCGATCGTGCGACGGACTTCCTTCACCCGGCTCGGCTTTTCGAGCTGGTTGGTGGCCGCCTGAAAGCGCAGGTTGAACTGCTCGCGCTTCAGCTCGGAGAGCTGGGTCGAGAGCTGGTCGTCGGTCGCGACCTTGAGATCCGAAATCTTCGCCATGACTTACACAGCCTCGTGCACGGACTCGCCCAGACGGGCGACGACCTTGGTCTTGATCGGCAGCTTCTCCATCGCGCGCTCGAAAGCGACGCGGGCGAGCGGGCCGGGAACGCCGTCCAGCTCGAACAGGATGCGGCCGGGCTTTACGCGGGCGGCCCAGAATTCCGGCGCACCCTTACCGGAGCCCATGCGGACTTCGGCGGGCTTCGACGAAACGGGCACATCCGGGAAGATGCGGATCCAGAGGCGACCCTGGCGCTTGATGTGACGCGTGATCGCGCGGCGAGCCGCCTCGATCTGACGGGCCGTGATGCGATCCGGCTCCATGGCCTTCAGGCCGAAGGCGCCGAAATTGAGCGCGGTTCCGCCCTTGGCGTCGCCGTGGATGCGGCCCTTGTGGGCCTTGCGGAACTTGGTGCGCTTCGGTTGCAGCATGTTCTCTAACCTTCAAACACCGCCCGTCTCGCGGGCGGCCGATAAGGCGGCAGGGCTTTTCAGCCTCAGCGCGCCGGACGAACTCCGGAAGTCTGCGCTTCCATCATCAGGCGGTCCTGCGCGAGCGGATCATGGCCGAGGATCTCACCCTTGAAGATCCAGACCTTGACGCCGCAGACGCCGTAGGCGGTGTGCGCTTCGGCTTCCGCATAATCGACGTTCGCGCGCAGCGTGTGCAGCGGAACGCGACCCTCGCGATACCATTCGGTCCGCGCGATCTCAGCGCCGCCCAGACGGCCGGCGCAGGTGATGCGGATGCCCTCGGCGCCGAGGCGCAGAGCGGACTGAACGGCGCGCTTCATGGCGCGACGGAAAGCGATACGGCGCTCGAGCTGGTCGGCGACGCCCTGAGCGACGAGCTTGCTGTCGATCTCCGGCTTGCGGATCTCGACGATGTTCAGGCTCACGTCCGAACCGGTCATCTTGCCGAGCGTCTTGCGCAGCTTCTCGATGTCCGCGCCCTTTTTGCCGATGATCACGCCGGGGCGTGCGGCATAGATGGAGATGCGGCACAGCTTGGCCGGACGCTCGATCACCACCTTCGAGATCGCTGCCGAGGGCAGGTTCTTGAAGATGTAGGCGCGGATCTTGAGATCCTCGAGCAGAAGGCGGCCATAGGCCTCGCCTTCGGCGAACCAGCGGCTGTCCCAGGTGCGGTTGATCTGCAACCGCATGCCGATCGGGTTGGACTTCTGACCCATTATGCTTCTTCCTGCTCGCGCACGACGACGCGGATCCGGCTGAACGGCTTCACGATCCGGGCCGAGCGGCCGCGGGCGCGGGTGGCGAAGCGCTTCATGACGAGGCCCTTGCCGACCGATGCTTCCTGCACGACGAGCGCGTCCACATCGAGATTGTGGTTGTTCTCGGCATTGGCGATCGCGCTGGCGAGCGTCTTGCGGACTTCCACAGCCATCGCCTTCTTCGAGAAGGTGAGGATGTTGAGCGCGTCGCCGGCCTTCTTGCCGCGGATCAGGCCCGCGACCAGATTGAGCTTGTACGGCGAACCGCGCACGGAGGTGTTGACGGCAAGGGCTTCCTTGTCGCCCACCTTGCGGGGGGATGCAGGCTTCGACATCAGCGCTTGCCCTTCTTGTCCGCGGCGTGGCCGGGGAAGTAGCGCGTCGGCGCGAACTCGCCGAGCTTGTGCCCGACCATGTCCTCGTTGACGGCGATGGGAACGAACTTGCGGCCGTTATAGAGGCTGAAGGTCAGCCCCACGAACTGCGGCAGGATCGTCGACCGGCGCGACCAGGTCTTGATCGGCGCACGCGCACCGGATTCCTGGGCGGATTCGGCCTTCTTGAGCAGGCTCAGTTCGACGAACGGGCCCTTCCAGACTGAACGAGCCATGGTTTAGCCCTTCCTCTTCGTCGAATGACGCGACCGGATGATCATCTTGTCGGTCGACTTGTTGTGACGGGTACGATGACCCTTGGTCGGCTTGCCCCACGGGGTGACCGGATGACGGCCGCCCGAGGTCCGGCCTTCACCACCGCCGTGCGGATGGTCGACCGGGTTCTTGGCGACGCCGCGGGTCAGCGGGCGCTTGCCGAGCCAGCGGGTGCGGCCGGCCTTGGCGAGATAGGTGTTGGCGTTGTCGGGGTTCGACACCGCGCCCACCGTGCACATGCAATCCGCGCGGATGTAGCGCTGCTCGCCCGAGTTCAGGCGAACCATCACCATGCCCTTGTCGCGGCCGACGATCTGAGCGTACGTGCCGGCGGCGCGTGCGATCTGACCACCCTTGCCGGGCTTCATCTCGACATTGTGGACGATCGTGCCGACCGGAGCCTGGCCGATTTCCATCGCGTTGCCGGGCTTCACGTCCGTCTTCTTCGCGGCGACGACGACGTCACCGGCGGCGAGACGCTGCGGCGCCAGGATGTAGGCCAGTTCGCCGTCCTCATACTTCACCAGAGCGATGAAGGCCGAACGGTTGGGATCGTACTCGAGACGCTCGACGGTCGCGGGCTGATCCCACTTCCGGCGCTTGAAATCGACGTAGCGATACTTCTGCTTGTGGCCGCCCGCGATGCCGCGCGCCGTGGCGTGACCCATGTTGTTGCGGCCGCCGGACTTGCGCTTGCCCTCGACGAGCGCCTTGACCGGCTTGCCCTTCCACAGGCCCGACTTGTCGACGAGCACCAGGCCGCGACGGGCCGGGCTGGTCGGGTTATAATGCTTGAGTGCCATGGACTCAGATCCCCGTCGTCACGTCGATGGACTGGCCGTCCGCCAGCGTCACGATCGCCTTCTTGCTGTCGGAACGCTTGTAGGCTTCGCCCTTCCAGCGCTTCGTCTTGCCCTTCGACACGATCGTGTTGACGCCGGTGACGGTCACACCGAACAGCGCCTCGACGGCCGCCTTGATCTCGGGCTTGGTAGCCTTCTCGGCGACCTTGAACACGACCGCATTATGCTCGGAGAGCAGGGTCGACTTCTCGGTGATGTGCGGAGCGAGCACCACGTCGTAATGACGGATGTCGATCGCGCCCTTCTGCTGCTTAGCCATTGAAGCGCGCCTCCAGCTTCTCGACCGCGGCGCGCGTCAGCACCAGCGTGTCATGCTTCAGGATGTCATAGACGTTGGCACCGATCGCGGGCAGCAGGTTGATGCCCTTGAGGTTCGACGAAGCCCGCGCGAACGAGATGTTCAGCGCCTCGCCGTCGATCACCAGCGTCTTCGTGCCGAAGCCGAGCGTCGCCAGCTTGGCCGACAGCGCCTTGGTCTTGCCCTCGGCGACGTCCAGACCATCGATGATGATCAGGTTGCCGTCCTTGGCCTTCGACGACAGGGCCATCTTCAGGCCCAGCGCGCGGACCTTCTTGTTGAGGCCTGGGTTGAAATCACGGACGCGGGCGCCGTGCGCCTTGCCGCCGCCGATGAACACCGGAGCGCGACGATCGCCGTGACGGGCGGAACCGCCGCCCTTCTGGTTGCCGAGCTTCTTGCCCGACCGCGCGACGTCCGCACGCTCGCGGGTGCCGCGGGCGGTGCCGCGACGCTTCTCGAGCTGCCACGTCACGACGCGGTGCAGGATGTCCGCGCGCGGCTCGAGGCCGAACACGTCGTCGTTGAGCTCGATGTCGCCAGCCGATGCGGCGTCGAGGTTCTTGACCTGAATCTTCATGATCAGCCCTCCTGGCCTTCGGCGGCTTCGGGCGTCTCGACGACCGGAGCGGGGTTGCTGTTGGCGGCGACCTTCAGGCCGGCCGGCTTCGGAGCATCCTTGTGGGCGGGCTCCTTCACGGCATCCTTCACGAGGAGCCAGCCACCCTTCGAGCCCGGAACCGAACCCTTGATGAAGAGCAGGCCGCGCTCGGCGTCCGTGCGGACGATCTCGAGATTCTGCTGCGTGCGGTTACGGTCGCCCATGTGGCCGGCCATCTTCTTGTTCTTGAAGACCTTGCCCGGATCCTGGCGCTGACCGGTCGAACCGAGCGAACGGTGCGAGACCGAAACGCCGTGCGTCGCGCGCAGACCGCCGAAGCCCCAGCGCTTCATACCGCCCTGGAAGCCCTTACCCTGGGTACGACCCTGGATATCGACATACTGGCCGGCGACGAAATGCTCGGCCGAAAGCTCGGCGCCAACGTCGAGGAGGTTATCCTCGGAGACGCGGAACTCGGCGACGAACGCCTTGGGCTCGACCTCGGCCTTGCCGAAGTGGCCGCGCTGCGGCTTGGCGACATTCTTCGCCTTCGCGGTGCCGGCGCCCAGCTGAACGGCCACATAACCGTCCGACTCGACTTCCTTGCGCGCGACGACCTGGACGCTTTCCAGCTGCAGGACGGTGACGGGCACATGACGCCCATCGTCCTGGAACAGCCGGGTCATCCCAACCTTCTTCGCGATCACGCCTGTACGCATGATCCATTCCTTCCAACAACAGAGGCCCAACCCGATCCCTCGGGCAGGGCTTGCCAACGAAAAGGGCCCCGCATCGCTGCGAAGCCCGGCCCGGTGAAACTGCGTGCCCCGCCAGGGCCATATCCAACAGACAGGCGATCCTTCGCCCGAATGTCGAAAGCGGGGACGCAGGCAACGGACGCTCCCTTGCGGAACCGGCCGTTCGGTATCCTTGCTTTCTACTTCCACCGCAGCGGCGGACCCGAAGGTCGACGACGAGAGCGGGAAGCTAAAAGCGCCGGAAAGGGAATCACCCGATCCGGCGGTGCTGGCGCCTTACGCCAACTTGATCTCGACATCAACACCTGCGGCGAGATCGAGCTTCATCAGCGCGTCGACCGTCTGCGGGGTGGGCTGCACGATGTCGAGGAGGCGCTTGTAGGTGCGCACCTCGAACTGCTCGCGGCTCTTCTTGTCGATGTGGGGGCCACGGTTGACCGTGAACTTCTCGATGCGCGTCGGCAGGGGAATCGGGCCACGGGTCAGCGCGCCGGTGCGGCGAGCGGTGTCGGCGATCTCGCCGGTCGCCTGGTCGAGAATGCGATGGTCGAACGCCTTCAGGCGAATGCGGATGTTGCTGTCCATGGGATTCCTACCAATGCGAAAGAGCCTGGGCCGATGCCCCGCCCTCGTGGGCGGCGGAACGACCTCTCATTAAAAGCAAACCGGCCGACTCTCCGAAGAGAATCGGCCGGCTCATTGAGGCTGACGCCTATATTACGCGGTGATCGACGCGACAACCCCGGCGCCGACGGTGCGGCCGCCTTCACGGATCGAGAAGCGCAGGCCCTCTTCCATCGCGATCGGTGCGATCAGCTTCACGCCGAGCTGCACGTTGTCGCCGGGCATCACCATCTCGGTGCCCTCCGGCAGAACCACTTCGCCCGTCACGTCGGTCGTGCGGAAGTAGAACTGCGGACGGTAGTTCGCGAAGAACGGCGTGTGACGGCCGCCTTCTTCCTTCGAGAGGACATAGACCTCCGAAGAGAACTGGGTGTGCGGCTTGATCGAGCCCGGCTTGCAGAGAACCTGGCCGCGCTCGACGTCCTCACGGCCGACGCCGCGGAGCAGCGCGCCGATGTTGTCGCCGGCCTGGCCCGAGTCGAGCAGCTTGCGGAACATCTCGACGCCCGTGACGGTGGTCTTGCGGGTGTCCTTGAGGCCGACGATCTCGACTTCCTCGCCAACCTTGACGATGCCGGTCTCGACGCGGCCGGTGACGACCGTGCCGCGACCCGAGATCGAGAACACGTCTTCGATCGGCATCAGGAACGGCTTGTCCAGCGGACGCTCCGGCTGCGGGATGTAGCTGTCGACAGCCTGCATCAGCTTCAGAACGGCGTCATGGCCGATCTCGGGCTGCTTGTCCTCGAGGGCGCACACGGCCGAACCCGGAATGACGGGGATGTCGTCGCCCGGGAAGTCGTAGGACGAGAGCAGCTCGCGGATCTCGAGCTCGACAAGCTCCAGGATCTCGGCGTCGTCGACCAGATCGACCTTGTTCATGAACACGACCAGAGCCGGCACGCCGACCTGACGGGCGAGCAGGATGTGCTCGCGGGTCTGCGGCATCGGGCCGTCGGTCGCGGACACGACGAGGATGCCGCCGTCCATCTGCGCGGCGCCGGTGATCATGTTCTTCACATAATCGGCGTGGCCCGGGCAATCGACGTGCGCATAGTGGCGCTGCTCGGTCTCATACTCGACGTGCGCGGTCGAGATGGTGATGCCGCGCTCGCGCTCCTCGGGAGCCTTGTCGATGTTGGCATAGCTGGTGAAGGTCGCGCCGCCGGTTTCGGCGAGGACCTTGGTGATGGCGGCCGTGAGGGACGTCTTGCCGTGATCGACGTGCCCGATGGTGCCGATGTTGCAGTGCGGCTTCGTCCGCTCGAATTTCGCCTTCGCCATGTTTCCTACCTTGCTTCGAATCTGATGGGAATGACGGGCGCACCGCCAAACGGGGTGCGCCCATAACAGCTTTTTTGAGTTACGCCAGCCTTGCGGGAGTTCTTCCCAAAGGCAAGCGCTGCTTACGCCAGCTTCGCGACGACTTCCTCGGCCACGTTGGCCGGGACTTCGTCATAGTGGCTGAACTGCATCGTGTACTGCGCGCGGCCCTGCGTGAACGAGCGGAGCTGGTTCACATAGCCGAACATGTTCGCCAGCGGCACCATCGCCTCGACGACCTGTGCGTTGCCGCGGCTGTCGGTGCCCTGGATCTGGCCACGGCGGCTGTTCATATCGCCGATCACGTCACCCAGATAATCTTCCGGCGTCACGACCTCGACCTTCATGATCGGCTCGAGAATCTTGATGCCGGACTTCTGGGCCGCTTCGCGCATCGCGCCGCGGGCGCAGATTTCGAACGCCAGCGCCGACGAGTCGACGTCGTGGTAGGCGCCGTCCGTCAGCGTCGCGGTGAAGTCGATCAGCGGGAAGCCGATCTTCACACCCGTCGCCGCGATCTCGCGAATGCCCTTTTCCACCGACGGGATGTACTCGCGCGGCACGTTGCCGCCCTTGACCTCGTCGACGAAGATCACGCCCTGGCCGCGCTCGCCCGGCTCGACCGTGATCTTGACGCGGCCGAACTGGCCCGAGCCGCCCGACTGCTTCTTGTGGGTGTAGTCGATGTCGACCTTGCGGCTCAGCGACTCGCGATAGGCGACCTGCGGAGCGCCGATGTTCGCCTCGACCTTGAACTCGCGCTTCATGCGGTCGACCAGGATCTCGAGATGGAGTTCGCCCATCCCCTTGATGATGGTCTGGCCGCTCTCATTGTCCGAAGACACGCGGAACGAGGGATCTTCGCGCGCCAGACGATTGAGCGCGACGCCCATCTTTTCCTGGTCGGCCTTGGTCTTCGGCTCCACCGAAAGCTCGATCACGGGATCCGGGAACTCCATGCGCTCCAGGATGATCGGCGCGTTCGACGCGCAGAGCGTGTCGCCCGTGGTCGTGTCCTTCAGGCCCGCCAGAGCGACGATGTCGCCCGCGAACGCTTCCTGGATGTCCTCGCGGCTGTTCGCATGCATCAGCAGCATGCGACCGACCTTTTCCTTCTTGTCCTTCACCGAATTGGTGACGGTCGTGGCGGCTTCCATCTTGCCCGAATAGATACGGGCGAAGGTGAGCGTGCCCACGAAGGGATCGTTCATGATCTTGAACGCGAGCGCCGACATCGGCGCCGTATCCTCTGCCGGACGCGAATCGGGCGTCTCGCCGTCGAGCTTCAGGCCCTGGACCGGCGGAATGTCGAGCGGGCTCGGCAGATAGTCGATCACGGCGTCGAGCAGGGGCTGCACGCCCTTGTTCTTGAACGCCGAGCCGCACAGCACCGGCACGAACGAGAAGTTCAGCGTGCCCTTGCGGATCAGCTTCTTCAGCGTCGCCACGTCGGGCTCATTGCCCTCCAGATAGGCTTCCATGACCGCGTCGTCCTGCTCGACGGCCATTTCGATCAGCTCGGCGCGCGCGGTCGCGGCGGCATCGGCCAGATCGTCCGGAATCGCCTGATATTCGAACTTCGCGCCCAGCGACTCTTCGAGCCACACGATCGCGCGATTCTCGACCAGGTCGACGAGGCCCTTGAAGCCGCCCTCGATGCCGATCGGGAGATACAGGACGGCCGGGCGGGCGCCCAGACGATCCTTGATCATGTCGACGCAGCGCTCGAAGCTGGCGCCCGTGCGGTCCAGCTTGTTGACGAAGCACATGCGCGGAACCTTGTACTTCTCCGCCTGGCGCCACACCGTCTCGGACTGCGGCTCCACGCCGGCGACGCCGTCGAAGCAGGCGACCGCGCCGTCGAGCACGCGCAGCGAACGCTCGACTTCGATCGTGAAGTCGACGTGGCCGGGGGTGTCGATGATGTTGATGCGGTGCTCGAGACCGTTGCCGTCCTCGCCCTTCCAGAAACAGGTCGTGGCAGCGGACGTGATCGTGATCCCGCGCTCCTGCTCCTGCTCCATCCAGTCCATCGTGGCGGTGCCCTCATGGACCTCGCCGATCTTGTACGACTTGCCGGTGTAATACAGGATACGCTCGGTCGTGGTCGTCTTGCCGGCATCGATGTGCGCCATGATGCCGATGTTGCGATATCGTTCGAGCGGATGGCTGCGGGCCATGATCGGGCTTTCCTTAAGCGTATGGGGAGCCGACGGCGCCGGCTCCCCAGATGTAGGTCGTCGCTGCTAGAGCGACAATGTTACCAGCGGTAGTGGCTGAACGCGCGGTTCGCTTCCGCCATGCGGTGCGTGTCTTCGCGCTTCTTCACCGCGTTGCCGCGATTGTTCGCCGCATCCAGCAGCTCGCCCGAAAGGCGCGCCGACATGGTGTGCTCCGAACGGCCGCGGGCGGCGGCGATCAGCCAGCGGATCGCCAGAGCCTGCGAGCGCTCCGGGCGAACCTCGACCGGGACCTGGTAGGTCGCGCCGCCGACGCGGCGGCTGCGGACCTCGATGCCCGGACGGATGTTGTTGAGCGCGTCATGGAACACGCCGATCGGCTCGCGCTTGGCGCGGGTCTCGACGGTTTCGAGGGCCGAATAGACGATCGTCTCGGCGACCGACTTCTTGCCGTCGAGCATGACGGAATTCATGAACTTGGAGAGAATGATATCCCCGAACTTCGGATCGGGAAGGATCTCGCGCTTCTCGGGACGACGACGACGTGCCATCTGATTTTCCTTCTAATGCTTCAGCCTGGATGATCGGACTGGCCGGCAGCCCCAGCGAAGCTGGAGGCGAACCGGGCCGATCGGCTTACTTCGGACGCTTGGCGCCGTACTTGGAGCGGGACTGCTTGCGGTTCTTGACGCCCTGGGTGTCGAGCACGCCGCGCAGCACGTGATAGCGGACGCCGGGAAGGTCGCGAACGCGGCCGCCACGGATCAGCACCACCGAGTGCTCCTGCAGGTTATGACCCTCACCCGGAATGTACGAAATGACTTCGCGGGCATTGGTCAGACGAACCTTGGCCACCTTGCGGAGCGCCGAGTTCGGCTTCTTCGGGGTCGTCGTATAGACGCGGGTGCAAACGCCACGCTTCTGCGGGTTCTGCTCCATCGCAGGGACCTTGGACTTGGCCTTCTGCGGCTCGCGACCCTTGCGGATCAGCTGGTTAATTGTCGGCATTGAAGCCCTTCACCTCATCTTAGGGTTACTTTACCGCGCTCGCCCCGCTTCATGTCCGAAGACACCGCAGATCGAAGAAATGCACGGAAGGCCCCAGACGATCGGTTCCGATCGCCTTGGTGCCCTGCAAGCAACGGCAATGTTCATGCATCCGGCGCCGGAGAACCGGCCTCGAACGGTGGCGGCCTATAGGCGGAGGGACCGATCCGGTCAACCTGAGTCCCCTGGGGATGCGAAAGGCGCCGAGTTCTCGCTCTTCGGCTGCCCTGCGGCTTTCAGAGATCCGCCGTGCTCCTGCGAACGCAGGAGCCCAGAGCTTCAAATGCGACGCCTGCTGCCCTGGAGTTTTGCGTTCGCAGGAATACGCCGGTGCGCAGGCCGCTCCGCCCTCAAAACGGGCTCACCGCCCCCTTCAGCTTGTTGAACAGGCCGCCCTTCTTTTTCGACTGTTCCGGCGGCCGCTGCCCCTCGATCGCATCGCGCCCGCGATTGGATTCGTCGCCGGCCGGCCCGCTTGGCATGCCGAGAATCAGCCCCGTGGTGGACTTGTACCGCACCTTGGTGGTCCAGCTGATGTTCCACGGCACCTTGGGGTCGGCCGGGCGCGGCGGATCGGCGAAATTGGCCTCGTCGCCATAGGCGATCATCGAGACGATGCCCGAGCGCGCCTGAGTCGTCACCTCCGCAGGCACGACGCATTGCGTCGTCGCGGGCGGCATCACCACCTTCTGATCGATCAGCCGCTTCACCTCGGCCGGCGCGAGGAAGTCGAGCAGCCCCTGATCGGCGAACACTTGCACGCCGCTGGAACTCCACATCACGATCGTCGCGCCGTCCTCGCGACCGCCCTCGGCCGCCCCGCCGAACAAGGTGGCGAAATAGCCGGTGGCGGCGGGAATCGCCTGCCAGCGCAGGATCGTGCCGCCGCCGGGGCTCTTGCCCGCGGCGTCCAGCTGCAGCGGCGGCATCCAGTCCTTGCCGGGCGGCAGGATGAAGGCGATGTCGGGCGAATAATTGCCCTTCACCTGATGGCTGCCGAGCAGGCTCTGCGGCACCTGCTGGTCGCGCGACCTGGCGTTGGGCCAGCCGCCGAACGTGGCATAGCGGCCGACCGTCGGCGGATTCTGGTGGTGGACCGTCACATAGGGCAGGCGCGGCATGGGCTGGCCGGCCATGATCTTCGAAAGATCCAGCACGAAAGGCTGGCCGGCCGGCGCCTTCTCGCCGCAGCCCCAGTAGATCAGGATGCGCGCCTTGGGCGGTTCCTTGATGTCGGGCTGGTCGCGCGTTTCCTCCGCCTGCCGGGCGGGCGGGCCCTGCGTGGGCGTGACGAGCGGGAGCGCCGGGCCCGTGCCGGGCAGGTGATTCGCATCGGGCGCGGGCGCGGTGCGGCTGGAGCCGAGCGCCAGTTCCAGCAGATGGATCGGCCGACTTCCACCGCCGCGCATCATCGACATGATGTCGCCCATCGAAGGCTTTTTCTGGCCGGATCCGAGCCCGCCGAAGCCGAACCCGCTCGAAGTGGCGGCGCTCACCCAGTAAACGGCGACCGGCCCGGTCACCTTTTGTTGCGTGGCAGGCGGGGCAGCGATCCCCGCAAACGTGATCGCGGACGCAAAAAATGCGGATTTTCTGCCGATTTTCACAAGCATTGCCCCTCAAACGCCGTGAACCTGCGCGGTGATGCCTCTTCGGGCCCGCTTTCGTCAATCGAGGAAGCGCAAACTTGCTGCCCGCGTCACTCTGGGGCACGAAGCATTCAGAGAAGGCGACTTGGAGTTAGGGGACTCGTGAGATTGCTTCGCTTCACCGGTGCGTTGATCGCTCTTGTTGCCGCCGCCGAGCCGGGCGCCGCCCAGTTCGGCTCCTTCCTGCGCTCGATCACGCCGCCCTCCTCCTCCAGTTCGTCCAGCAGCGGTTCGGATGACGGCACGTGCAAGCGCGGCCAGCGCAGCAAGGGCGCCGCGATGATGGGCCAGATGTTCGGCAACGCCACCAGCCGCGCGCTGGGCAGCACCGGCATCGCCCAGTTCGTGCCGATTCCCGAAGTCGCCGGCGTGCTGAGCGACGCGATCGCCTGCCGGCTGGATCAGGGCGAGCAGAAGCAGGCCGCCACCGCGACGCAGACGGTGGTGCGCCAGGGCGAGATCGGCACCTCCTCCGAATGGAAGAGCGAGAGTCGCGAGGGCGTCTCCGGCACCTCCACCCTCACCGCGCGCAGCGAGGAATCGGACGGCTCCAGCTGCGTGCAGGTGACCGACGTGATCATCGTCAACGGCGAGGAGACGACGGTGCCCAAGAAGATGTGCCGCGCGCGCGGCGCCTCCGGCTACACGATCGCCGCCTGATGATGCGCGCGATGGCCGGCCTGCTGATGCTGCTCGCCACCGGCGCGCAGGCCCAGACGCAGATGGCCGGGCAGATGGATCCGAAGAACCCTACCTGTCCGCTCAATCCGGACTGGTCCGCCTATCCGGCGATGAAGTTCACGCCCGAGAAGAAGGACGGCCGCACGATCCTGTTCGCCGAGGGCCGGATCGATTCCGATGTCGTCGCCCGGCTGGAGGCGGCGATCGCGAAGTCGAAGCCGATCGACGAGATCGTCGTGCGCTCGCCCGGCGGCGATGCGGAGGCGGGCAACAAGGCGGGCCTCGTCGTCCGCAAGGCGGGCATCCCCACGCGCATTCCCGCCGGCTGGGCCTGCTTCTCCGCCTGCAATTTCCTGTTCATGGGCGGGCCGATCCGCGCGGTCGAGCCGGGCGGCCTCTTCATCGTCCACATGTTCACCTTCACCGGCGACGGCGGCGTGATCGCGGCGGAGGCGCAGCGCGGCTACAAGGAGGCCGTGGGCGTGATCGGGGATGTCGAGCAGGGATCGGCGCTTCTCGCCAGCGAGGACAATGATTTCCTGATCCGGATGGGCGTCTCGCGCAAATTGCTGACTGAGGTGATGTACCGGCAGAAGGCCGTCGCCGGCGCGAGCGGCGACACCTCGACTCGGCGCTGTCTCTCGCAGGACGAGCTGTTTCGTTACAATGTAGCCAACATCCGGTGATCGCTGGATTTTCAGCCCGCCTCCGGATCGCCCCGCCCTATCGTGAATAGGGCCGGATCGGCTGCAACATTCCGGCTACGTAACGCCGCATTCGGCAATCGTTAAGCAAACGGGCGCATGGACATTGCGGCCATGAACGCACCGCTCCGCCTTCCGGCACGCCCTTATGCGCTTGTGGACATCCGTCCGCTGGCGCTGGCCGTCATCATCCCCACGCTCAACGAGCGCGACAATGTCGCGCCTTTGTTGCAGGCACTCGCCCGCGCGCTGGCCGGTCGCGAGTGGGAGGCGATCTTCGTCGACGACGGCTCGACCGACGGCACGCAGGAAGCGATCGAGGCGATCGCCCGCGAGCGCCGCGACGTGCGCCTGATCCGCCGCCACGGCCGCCGCGGCCTTTCCACCGCCATTCTCGAAGGCATGATGGCCACCACCGCGCCCGTCGTCGCCTCGATCGATGCGGACATGCAGCATGACGAGGCGATCCTGCCCCGCCTGCACGATGCCGTCCTCGCCGGTGCCGACGTCGCGGTCGGCACGCGCTACGCCAAGGGCGGATCGTGCGGCGAGTGGGAGGCCAGCCGCGTCCGCAAGAGCGAGTTCGCCACCCGCCTCGCCGCCGTCGTCACGAAGACGCGCGTGTCCGATCCCATGTCCGGTTTCTTCGTCGCGCGGCGCGATGCCGTGCTGGATGCCGTGCCCAACATGTCGGGCGTCGGCTTCAAGATCCTGCTCGATCTGCTCGCCTCCTCGCCCCGCCCGCTGGCCGTGGCCGAGGTGCCCTACACGTTCCGCCCCCGTCAGGCGGGCGAGAGCAAGCTCGATTCGATGGTCGCGCTGGAATATCTGCTGCTGCTGCTCGACAAGGTCACGGGCGGCGCGATCCCGGCGCGGATGATCCTGTTCCTCGCGGTCGGCGCGGCCGGCCTGATCGTGAATCTCGGCGCGCTGGACATGCTGCTGAACGGCGTGGGCCTCGGCTTCCGCGCCGCGCAGACGATGGCGGTGGCGCTGTCGATCCTGTTCAATTTCGCGCTCAACAACTGGCTGACCTACAATGATCGCCGGCTGCGCGGTCTGGCCTGGCTGCGCGGCCTGGCGACCTTCACGCTCGTTTGCGGCATCGGCGCCATCGCCCAGGTCGGGATCAGCGAGATGGTCTATGACGAGCGGCGCGTCTGGTGGGTCGGCGGTCTGGCCGGCGCCGCCGTCGGCGCGGTCTGGAATTACGCGGCCTCCTCCTTCGTGACCTGGCGCCGGGCGTGACCCGGCCGGCTCCGGCCGGACGCCTTCCCCTGCTCCCCACGCCTGCGTGGAGCGATCGCCGCTGGCGCATCGGCCTCGTGCTGCTGGCGCTGGCTGCCTTCGGCTTGCGGAGCCTGACGTTCGGCTATCCCCTGATCGACGTGGACGAGGAATTCTACCTCCTCGTCGGCGATCGGATGCTCCACGGCGCGATCCCCTATCTCGACATCTGGGATCGCAAGCCGCCGGGGCTGTTCGTCTTCTATGCCGCGATCCGGCTGCTCGGCGGCGACGGCATCGTCCAGTATCAGGTGGTGGCGGCCCTGTTCGCCAGCGCCACCACCGTCGTCATCGCGATTCTCGCGCGCCGGATCGCGCATCCGCTGGCGGCGCTCGCCGCGGCTCTGGCCTATATTCCCGCCGCCGCGCTGATCGGCGGGAGCGGTGGCCAGACGCCGATCTTCTACAATCTGCCCGTCACGCTGGCGGCGCTGATCGTGCTGCGCCTCGCCCTCCGCCCCGCCACGGCCACGGCGATCCGCTGGCACGGCGCAGGCGCGATGCTGCTGATCGGCGTGGCGCTCCAGCTGAAGCCCACCGCGCTCTTCGAGGGCGTCTATTTCGGGCTGGTGCTGCTCTGGCTCGCCTATCGCGGCGGCGCGCGCCCGGCCCGGATCGCGGCGGATGCCCTTCTCTGGATCGCCATCGCGCTCGCACCCACGCTGATCGCCTGGGGCTATTATGTCGCGATCGGCCGGAACGACGCCTTCCTCTACGCCAATGTCGGCTCGATCTTCGCGCGGGCGGACGACGCCACCGGCACGCCGCTGAAGAATCTCGGCAAGATCGCCGCGCGCATCGCGCCGTTGCTCGCGGCGCCGCTGGTGGGCGAATGGCTGCTGCGCGATCATCTCCCCTCGCGGCAATCCTCCTCCGGGATCGCCGCGCATCGCTTTCTGCTCGGCTGGCTGATGGCGGCCCTGTTCGGCTTTGCCGTGTTCGGCACCTATTTCGAGCATTATGCGCTGCCGCTGCTGCCGCCGCTCGCCGTGATCTCGGCCGCCGCCTTCTCGCTGCGCACGCGGAATGTGGGCGTGGTGCTGGCGGGCTTCACACTGGCCCTGCTGCTCGTCCGCATGCCCATCGAGGCCCGCAAATGGCAGCACAAGCGCGGCGATGCCGCCTTCGCCCGGCGGATGGAGCAGGCGATCGCCGCGAACCTCCACGGCGGCTGCCTCTATATCTTCTATGGCGAGCCGATCTATTATCACCTCAGCCACGCCTGCATGCCCACGCGCTGGCCCTTCCCTTTCCACCTGAGCCTCGCGCGCGAGGCGGGCGCGATCGGCGTCGATCCGGAGGCGGAGACGCGCCGCATCCTCGCCCGGCGCCCGGCCGTGATCGTCGATCGGCTGGTGGAGGATGACGAGGTCAATGTCCGCACGCAGGCGATCCTGCGCGCGGGTCTGGCCCGCGACTACCGGCTGGTCTTTTCCGAGACGCACGACGGCAGCCGCCATGCCGACACGGATCGGGTGTGGGCGCTGCGCGCACCCGCCCGCTGACGCGGCCTATTCGCCCTTGCGCGCCAGCGCGGCGTTCATGCCATAGTCGGCCGGGAGCGTGCCGGAGCAGCCGCCCGCGCGCACGAACAGGCACTGATCGGGCAGGAGCGGAAGAGTGCGCTGCTTTCGCCGCGCCTTGTTGCTCACATAGCAGTCGATCCGCCGATAGCCGGGACCTAGCAGCCCCACTCGATCGGATGAGGTGATCGCCGCGTTGAAGGCGCCGCCCAGCCGGCGCACATCGCGATACGCCTCGGGCTGGTCGAACACGTAGATCGGCACCGCGCGATCGAAATAGGCATAGCTCGCCTGCAGCGCATTGAGCGGCTGGACGAAGGCGAGCCCGCAAATGCCCGGCACGTCATGCGCCGCGCGCATCAGCCGGATCACCCTCTTGTTAGAGGCCCAGGTGTCGTTGGCCGGGGCCGTCGCGATCGCCGCCGTGGTGAACAGGAGCAGCGCCACGCCACCGATCGGCAGCCAGCGGCGCGCACCCGGCCGCCGCGCGACCAGCAGCGCCAGCGCATCGCCCAGCCCCACGCCCGCCAGCAGCCACACCAAAGTAATCGAGAGGAAAAGGAAGCGATATTCCTTGTGCGGGATCACCGCATGGATCGCGACATTGGCGAGCGCGATCAGGGCCACCGCCGGCATCCGGCGCGCGCCGATCGCGGCGAGCGCCAGGATCGGGATCGTCGCCCAGCCCCACACGCGGATCTGGTTGGCGGCATACCAGAGCGGCGGCTCCACCCCGTAGAAAGCGCTCTTGTTCTCGACGAGGTTGATCCGGAAATTCTCGATCACCCAGCGGAACGGCACCGCCCCCTGCGCGAGATCGGCCAGCCCGTCGATCGCCAGACCCGCCACCCCGCCGCCGATCAGCATCAGCCAGCGGCGCAGGTCGAGCCGGCAGCCGATCAGCGCGATGAGGCCCAGCACCGGCGCCAGTTGGAAGCGGACGGCGAAGGCCAGCCCGAGCAGCAGGCCGCCGAGGAGGAAGCGTCGGCTCCCCTGCCCTTCGCGTGGCAGCAGCAGCCACAAAGCGGGCAGCACCAGCACCGGCGCGAGACTGTCCGACAAGGCGCGCGCGGCGAAATAGACGAGGTCGAACGCCGTCGCGAGCACCAGCCCGGCGACGAGCCCGTGCCAGCGCGAGATGCGCAGCGCGAGCGCCGTCCCGTAACCGACGATGACGAGCGACAGCAATGTCATCATCACCCGCAGCGGAAGCAGATAGTGGAGGCTCTCCGGCCACAGCAGCTTGCCCGCCGCGATCGGCCCGGTAAGGAATGTCGGGATCAGCCAGGTGCGGATCCCCACCCGATATTCCCACGGCACGATCGTCCAGCCGGTGACGAGGCCATGCGCCGGCTCCAGATATTGCCACGCCTCATCCGGGTGGTGAAACAGCTCCCAGAAGACGAGCGGCAGGCGCAACAGCAGCGCCACCGCGATCACGATCCACAGGATGCGCCGCGAATCGAGCGCGAGCGCCGGCGGCGAGGCCGACAGCCGCGACGACCGGGTCATGCCGCGCCCGACAGGCGGCCGAAGACCGGATAGGGATAAGGCTCGGGCGGCAGCACCACCCGCGCCGCGATTCCGATCAGGCAGATCGCCGTCACCAGCGCCACCCCGATCCGCCACCGCCGCCGATCCAGCGCGTCTGCCGACACGAGCAGCACCAGCGCCAGCGCGGAGGCGACCATCGACCAGAGATGATAGCGCAGGTCGCTCGCGATGCTGACCACGCCGTAGCTCGCGCTCATCACGATCGCGGAGAAAGCGAGCGTCGCGCCCAGCGCGGCGACCGGCGAGCGCACCTCGCGCACCGCGCCGAGCAGGGCGATCGCCAGCGCCAGCCACGTGACCGGCCAGCCCAGCGGCGTCACCGCGACGAAGGCGGCCGCGCCCACCAGCGCCTTGCCGGCCGCGCTCGGCGGCGCGCCCAGCCCGACCTCGTTCTTCTCCGATCCGGCGGGCGGCGCGGCATCGGCTTCGCCCGTGCCGACGAGGAAGCGGATGTTCGAATTGAAGTGGCGCAGGCGATGCTCGGCCCATGCCACCGGATGCGTCACGACGAGGCGCAGCCACAGTTTGATGATCGGGCCGCCGCTTGGATAATGGAAGGCGATGGCGTCGCCCAGCGGCTCGCACTGGCTGGGCATGCCGTACGGATTCCAGAAATAGGGCGTGTAGCAGGCCTTGCGCTCGCCCTCCCGCCACTGTCCGGGCTCCGCCCCCGGCACGTCGGGAAGCCTGGCATGATGCGCGATGCCGACGACATCATAGAGCGGCAGCGTGCGCTCCACCTTCGACGATCGCGCCTGCAGCACCCCGTGATTGATCAGCGGACCCACCACCAGCACGGCGAGGATCGCGGCCAGCATCAGCGCGCCGCGCGTCCACCACGCCCGCACGCCCAGCCAGCCGAACAGGGCCAGCCCCAGCGGCACCGTCGCGAACACGGCATTGCCGCGCACGAGGGTAGCGTAAGCAAGGAGGACGAGGATCGCCCCTGCCGCCCAGCGCGGCAGGCCGCGCCCGGCAAAGCGGACATGCGCGGCGAGGCCGGTCGCGGCGACGAGGCAGGAGGCGAGCTGCGCGTCCTTCAGCACCACCGTGTCCCACCCGACGAACAGCGGGAAGGCGCCGACCGCCAGCACCGCCCACGCCGCCCCGCTCCGGCCCGTGCGCGCGAGGGCCGCGGCGAGCAGGCCGAGCCCGCCCCACCACAGGGCCTGCTGCAGAATCAGGAAAGGCGGCGTGCCCGGCCAGACATGGATCAGCAGCGCCCAGGTGCGCGCCATGATCGGCGGGTGCCAATCCTCGAAATCGCCCGACAGCGCCTGCTCATATTGGGAGATGGTGTCGTACATCGCGACACCCGGCCAGCGCGCGGCCAGCGCGGCGAGACAGAGCAGCAGGGCGGCGAGCGCCACCGCCGCGGCGGAGCCGGCCCGGCCTTCCCCGGCCGGACGCGTATCGGTCATCGTCGACATTCGTGCCACCCGCTCTCGCCCCATCTCGCCCCGCCCCGTCGACCGCGCTCCGGACGGGCGCGTTTCGGGGCCGTCGGGCAGCACGGCAGCGAGCGCGGATATTGCGTCCGGGAGAATCCCGCAATGGCCACGAAAAAGGGAGGGGAATTGCGTCCCCTCCCTCTCGATATCACCGGCCCTTCCGGGCCCCGATCACATGTGCAGCTGGCGACCGTATGCGGCCAGAACCGCCTCATGCATCGTCTCGCTGATCGTCGGATGCGGGAAGACGGTTTCCATCAGCTCCGTCTCGGTTGTCTCCAGCGTCTTGCCGATCGTGTAGCCCTGGATCATCTCGGTCACTTCCGCGCCGATCATGTGCGCGCCCAGCAGCTCGCCGGTCTTCGCGTCGAACACGGTCTTCACGAAGCCTTCCGGCTCGCCCAGCGCGATCGCCTTGCCGTTGCCGATGAAGGGGAAGTTGCCGACCTTCACCTCATAGCCGGCTTCCTTCGCCTTCGCCTCGGTCAGGCCGACGGAGGCGACCTGCGGGTGGCAATAGGTGCAGCCCGGAATGTTGCGGACGTCCATCGCATGCGGATGCTTGCCCGCAATCGCCTCGACCGCGATCACGCCCTCGTGGCTCGCCTTGTGCGCGAGGAACGGCGGCGCGGTGACGTCGCCGATCGCGTAGAGGCCGTCCACGTTGGTCTTGCACGAGGCGTCGGTCACGATGTGGCCGCGCTCCATCTTCACGCCGAGCGTCTCCAGGCCGACATTCTCGGTGTTCGGCGCGATGCCGACCGCCACGATCACATGGCTGAAATCCTCGACGGTGACCTTGCCGTCCTTGCCCTTGATCGAGGCCTTGATGCCGGTGGCCGTCGTCTCGATCTTCTCGACGCCGGTGGACGTCAGGATCGTCATGCCCTGCTTCTTGAACGCCTTCTCCAGATGCGCGGAGACGTCCTTGTCCTCCACCGGCACGATCCGGTCGAGCATCTCCACAATGGTGACCTTGGCGCCCATGTCGTTGTAGAAGCTGGCGAACTCCACGCCGATCGCGCCCGATCCGATCACGAGCAGCTTGGTCGGCATCTCCGGCGGAGTCATCGCGGTGCGATAGGTCCAGATGCGCTTGCCGTCCGCCTTGGCGAAGGGCAGGTCGCGCGCCCGCGCGCCGGTGGCGACGATGATGTTCTTGGCTTCGAGGTCGGTCTTCTTGCCGTCCTCGGCCGTCACCGTCAGCTTGCCCTTGGCCGTGAGGACTCCGGTGCCCATGAAGACGGTGATCTTGTTCTTCTTCATCAGGTGCGTGACGCCCTGATTCAGCTGCTTGGCGACGCCGCGCGAGCGCTTCACCACCGCCGCGATGTCCGCGCTGATCGCGTCGGCGGCGAGGCCGTAATCCTTCGCATGCTGCATGTAGTGATAGATTTCGGCCGAGCGCAGCAGCGCCTTGGTCGGGATGCAGCCCCAGTTGAGGCAGATGCCGCCGAGCAGCTCGCGCTCGACAATGGCGGTCTTGAGGCCCAGCTGGGCCGCGCGGATGGCCGCGACATAGCCGCCGGGGCCGGAACCGAGGACGATGAGATCGAAGGCGTCGGCCACTTTACTGTGCTCCATCAGTCTTGAGCGGACGGGGGTCGCCCGTCCTAGTCAGCCAGCGGGCGCGGGCGCCCGTCATTGTCGATCGCGACGAAGGTGAAGGTCGCATGCGTCACGCGATATGTGTCTTCGGAGGCGCGCTTGCGAGCCCAGGCGGAGACATCGATCTTCATCGAGCTGCGCCCCTGCGCCACCACCTCGGCATAGACCGAGATGACGTCGCCCACCTTCACCGGCTTGTGAAAGGTCATCCCGTCGAGGGCGATCGTCACCGCACGACCCTGGCTGTGCAGGGCGGCGACGGTGCCGGCGGCCGAGTCCATCTGGCTCAGCAACCAGCCACCGAAGATGTCGCCATAGGGATTGGTGTCGGCCGGCATCGCCACCACCCGGACAGCGGGCTGTCCGGGCGGGGGGATTTCGGCCTCGGCCTGGCTCAAGCCAGCATGCCCAGCGGCGCCTCGACCAGGCGCTTGAAGGCGGCCATGAACTTGGCGCCGTCCGCCCCGTCGATCGCGCGGTGATCGAAGCTGCCGGTGGCGCTCATGATCGTGGCGATCTGGACAGCGTCATTGACGATGTACGGCCGCTTCTCGCCCGCGCCGATCGCCAGGATCATCGCCTGGGGCGGATTGATCACGGCCTCGAACTGCTTGATGCCGAACATGCCCATGTTGGACAGGCTGGCCGTGCCGCCCTGATATTCGTGCGGCTGCAGCTTGCCGTCGCGCGCACGCTCGGCAAGATCCTTCATCTCGGTCGCGATCAGCGAGACGGGCTTGGTGTCCGCGCCCGTAATGATCGGCGTGATCAGACCGCCCGGAATCGACACCGCCACCGAAATGTCGGCGCGCTTGAACGAGGTCAGCGTGTCGCCACCGAACATCACGTTGCAGGCGGGCACTTCCATCAGCGCCACGGCCTGCGCCTTGATCAGCAGATCGTTGACCGAAAGCTTGATGCCGCGCGAGGCGAGGCCCGCATTCAGCTGCTCGCGCAGCTTCAGCAGCGCGTCCAGATTGATGTCCACCGTCAGGTAGATGTGCGGAACGGTCTGCTTCGATTCGGTCAGACGGCGCGCGATCGTCTTGCGCATGTTCGACAGCTTGGACGTCTCGGCGGGGATGCCCTCGGGCGCCACGGCCGGAGCCGCGACGGTGGCCGGCGCGGACGCTGCGGCGGCAGGAGCGGCAGCGGCGGGCGCCGCGCCGCTCTTGCCGGCCAGATCGGCCTTCACGATTCGGCCGTTCGGGCCGGAGCCGGCGACGGCGCCGAGATCCACGCCCTGCTGCTCGGCCAGGCGGCGGGCGAGCGGGCTCGCCTTCACGCGGGAGCCGTCGCTGGCGGGCGGCGGCGCGGCCTTGGGCGCATCCGCCTTGGCGGGTGCGGCCTCGGCCTTGGCCGGGACCGGATCGGCCTTGGGGGCGGCGGCGGGCTCGGCCGCCTTGGCGGCCGGGGCGGAGGCGTCCTCGCCCTCGGCCGCGATGATGGCGATGACAGCGCCGACCTTCACGCCGTCCGTGCCTTCGGCGACGAGCAGCTTGGTGACGGTGCCTTCGTCGATGGTTTCAAACTCCATCGTCGCCTTGTCGGTCTCGATCTCGGCGAGGATATCGCCGGACGAAACCGTATCCCCTTCCTTGACCAGCCACTTGGCGAGAGTGCCTTCCTCCATCGTCGGAGAAAGGGCGGGCATCTTGATCTCGATCGGCATCGGCAAACCTTGGATGGGGAAGGGCTTGGCGGAAGGGGCCTGTCTTTCGGATTTCAGCGCAGGCGGGTCAAGGGTAACCGGTGTCGGTCACCACAATCTCTCAATCGCGCAACAATTCGTTTATCCCGGTTTTCGAACGGGTCTGCGCATCGACGCGCTTCACGATCACCGCGCAATAGAGGCCGGGGCCGCCCTTCGGATCGGGCAGGGTGCCCGGCACGACCACCGAATAAGCCGGCACGCGGCCGCGAGTCACTTCGCCGGTCGCGCGATCGACGATCTTGGTGGAGGCGCCGAGATAGACGCCCATCGAGACGACGGCGCCCTCTTCCACGATCACGCCCTCGGCCACTTCGCTGCGCGCGCCGATGAAGCAATTGTCCTCGATGATGACGGGATCGGCCTGCAGCGGCTCCAGCACGCCGCCGATGCCGACGCCGCCCGAAAGATGCACGTTGCGGCCGATCTGCGCGCAGGAGCCCACGGTCGACCAGGTATCGACCATCGTGCCCTCGCCCACATAGGCGCCGATATTCACGAAGCTGGGCATCAGCACGCAGCCCTTGGACACATAAGCGCCCTTGCGGACGACGGCGCCCGGAACGGCGCGGAAGCCGGCGGCGCGGTGCGCGGCCTCGTCCCAGCCCGCCCACTTCAACGGCACCTTGTCGAAGGCCGGGCCGCCCTGCTCGGCACCGATCACCATATTGTCGTTCAGGCGGAAGGAGAGCAGCACCGCCTTCTTCAGCCACTGATTCACCGTCCAGCCGGCGTCGCCCTTCTCGGCCACGCGATAGGCGCCCGAATCGAGACCCGCGATCGCCGTGTCCACCGCATCCCGCACTTCGCCCCTGGTGGCGAAGGAAAGGGTGTCGCGCGCCTCCCAGGCGGCGTCGATGGCCGCGGCCAGTTCGATCGTCATATTGGTGTCAGTCCTTCACTATTGCGGCGAGCCAGGCGCCGAGATCGCCGGTCCGATAGTCGATCCAGTCGCCCGCGCCCAGTTCCCCCACCTGCTCCGATCCATTGTCGATCCAGAGGGTGGTGATGCCGTGGTCCTTGGCCGGTTTCAGGTTGCGCGCCATGTCGTCCGCGAACAGCGCGCGGGTGGGATCCACGCCGAACGACTCGATCATCGACGCGTAGGAATGGGCGCTCGGCTTGGGCTGATAGGCGCAGGCGTGAATGTCGTGGATCGCCTCGAACGTTTCCGACAGGCCGATTCGCTCGAGCACGCGGCGCGCATAAGGCGCATCGCCGTTCGTGAAGATCAGCTTGCGGCCGGGCAGCGCCGCGAGCGACTCGATCAGCCGGCGATCCTCCGCCAGCACGTCCATCTCGATCGCGTGGACATCCTCCAGGAAGTGATGCGGATCCACTTCGTGGAGCGTCATCAGGCCCGAGAGCGTCGTGCCATGCTCGCGAAACAGCTTTTTCTGGAGCTGGTAGGCCGCCTCGCGATCGAGGCCGGCGGTGCGCGCCACATAATCGGTCATGCGCTGGTCGATCAGGCCGAACAGGTCACACGTCGCCGGATACAGCGTGTTGTCCAGATCGAAGATCCAGGCGTCGATATGGTCGAGGGCGGGCAGCATCGGGAGGCGCGTTGCTAACCCTCTCGCAATACTCACGCAATATGAAGCGGCTTCGTTGTCATGGTAAACGGGGCATTGAGGGTAAAGATGGTGGTGCGGGGGAACAGGGCGCGTTGGTGTCTGGCGGCGGCTCCGCTTGCGTTGCTCGCCGGCTGCGGCGGTGGCGGCGGCTCGGTCAGTTCGACCCCGACGCCCACGACGACGCCGACAACGACCACGACCACGACTCCCACGACGACCGTCACCACGACGCCGACGACAACGAACACCACCCCGACGACGACACCGACGCCGACCGTCATCAATCCGGTCGCCTCGCCCACGGCGCCTGCCGCCAATTACAACGATTCCCAATATCAGATCTCGAACGCCGCGACCGACATCAGCGCGATCACGGCCTATAATGCGGGCGTGAACGGCAATGGCGTGACGCTGGCCGTGGTCGACAGCGGCCTTACGGCGGTGGGCACCGAATTCACCGGGCGCATCTCCAGCGCCAGCCGCGCGTTCGGCGGCAACACCACGATCGACGATACGGACGGGCACGGCACCGCGATCAGCGCCATCGCCATCGCCGCGCGCAACGGCAGCGACATTCAGGGCATCGCCTGGGGCGCGAGCGTATTGGCGTTGCGCGCCGACACGGCGGGCACCTGCGGCACCACCGACGGCTGCAAGTTCGCGGACAGCACGCTGGCGACGGCGGTGGATTATGCGCGCACCAACGGCGCCAAGGTGATCAACCTTTCGCTCGGCGGCTCCTCGCCCAGCGGGCAGCTGGCGCAGGCCATCCAGCGCGCCACCTCGGCCGGGATCATCGTCGTCGTCGCCGCCGGCAATGACGGCACGGCCAGCCCCGACGCCTTCGCCCAGATCGCCTCGTCGACCGCCGCCAACGGCCTCGTCATCATCGCCGGATCGCACGACGCCACCGGCGCCATCTCGTCCTTCTCGGACAAGGCCGGCACGTTCGGCCAATATTATCTGACGGCGCTGGGCGAACGCGTGCGCTCGTTCAACCAGAGCGGGCAGGACTTCCTCTATTCGGGCACCAGTTTCGCCGCCCCCGCCATCGCGGCGGCCGTCGTGCTGCTGGAGCAGGCGTTCCCGACGCTCACCCCGGCGCAGATCATCGATATCCTCTACAAGAGCGCCACCGATGCCGGCGCGACCGGCACGGACGACGTCTATGGCCGGGGCCTGCTCAATCTCGCCAAGGCCTTCCAGCCGATCGGCACGGCCAGCCTCGCCGGCAGCGCCGTTCCCGTCACCACCGCCGATGCGAGCGTCATGTCGTCCGCGATGGGCGATTCGAATCTCACGACCAGTTCGGTCGGCTCCGCGATCATCCTCGACAGCTATGGCCGCGCGTTCAACATGCCGCTCGCCACGCGCACCTACCGCGCCGGCGGCGGCCGTCCGCTGCGCGAGGGCCTGCGCAGCGATCTGATGACGCGCAACACCGATCTCGGCCCCGTCTCCGTCTCGACGACGATGGCCCCGCGATTCGACGACGCGCCGTGGCAGGGCTTCGGCCAGCGCGGATTCGCCGCCAACGAGGAGCGCGTCCGCCCCACGTCGGGCACGATCATCAGCCGCTTCTCGCCCGGCTTCGTCACCGGCATGGCGTTCGGCGAGGGCGCCGCCTCGCTCTCGTCGCGCATGGGCGACACCGGTGGACAGGGCAGCTTCCTCTCCGCCCGCGCGCCCGCTTACGGCACCGATATGGCCCGCCGTCCGCAATTCGCGCTGGCGATGCGCCGCACCGACGGCGGCCTCGATTTCCACATGGAGGCCGAGCAGGGCCGCCTCGCCCGCCTGCTTCCCACCGATACGCTGGAGCCCGCCTACAGCCAGATGCGCGTCGGCGTCGGCCGCAGGCTCGGTCGCCTCGCGATGACCGCCTATCTCGGCACGCTGCGCGAGGCGCACAGCCTGCTCGGCGCGCGGCTGGCCCCCGCGCTCGGCTCGGGCGGCGCCATGACGCGCTTCATCGACATGGATGCGCGCCTCGATCTGGGCGATGGCTGGTCCGCCAATGGCAGCGTGCGGCGCGGCTGGACGCAGGGCCAGAGCGGCGGGATCCTCGCCTCGGCCGATCTGCGCAGCATGGCCGCCTCGCTCGGGCTGGTGCGCGAGCGCGCCAGCAACCGCATCGGCCTGCGCTTCGCCTTGCCGACGCGCGTGACCGGCGGCGGCCTCGGTCTGATCGTGCCGACCAGCTACGATTATGAAACCGGCGCGGTCGGCTATGACAGCCGCTTCGTCAGCCTCGCCCCGCAGGGTCGCGAGAGCGACATGGAGGCCAATGCCGGCCTGCGCGTCGGCGACGGCTGGCTGGAGACGAACCTGTTCTGGCGCCGCCAGCCCGGCAACATCGCCGCCGCCCCGGACGATATGGGTGCGGGCCTGCGTTACAATCTGCAGTTCTGAGCCATAAAGCGCGGCCGGGAGTCACCCGGCCGTCATGCAGCACCGTTAACATCTTGGTAAGGATCGGTTTTCGTTTCGGAAACATAACGTTTCCGGCCGGTCCCATGGGGTGCCTGCATGAAATGGAAGTCGCTCGTCGCGTTCGCCGCTCTGTTCGGTGGCGCCCACGCCGCTGATGCCGCGCTGCTGCTGTATCAGCTCGAGGGCACGGTCCCCGGCAAATATACCGCCTCGTTCACGCTCGATACGGATCGCGTGCCCAGCATTTCGATTCCGAACAATTCGGTCCGCTACAATGGCGTGCCGATCACGTTCACGCGCCCGAACAGCACGGTGGTGGAAACCGCCGCGTACAGCAATTCGGGCCCGACCTTCTCGGTCCTGACCAGCCAGGGCGGTGTGTTCCTCGGTTATCTCGGCGGTTTCCCGACCCAGTTTTCCGTCTATGGCCCGCAGCTCTTCACGGGCACCACGACGGCCCCCGTTTTCCTGACCGGCACGTTCGGTCTGTCGGACATTCCGCGCAACCGCACGACCGATCCGATCCAGGTCAATTACACGCTGACCGTCACCGACATTTCCAGCGCGGTGCCCGAGCCCGCGACCTGGGCGATGATGCTCGTCGGCTTCGGCGGCATCGGCACGGCCATCCGCCGCCGCACGATCACGACGCGCGTCTCCTCCGCCGCCTGATCGACACCAGCCCCGGAGCGATCCCAGCCGCTCCGGGGCCTATCGACAGCGCGCCTGAGGCGCGTCGCGGCACCGGCTATCCGAAATGCGATCTTCCTCGCATTTCGCAAAAAACTTATACCGTGAAGCTCTCGCCGCAGCCGCAACTGCCCTTGGCGTTGGGATTCTGGAAGACGAAGCCGGCGGTGAAATCGTCTTCCACCCAGTCCATCGTCGATCCGATCAGATAGAGGATCGAGGCGCCGTCGACATAGAAGTCGCCGCCGGGCGTCACGATCTTCTCGTCGAACGGATCGGCCGCCGTCACATAATCCACCGAATAAGCGAGGCCCGAGCAGCCGCGCCGCGGCGTGGAGAGCTTCACGCCCACCGCACCCTCGGGCGCCTGCGCCATGAGCGCGGCGATGCGTCCCTCGGCCGAAGGCGTGAGGTTCAGGGCCGCAGGGCGGGGACGGGCAATGGTCGCCATCTCATCAAACTCCGTTCGTGCTGAGCGAAGTCGAAGCACGGGCTTCGAACGATTCACCTGCAGCACGTCCTTCGACGTAGTTTACCCTGAGCAACGCCGCAGGCGGCGTCGAAGGGCTCAGGACGAACGGGATATAATCCCGATCGCCTCATTTTCATCCGGGCCAAAGTACTACTTTGGCCCGATCATATCACAGCATTCCGAGTTCGAGCTTGGCCTCGTCGGACATCTTCTGCGGATCCCACGGCGGATCCCAGACGAGGTTCACCTCGGCCGATCCGACCCCCGGCACCGCGCCGACGCGCAATTCCACCTCGCCCGGCATCGATTCCGCCACCGGGCAATGCGGCGTCGTCAGCGTCATCGTCACCACGGCATGCGCGTCCGCGATCTCGACACCATAGATCAGGCCGAGATCGTAGATGTTCACCGGAATCTCGGGATCGAAGATTTCCTTCAACGCCTCGATCACGCCTTCGTATAGCGCGCCGCCCGGCTCGCCGCCCGACAGCGGCACCGGCTTTTCCGCGAGGAAACCGCTCAGATAATCGCGCGGGCGCTCCGCCCCAGTCTCCGCCGGCGTATCCGCCTCGGCCGCATCGTCGACGCGCGCCTTGGGCGGCGGCGCCACCGAGGCGACCTCCTCGATCTGGAAGGGGGTGTTGTCGTCGCTCATCCGAAAATCCGCCTTACCCGTTCGATACCCTTCACCAGCGCCGCCACGTCGGCCGGGCCGTTATAGACGCCGAAGCTGGCCCGTGCCGTCGCCGGCACGCCCAGCGTCTCCATCAGCGGCTGCGCGCAATGGTGCCCCGCGCGGATCGCCACCTGCCCTTCGTCGAGGATGGTGCCGATATCGTGGGGATGAACCCCCTCGATCGCGAAGCTGACGATGCCGGCCGAATCCTCCGGCCCAAAGAGCGTGACGCTGTTGATGTCCGCCAGCGCCGCGCGCGTCGCCGTCACCAAAGCCGTCTCGTGCGCGTGGATCGCATCCAGCCCGATGCCGTCGACATAATCGATCGCCGCATGCAGCCCTAGCGCGCCGACGATATGCGGCGTGCCTGCCTCGAACCGCGTCGGCGGCGGCGCGAACGTCGTCTTGGCGAAGGTGACGCGATCGATCATCGATCCGCCGCCCTGATAAGGCGGCATCGCCTCCAGCAGTTCCGGCCGCGCCCACAGCACGCCGATGCCGGTGGGGCCATAGAGCTTGTGCCCGGAGAAGACGTAGAAATCGCAGCCGAGCGTACGGACATCAACCGCCAGCCGCGCCACCGCCTGGCACCCGTCGACCAGCAGTTTCGCGCCGACCTTGTGCGCCAGATCGGCGGCCCGCTTCACATCGAGCACCGAGCCCAGCACGTTCGAGACATGCGCCAGCGCGACGAGCTTGTGCTGCGGCGTCAGCATCGCCTCGACCGCGTCGAGATCGATCCTGTGATCGGCCGTCAGCGGCGCGACATCGATCGCCACGCCCGTCCGCTCGGCCATCAGCTGCCACGGCACGATATTGGAATGATGCTCCAGCTGGCTCAGCAGGATGCGATCGCCGGCCTTCAGCTGCGTGCCGGCCCAGCATGTCGCGACCAGATTGATCGCTTCAGTCGCACCGCGCACATAGACGATCTCGGCCGCAGAGCCCGCGCCGACGAACTTGGCCACCCGCTCGCGTGCCGCCTCATAAGCGAGCGTCATGTCCGCCGAGCGCTGATAGACGCCCCGATGCACGGTCGCGTAGGTTTCGCCATAGGCCCGCGCGATCGCGTCGATCACGGGGCGGGGCTTCTGCGCCGTTGCCGCCGTATCGAGATAAGCCCAGCCCGCCGGGATCGCCGGAAAATCGGCGAGGACGTCGAGCGGAGCCGCCCCTGTTCCACCGTTCGTCCTGAGCCTGTCGAAGGACGTGTTCCGGGCGATATCCCCTGCAGCCCGTGCTTCGACTTCGCTCAGCACGAACGGATCCGTGGGGGCACTCACAGCATCGTCTCCAGCGCCTTGTCGATCGCCGCGTCGAAACGCTCCGCCTCGGGCGTGCCCTCGAACAGGCCGCCCACGAACGCGCGCAGCAGCAACGTCTTCGCCTCGGCCGGCGGCAGGCCGCGCGCGGCCAGATAGAAGAGCGCCTCGCGATCCAGCTCGCCGACGGTGGCGCCATGCGCGCACTTCACGTCGTCCGCGAAGATTTCCAGCTCGGGCTTCAGGTTCGCGGTCGCGGTGCGATCCAGCAGCATCGCCTTGGCGGACTGGGTCGCATCCGTCTTCTGCGCGCCGCGCGCGACGGCGACCTTGCCGAGATAGGAGCCCACAGCCTTGCCGCCCAGCACCGCGCGCACCGTCTGCGCGCTGGTGGCATTGGGCTCGGCATGGGTGACGCGGGTGACGATCTCGTGCGTCTCGGCGCCACCGCCGACGATCGCGCCGGTCAGTTCCAGATGCGCACCCTCGGCCAGGGTCGCCTTCACGAACACGCGGCCCAGCCGCCCGCCCGCAATCGCGATATGCACCGTCGCGGTCGCGCCCGCGCCGATCGCGATCTCATGGTCCTCGATCGTGACAGCGCCCTCGCCCGCATCGATCAGGATCGGCAGCGCGAACGCCTCGCCCGGCGCCACGACATGGGCGTGCGTCGCGACCGGCCACACGGTCGCGACCGCCTCCAGATCGCTGTAGCGCCATGTCTCGTCGCGCTTGGTGGGGAGCGTGGTCACGCCGCGATGTCCTTATAGCCCTCGCGCTCCAGCTCCAGCGCAAGCTCCGGGCCGCCCGAGCGGACGATGCGCCCGCCGGCCAGCACATGGACGAAATCCGGCCGCACATAATCCAGCAGCCGCTGATAATGGGTGATTAGCAGCACGGCCTTGTCGGGGCGGCGCATGATCCGGTTGATGCCGTCGCCCACCGCCTTCAGCGCATCGATGTCGAGGCCCGAATCCGTCTCGTCGAGGATGGCGAGCTTGGGATCGATGATCCCCATCTGCACCATCTCGGCGCGCTTCTTCTCGCCCCCCGAAAAGCCGACATTGACGGGGCGCTTCAGCATCTCGGGATCGAGCCCGATCTCGCTCGCCTGCGCGCGCGCCACCTTCAGGAATTCGCCACCCGAAAGCGGCGCCTCGCCCCGACCCTTGCGCTGCGCATTCAGCGCCTCGCGCAGGAACTGGAGGTTGGACACGCCCGGAATCTCGACCGGATATTGGAAGCCCAAAAACAGTCCGGCGGCGGCACGCTCATGCGGCGCAAGCTCCAGCAGATCGACGCCGTCGAACGTGGCCGAGCCTTCCGTCACCTCATAGCCCGGCCGCCCCGACAGGACATAACCGAGCGTGGACTTGCCCGCCCCGTTCGGCCCCATGATCGCATGCACCTCGCCCGCATTCAGCGAGAGCGAGAGGCCCTTGAGGATCTGTTTGCCGTCGATTTCGGCGTGGAGGTTTTCAATTTTGAGCATTTTTATTCCGATTCCGACGCGCGTTAATTACCTCAGCCGCCACGTCTTCCGACAAATCTCGATCCATGCCGACCAGCCGCGCATGAGGATCGTAGGTATAGTAAGGCGACTTTGGATTATCTGCATCTGCAGCCGAATGCGCGGCAGATCCCGCTATACTCAGTTCTAAGATCAATCGATCGCTGCGGCATTCAGAGCGCGCAGCAAGCTCGATCGACGCAACAGCCTCTCCCGTCAAAGCATTCTCTCTGGCAAAAGAGATCACGCATTCCCGAAAGGGGGCAAACGCAGTTTGGTCTTTTTCCCAAGGCCCGGGAACCTCCGCCTGGAGAGCCAGAAGAGCGAAAAACATCACCCCAAGCCCCCCTCAAAGCTCACCCCCGAAAGCCCCTCCCCTTCAGGGGAGGGGTTGGGGTGGGGCCGCGCGGCAAGCGCCACGCCGACATGGGCCAGCACGCCCTCCATATTCCGCATCACCTCGTCATTGGTGACCCGAACCACGCGATAGCCAGCCTCTCCGAGTGCGGCATCGCGCCGCGCATCAGCCGCCGGATCGACATGGGTGTCGCCATCCACCTCGACGATCAGGCGCGCAGCGGGGCAGACGAAATCGGCAATGTAGCTGCCGATCGTGGCCTGCCGACGGAATTTCCATCCGCCGAGCTGGCCATTGCTGAGGTGGCGCCACAAACGCTTCTCGGGTTCGGTGGGATTGCGGCGCATCTCAGCGGCGCGCTCCTGCAAGTCAGCGATGCGCCCAGCCGAGAGGCCCCACCCCCGGCCCCTCCCCTGAAGGGGAGGGGTGTTGAGGCGTTTCGCATCGTCGCGCTCGGTCAGCATCACCCGACCGAGCCTTCCAACGAAATCCCCAGCAGCTTCTGCGCCTCGACCGCAAACTCCATCGGCAGCTGCTGCAGCACTTCCTTGGCGAAGCCGTTGACGATCAAAGCCACCGCCGCTTCCTGATCCAACCCGCGCTGCATCGCGTAGAAGAGCTGATCGTCGCTGATCTTGCTCGTCGTCGCCTCATGCTCGATCTGCGCGCTCGGGTTGCGCACCTCGATATAAGGCACGGTATGCGCGCCGCACTGGTCGCCCAGCAGCAGGCTGTCGCACTGGGTGAAGTTGCGGACATTCTCCGCCGTCGGCCCCACGCGGACGAGGCCGCGATAGGTATTTTCCGAGCGCCCCGCCGAAATGCCCTTCGACACGATCGTCGAGCGCGATCCCTTGCCGAGATGGATCATCTTCGTGCCGGTATCGGCCTGCTGGCGATTGTTCGTCACCGCCACCGAATAGAATTCGCCGACGCTATTCTCGCCCGCCAGCACGCAGCTGGGATATTTCCAGGTGATGGCGCTGCCCGTCTCCACCTGCGTCCAGCTCACCTTGCTGTTCCGCCCCTGGCAGAGCGCGCGCTTGGTGACGAAATTGTAGATGCCGCCCCGGCCCTCGCTGTCGCCCGGATACCAGTTCTGCACGGTCGAATATTTGATCTCGGCATCGTCGAGCGCGACCAGCTCCACCACGGCGGCGTGCAGCTGATTTTCGTCGCGCATCGGCGCGGTGCAGCCTTCGAGATAGGAGACGTAGGCGCCCTTGTCGGCCACGATCAGGGTCCGCTCGAACTGGCCCGTATTCGCCGCATTGATGCGGAAATAGGTGCTCAGTTCCATCGGGCAGCGCACGCCCTCCGGCACATAGACGAAGGTGCCGTCCGAGAAGACTGCCGCATTGAGCGCCGCAAAATAATTGTCGTGGATCGGCACGACCTTGCCCAGCCACTTGCGGACCAGATCGGGGAATTCCTTCAGCGCCTCGCTGATCGAGCGGAAGATGACGCCCGCCTGCTCCAGCTCCTTGCGGAAGGTGGTCGCGACCGAGACGCTGTCGAACACCGCGTCCACCGCGATCTTGCGCTGCGGCTGATCGCTCTCGACGCCCGCGAGCAATTTCTGCTCCTCGATCGGGATGCCGAGCTTCTCATAGACGCGCAGGATTTCGGGATCGACCTCGTCGAGCGAGCCGAGCTTCGGCTTCTCCTTGGGCGCCGCATAATAATAAGCGTCCTGATAATCGATCGGCGGGACATCCAGCTTCGCCCAGTCCGGGCTCTCCATCGTCAGCCAGTGACGATAGGCCTTCAGGCGATAGTCGAGCATCCACTCCGGCTCGCCTTTCTTGGCCGAGATGAAGCGAACCGTCTCTTCGGAGAGACCCTTGGGCGCGAACTCCTGCTCGATGTCGCTCGTGAAGCCCCATTCATAGGCCTTCTCGGCGGCGGCGATCGCATCTGCGTTGCGGGTAGCCATTATGCGGTGACCTCCACGCCGTTCGTGCTGAGCGAAGTCGAAGCACGGGCTTCAAGCGATTCCCCCTCAGCACGTCCTTCGACTTCGCTCAGGACGAGCGGAGAGGAATGGGCACTACCCAACTTTGCCAAACTCACCTCACCTAAAGCCTTCCGCATCGCTTCATTCACAACTTCCCAGTGCGGCTTCACCTGACAATGGCGATCCAGCCCGCAATCCTGCTTGCCCTGCTCGACGCAGGCGGTCATCGCGATCGGGCCTTCCACCGCCTCGACGATATCGGCCAGGCTGATCGCCTCGGCCGGCCGCGCGAGGCGGAAGCCGCCGCCCGTGCCGCGCGAGGACACCAGCAGACCGGCCGCCGAGAGCTTGCCGACCAGTTTCTGCGCGGTCGGCAGCGGCACGCCCGTCTCGTCCGACAGCAAAGTCGCGGTCAGCCGTGCCTCGCCGTGGCGCACGGCGGCGGCGAGCATCACGACCGCATAATCGGCAAGGTTGGAAAGGCGCATGAGTCCAATCGGAGTGATTCGTTCCGATTGGGCAGATAGGCGCACGCGCCGCAGGGTCAAGCGCCGAAACCGGCTTATTTGCTGGCCAACCTATCTATTGGGCCGCGTCGCCATCCACGTCCCGCAGACCAGCGCCACGCCGAGCGGGATAAAGCGCCAGTGATCGTGGAGAAAGAAAAAACCCATCACGGCGCTGCCGATCAGCGCCGTGATCCCGAAGAATTTGCCTCGTCGCGAGATCGCGCCATGCTCCCGCCACGCCACGATATGCGGGCCGAAGTGCGGATGCTCGACCAGCCGCCGCTCCCATTCGGAATTGCTGCGCGCGAAGAAGAAAGCGGCGAGCAGCATGAAGGGCACCGTCGGCAGCAGCGGCACGAAGATGCCGACCGCGCCGGTCGCCACCGAAAGAATGCCCAAAACGAGATAGACATGCCGCATGGATGCGACGTGGCGAGGCGAATGGCGCGACGCAAGCCTCCCCTCCCGCGTGCGGGAGGGGTTGGGGGTGGGCCTTTCCTCGATTAGACGGCGTCGATCCGCAGCCGACGTCGCTGCCCACCCCCCGACCCCTCCCGCAAGCGGAGGGGGGAGATAGACATGCCCATCTTCCCGCTCGTCCGTCCCCTGCTGTTCGCGCTCGATGCCGAGCGGGCGCACCGGCTGACGATCACCGCGCTGAAGGCGCTGCCCCGGCTGCCGATGGCCGAGCCCGATCCGCGCCTCTCGGTGTTGCTCGCCAATCTCGCTTTCCCCTCGCCGGTCGGCCTCGCCGCCGGGGTCGACAAGAATGCGGAGGTGCCGGACGCCTTCCTGTCGCTGGGCTTCGGCTTCGTCGAGGTGGGCACGCTCACGCCGCTGCCGCAGGAGGGCAATCCGAAGCCGCGCCTGTTCCGCCTGCCGGAGGACCGGGCGGTCATCAACCGGATGGGCTTCAACAATGGCGGGCAGGCCGAGGCGCTGGCGCGGCTTTCCGGGCGTCCGCGTCGCGGGATCGTCGGCGTCAATGTCGGCGCGAACAAGGACGCAACCGACCGCATCGCCGATTATGCGAAGGGCGTCGCGGCGATGGCACCCGTCGCCGATTATCTGACGATCAACATCTCCTCCCCCAACACGCCCGGCCTGCGCGCGCTGCAGGAGGCCCAGGCGCTGGACGAATTGCTGGCCGGCGCGATCGCGGCGCGGCCGGCGGGCGGCCCGCCCATCTTCCTGAAGGTGGCGCCCGATCTGGCGCGCGCGGACGTGGATGCGATTTCGCGCGTCTGCCTCGATCGCGGGGTGGATGCGCTGATCGTCTCCAACACCACGATCAGCCGCGACGGCCTGAAGAGCCCCCATGCCAGCGAGGCGGGCGGCCTCTCCGGCGCGCCGCTCAAGGCGCTCGCCCTCCAGCGCCTCCGCGATTTCCGCAAGGCCACCGGCGGCAAGCTGCCCCTGATCGCGGCGGGCGGCATCGCCAGCGGCGGCGACGCCTATGATCGCATCCGCGCAGGCGCCAGCCTCGTCCAGCTCTACACGGCGCTGGTGTACGAAGGCCCGTCACTCGCCCGCCGCATCGCGCAGGAGCTGTCCGCGCTGCTGGCGCTGGAGGGCTTCGCCACGATCGGCGAGGCGGTCGGCGCGGAGTAGGGCCCGGACCTCCCCCGTTTGCCCTGAGCCTGTCGAAGGGCCGTCCTTCTCTTCGCTACGAGGAAGAAAGGACGGTGCTTCGACAAGCTCAGCACGAACGGTTTTGAAAGAGACGGCAGAGCCTGTTCACCCCCGCCAGCGCCAGCCGCCCTCGGTATGTCGCCGCGTGATCCCGACCAGCACCGCCACGGCCGCCGCCGTCATCACGGCCCGCAGGCCGATCGGCCGGCCATGGACCGGAAGCGCCCACAGCCCCGCCATCACGGCCGCAAAGGCAAGGTACGTCACCCAGCCCTGCCACGTCAGCGGCAGTCCCGCGCCATATCCGTATCGCTTCGCCCGAAACCACGGCTCGTTCATCGCCCGTGCCCTCACATTCGATCGCTTCGGCCGATATAGGCCATTTCTTGCCCTTGTGGGAGAGAGGGAGCGCGCTACGCTGCCCGGCGATGCTCAACAAACCGCTGCTGGCGCTCGCCGCCGCCTCGCTCCTCCCCGCCTCCCTCGTCCCGGCCGCGCCCGCTTTCGCCAGACAGGCGGCGGTGAAGGCCGAACCCGGCATGGTCTCCGCCGCCGATCCGCGCGCGACCGCCGCCGGCGCCGAGATATTGCGCGCGGGCGGCAGCGCCGCCGATGCGGCCGTGGCGATCATGCTCGCGCTCGCCGTGGTGGAGCCCGGCCATTCGGGCATGGGGGGCGGCGGCTTCCTCGTCTTCCACGATGCCGCGCACAACAGGACGATCACGATCGACGGACGCGAGGCCGCGCCGAAGGCCGCCGATCCGCACTGGTTCTATGGGCCCGACGGCCAGCCGATGACCCATGCCGAGGCTGTGCCCGGCGGCCGCAGCGTCGGCGTGCCGGGCGCGCTGCGCCTGATGGCGCTGGCCCACGCCAAATATGGCAAGCTGCCCTGGGCGCGCCTGTTCGATCCCGCGATCCGGCTGGCGACGGACGGCTGGGCAATCAGCCCGCGCTTCTACAATTTCATCGCCCGCCCGATGCCCGGCCTGCTGAACGGCTGGCCGATCCAGTATCTCTACACTGCGGACGGCACGCCCAAGCCCGTCGGCACGATCCTCAAGAATCCCGAGCAGGCCGCGCTGATGAAGCAGATCGCCGCCAAAGGACCCGAGGCTTTCTATTCGGGCGCCGTCGCCAAATCGATCGTCGAGACGGTCGACGGCGCGCCGCATAACCCCTCGAAGATGACGGAAGCGGACATCGCCGCCTATCGGGCGAAGGAGCGCCCGCCCGTCTGCGGCACCTATCGCGGCTACAGGATCTGCGGGATGGGCCCGCCCTCCGGCGGCGGCGTCGCCGTGCTGCAGATCTTGAAGCAGCTCGAACGCTTCGACATGGCCGCGCTGGGCAAGGACAATCCGGTCGCCTGGCATCTGTTCGCCGAAAGCTCGCGCCTCGCTTATGCCGATCGCGACGCCTATCTGGGCGATCCCGATCATGTGCAGGTGCCCGTCGCGGGCCTGCTCGCGCCCGATTATATTGCGGGCCGCTCCGCCTTGATCTCCGAGACGGGCAGCATGGCGACGATCGCGGCAGGCAAGCCGGCGGGCGCGCCGCCGCGCGTGGCCGTCACCCCGGGGCCGGAGCATGGCACGACCGATCTGGTCGCGGTCGATCGCGCGGGCAACGTGGCCGAAGTGACCAACACGATCGAAAGCGTGTTCGGATCGGGCCTCACCACCAACGGCATCTTCCTGAACAACCAGCTGACCGATTTCGACATCGTACCCGATCGCAACGGGTATCTGGCGGCGAACAGCGTGGCCGGCGGCAAGCGGCCGCGCAGCTCGATGTCGCCCACGATCGTCTACAATCCGGACGGCAGCGTCCGCATCGCGATCGGCGCCGCAGGCGGTTCGACGATCATCGCGCAGGTGGCCAAGGCGCTGATGGGCGTGATCGACTGGCATATGAGCGCGCAGGACGCGATCGGCATGGGCCTGATCTTCTCCCCCGGCCAGACCGCCGTGGCAGAAAAGGCGACGCAGGCCGAATTGATGGTGCCCGCGCTACAGGCGCTGGGCGAGAAGATCGTCGTCGCCCCGCTGGGCCTCAAGGCCAATGCGATCGAGATGGTCGGCGGGCATTGGGTGGGCGCCGCCGATCCGCGCAGCGAGGGCGTGTCGCAGAGCGAAACCGGCGCGCCCGTCGTGCCCAGGAAGGCCGCCGCGATCGATCGCCCGTTCGATTGATCCGGCCACGCCGCCGCTGATGCCGGGCCGAGGGAAAGCTTTGCCCGCTCCGTCCGAGGGTCTATGGGCGCCCGGCGGAAGCGGCGGCCCAGCCGCGCCAAGGAGTTAGGATGTCGCTGGAACCCTTCCCCAATCTGGTGGCGATGTTTTTCGCGCGCGCCAAGGCGCGGGGCGATACCCCTTTCCTGTGGCACAAGGAGAATGGTGCGTGGCGCCCGCTCTCCTGGGCCAAGGTCGCGGAGCAGGTGGCGGCCGTCGCGCAGGCGCTCCGCGCGAGCGGGCTGCAGCCCGGCGACCGGGTGATGCTCGTCTCCGAGAATCGCCCCGAATGGTGCATCGCCGATCTCGGCATCATGGCCGCCGGCTGCGTGACCGTGCCGACCTACGTGACCAACACCGAGCGGGACCACGCGCACATCGTGGAGAATAGCGGCGCGCGCGCGGCGATCGTCTCCACCGCCAAGCTCGCGCGCACGCTTCTGCCGGCGCTCGCCCGCTCCTCCTCCTGCGATATGATGATCGCGATGGAATCGGTCGGGCTCGGCCGCGTCGGCGCGATCCGTATCCACGACTGGTCGGAACTGCTGGATCGCCAGACGCCCGACGTGGCCGCCTGCGCCGCGTCCGCCCATTTCGCGCGCGGCGATCTCGCCTGCATCATCTACACCAGCGGCACGGGCGGCGCGCCGCGCGGCGTGCGCCAGCACCACGGCGCGATCCTGCAGAATGTGGCGGGCTGCATGGCCATCATCGCCGAGGATTTCCACACCGGCGACGAGATCTTCCTGAGCCTGCTGCCGCTCAGCCACGCTTATGAGCATTCGGGCGGCCAGCATCTGCCGATCGGCCTCGGCGGCCAGATCTATTATGCCGAGGGGATCGACAAGCTCGCCGCCAATATCGAGGAGGTGCGCCCGACGATCATGATCGTCGTCCCCCGTCTGTTCGAACTGCTGCGTGGCCGCATCCTGAAGGCGGTGGAGAAGGAAGGCGGCGCCGGCAAATGGCTGCTGGGCAAGGCGCTGGCGCTCGGCGCGAAGGGCAGGGTGTCACTCGCGGACAAGCCGCTCGATCTGCTGCTCTCCGCCACCGTCCGCCCCAAGATCGGCAAGCGCTTCGGCGGGCGGATGAAGGCGCTCGTCTCGGGCGGCGCGCCCCTCAATCCGGAAGTGGGGCAATTCTTCTCCGCACTCGGCCTCACCATCCTGCAGGGCTATGGCCAGACCGAGGCGGGGCCGGTCATCTCCTGCAATCGCCCCAGAGCGGGGATCGATCATGCCACCGTCGGGCCACCTTTGCTGGGCACCGAGGTCCGCATCGCCGAGGATGGCGAGATCCTCGTGCGCGGCGAATGCGTGATGGCCGGCTATTGGAACAACGAGGCCGAAACCGCGCGCGTGCTGGTCGACGGCTGGCTGCACACGGGCGACATCGGCGTGATCGACGATCGCGGCCGCATCCGCATCACCGATCGCAAGAAGGATCTGATCGTCAACGACAAGGGCGAGAATGTCGCCCCCCAGCGGATCGAGGGCATGCTGACGCTGGAGCCCGAGATCGGCCAGGCGATGGTGGCCGGCGATCGCCGCCCGCATCTGGTGGGCCTGATCGAGCCCGATCTGCAGTGGATGGCCGAATGGGCGGCGGCGAACAACGTGCCGCTGGCCGACGCGCGCCACGCCCCCGCTTTGCACCGCGCGCTGATGGCAGCGGTGGACCGGGTCAATGCGGGCCTGTCGGTGACGGAGAAGGTCCGCCGCATCCTGATCACGGACGAGCCCTTCAGCATTGAGAATGGCGAGATGACCCCCTCGCTCAAGATCCGCCGGCATGTGATCCGCGAACGCTACGGCCCACGGCTGGACGCGCTCTACAAGAGCTGATCCCCTCCGGTGCCTGCGAAAGCAGGAGCCCAGGGCCGCAAGCGCCGCGTTCGAAACTCTGGGCTCCTGCTTCCGCAGGAGCACGGCTCGCTCGAAACTACTTCGCCTTCTCGTAAGGCGTGAAGTCACCCATCACGCAGCTGCCACCCTCGATCCCGCTGACCAGATCCACGATGCGGACGATATCGCCCCGACAGAGTTGGCTTCCGGGCGTGCGCGTCACGGTGGAGGTGAAATTGGTGAGCGAGGGGCAGCCCCGGTCGAAGCGGTTCACATAGAGCGTGCGTCCGCGCTTGTAGACCAGACCGATCCCCTCGATCTTGGTGGAATCCATCGAGGGCGTGAGCGGCAGGCAGGATGCCGGCTTTCCGGCCGTATAGCCCTGCAGCATCTTCTGCAGCTTCGCCTCGCCGGTGGGCTTCGGCGCGGCGGCAGCCCCCGTCGCGAGCGTCGCCAACAGCATGGCGGACAGGGTCAACTTCAGCATGGCGACTCTCCGGCGCGGGAAACCTCCGCAGACGGCGCATGCTGCGCCTTTCCTCACCCCGCGAAAAGCCCCGCCGTCTCGGCAATCAGGCGTCTTGCGACCATCTCGGCCGGCTCGGCCCGCGCCAGCATCGCCGCCTGCCCCGCCCACATGTTCGCGAACGCCTCGGGCGCCACGCGCCGCAATTCGGCCAGCGCCGCGCCCGCATGAGGGAAGGCTGGTGCCTCGGCACGGATCGGCCCCAGCTCACGCGTCAGTCTCGTTGCGAAGCCGCGCGCGGGACGCCCGCTGAACAGGTTGGTCATCACCGTCGGCGCCTCGGTGCCCAGCAGCGCGCGATGCTGCGGCGAGACGAGGCTTTCCGGGCAGGCGAGAAAGAGCGTGCCGATCTGCACCGCTGCCGCGCCCAGCGTCGCGGCGGCCGCCACGCCGCGCGCGTCGCCGATCCCGCCCGCCGCGATCACGGGCACGTCCAGCGCCTCCACCAGCAGCGGCACGAGCGCGAAGGTCGTCAGCCGGCTCGAAGGATCCTCGTCGAGGAAGCGCGCGCTATGCCCGCCCGCTTCCCAGCCCTGCGCGATCACCGCATCCACGCCGCGCGCCGCCAGCCAACGCCCCTCGGCCGGACTCGTCGCGCTGGAGAGGATCAGCGCGCCTGTCGCCTTGACCCGATCCAGCAGATCCGGGGCGGGCAGGCCGAAATGGAAACTGACAATCTCGGGCCGCACCCTCTCCACCAGCGCGCACGCCTCGGCATCGAAAGCGCGACGGGCGGGCGGAGGCTGATCGGGCGGGCCGACGCCATATTCGCGATAATAAGGCGCGAGCAGCGCATGCCATGGCGCCTCGTCGCCCGGTCCCGGATCGGCATGGCAGAAGAAGTTGAGGTTGATCGGGCCATCGACGGCCGCCCGCACCTCGGCCACCTGCGCCTCGATCGTCGCCGCCGGGACGGTGGCGCAGGGCAGAGCCCCTACCGCACCGCCCCGCATCGCCGCGATCGCCAGCGCGGGCCCGCCCGCCCCCGCCATCGGCGCGAGCAGGATCGGCGCCCCGCTGCCGAGGCGCGCGATCAGCCGGCGATCGCGCCAGCCGGGCGTGTCACCACTCGCCGACATTGGGCATCGACGCCCAGGGCTCGGCCGGCGCCAGATGACCGTCCTGCAGCAGCTCGATCGAGATATTGTCGGGCGTGCGGATGAACGCCATGTGCCCGTCGCGCGGCGGACGGTTGATCGTCACGCCCGCATCCATCAGCCGCTGGCAGCTTTCGTAGATATCGTCGACCTGGAAGGCGATATGGCCGAAATTGCGGCCGCCGGCATAGCCTTCCTCGCCCCAATTGTGCGTCAGTTCCACCTGCGCGTCCTCGTCTCCCGGCGCCGCGAGATAGATGAGCGTGAAGCGCCCCTTCTCGCTCTCCATGCGCTTCACCTCGCGCAGGCCGAGGAGCGAGAAGAAGCGGATCGTCGCGTCCGGATCGGAAACCCGGATCATCGTATGGAGATATTTGGTCATGCGCGGGAAATAGGGCCTCCCTGCGCCAGCGTCACCCCCGAACGGGGCGAAACATCGCCTTCATGTGTCCCTTTCCCGTTTGTGCTGCGAACGGCTTTTGAAGTCCGTGGCTCTCAGCCCTCGGGCGGAAGCGGGGGTTCGGCCTTGGCGTCTTCCAGCATCAGGCCGTGGCGCAGCAGCATCGGCACCTGCGCGAGCCCGAACACGATCGACGCGCTCGTCACGCCCCAGGTCTTCGCCGTCAGCCACGCATCGAAGCTCAGCTTGGCGCGCAGCACCTCGTTGCACACCGCCATCACCGCGAAGAACAGCGCCCAATTGCGCGAGAGCTTCATCCAGCCCGCCTCGTCCAGCCCCGGAAAGGCCGCCTGCAGCAGATATTTGATCGCGGGCTTCCCGATGATCAGCCCGCCGACGAGGATGATCGTGAACAGCGCATAGATGAGCGTCATCTTCAGCTGGATGAAGCTGGGATCGTGCAGATAGATGGTCAGCCCGCCGAAGCCGAGCACCAGCACCGCCGACAGCCACAGCATCGGCGAGACATGGCCGACCTTCACCTTCGAGACGATCACCGCCAGCACGATCGCGACCATGAAGGCCGCCGTGCCCGCGAACACGCCGAGGAAGCGATTGGCGAGGAAGAAGACGATGATCGGCGCATAATCCACCGCGAGCGACCATCCGGTCGCACCGGCTTTACGCGGAGCCACCGGGGCAGGCGTGGGGGCGCTCACCGGCGGCGCTCCACCGCGATCGCCTCGATGCCCGCGATGGCACGCGCCACCTCGCGCGGATCGAACGGGCGCAGATCGTCGATCCCCTCGCCCAGCCCGATCGCGTGAATCGGCAGGCCGAATTTCTCCGCCGCCGCCACCAGCACGCCGCCGCGCGCCGTGCCGTCCAGCTTGGTCATGACGAGGCCCGTCACGTTGGCCGTCTCCTTGAACACTTCGATCTGGTTCAACGCATTCTGGCCGGTGGTGGCATCCAGCACGAGCACCACATTGTGCGGCGCCGCCGGATTGAGCCGCCCCAGCACGCGCCGGATCTTGGCCAGCTCGTCCATCAGCCCGGCCTTGTTCTGCAGGCGACCCGCCGTATCGACGATCAGCGCGTCGATGCCCGTCGCCGTCCCCTGCTTCACGCCCTCGAACACCAGACCCGCCGCATCCGATCCCTCGCTGCCCGCGATGATCGGCACGTGGATCCGCTCGGCCCAGACCTTGAGCTGGCCGATCGCGGCGGCGCGAAAAGTATCGCCCGCCACCAGCATCACCGAATAATCCTCTTCGGTCAGCAGATGCGCGAGCTTGGCGATCGTCGTCGTCTTGCCCGATCCGTTCACGCCGATGACGAGCAGGACCTGCGGGCGCGGAAAGGCGTCGATCTCCAGCGGCCGGGCCGCCGGGCGCAGGATCGCCTCGATCTCCTCGGCCACGATCTCGCGCAGGCGCAGCTCCGTCAGCCCCAGCGGGAAACGCTCGCCGGCCAGACGCTCGCGGATGCGCCCCGCCGTCGCGGGGCCGAGGTCGGTCGCGATCAGCGCCTCCTCGATCTGGTCCAGCGTCTCCGCATCCAGCGCGGCCTTGCCCAGCAGCCCGCCGAGATTCTCGCCGAGCCGGTCGGACGTGCGGCGGAAGCCCCCCGCCAGACGCTCGGTCCAGGAGAGTCCGTGTTCGGGTCCGCTCACGCAATCACTCCCACGAGATGGTCTTCCTCCAGGCCCGTGATGCGGACCCGATGCACGGCGCCCGCCGTGGCGCCCTCCGCGATCCGCACGCGGGCGAAATCCTCGGCATGGCCGGTCACGCCATCGCGCTCCACCAGCACCTGCGCGGTGCCGCCGATGCGCGCGCGCAGCCACGCCATGCGCCGCGCGGAGCCCGCCTCGCGCAGCCGTGCGGTCCGATCGCGCACCACGTCGCGCGGCAGTTGCGGCATCCGCGCGGCGGGCGTGCCCTCGCGCGGCGAGAAGGGGAAGATATGCGGATGTACGATCTCGCACTGCTCGATCAAAGCGAGGCTGTCCGCGAACATCTCTTCCGTCTCGGTCGGGAAGCCCGCGATCACGTCCGCGCCGATCGCCAGATCGGGCCGCTTCGCCTTCAGCCGCGCGACCAAAGCGATCGCCTGCGCGCGCGTATGGCGGCGCTTCATCCGCTTCAGGATCATGTCATGCCCCGCCTGCAGCGACAGATGGAGATGCGGCATCAGCCGGGGCTCGCTCTCGAACAAGGCGATCAGCCGATCGTCCATTTCCTGCGGATCGAGGCTGGAGAGCCGCAGCCGCGGAAGCTCCGGCACGAGCCGCAGGACGCGCTCCACCAGCATGCCCAGCGTGGGGCGGCCCGGCAGATCCGCGCCATAAGCGGTCACGTCCACCCCGGTCAGCACCACCTCGCGCCGCCCGGCCTCGACGGCCGCGCGCACCGCCTCGACGACGGCACCGGCAGGCAGCGAGCGGCTGGGCCCGCGGCCCTGCGGGATGATGCAGAAGGTGCAAGCGTGATCGCAGCCATTCTGCACGGCGATGAAGGCACGGGCATGCGCGCCCTCCATCCCTCCACCGTCACCCCGGACTTGATCCGGGGTCCCGCTTTCTTCCGCTCCCGTCGCAAAGGTAGGGAGATACAGCGCCGGATCCGTCTTCGCCGCATTCGCCACGACATGGCTCACCTCGGCCATGCCCTCGAACGCCGCGCGATCGATCTCCGAGGCACACCCCGTCACCACGATGCGCGCCTCCGGCCGGCGCCGCGCCGCGCGGCGGATCGCCTTGCGCGTCTCCACCACCGCCTCGTTGGTGACGGCGCAGCTGTTGACGATCACCAGATCGTCCGCCCCGCCCAGGGCCGCGCGGATCGCCTCGCTCTCCGCGATATTGAGCCGGCAGCCGAGCGTGATGAGTTCGGGCCCGCTCACAGGCCGGTCGCCTCGCCTTCGTAAACGTGCGTGGCGGGGCCGGTCATGCGGATCGTGCCGCCCGGCGCCCAGTCGATCACCAGCTCGCCGCCCGGAAGCTGCACCGTGACGGGGCTCTGCACACGCCCGCTGCGGATCGCGGCGACGGCGGTGGCGCAAGCCCCGGTGCCGCAGGCGCGGGTAAGCCCCGCGCCACGCTCCCACACGCGCAGGCGCAGGCGCTGCGGCCCTTCGACCGTCGCGACATTCACGTTCACCCGCTCCGGGAACAGCGCATCATGCTCGATGATCGGCCCCAGCCGATCCAGCGGCACCGCGTCCGTATCGGGCACGAAGAAGATCACGTGCGGATTGCCGACATTCACGGCGGCGGGCGATGCCAGTTCCTCCCACGCCACCGGCAGCGACGCGGTATCGACCGGGTAAGCGAGCGGAATGCGATCCCAATCGAAGCGCGGCGCGCCCATGTCGACGGTCGCGCCCTCGCCTTCGGCCTTGAGCGTCAGCATGCCCCCGGCCGTTTCCACCCGGCTCTCACCGCCCAGAAACTGCGCGATGCAGCGCGAGGCATTGCCGCAGCTTTCGGCGATGCTGCCGTCCGCATTGTAGAAGATGATCTTGGCGTCGGCGATGTCGGACGGCTCGATCAGCACGAGCTGGTCGAACCCGATCCCCTCGCGCCGGTCCGCAATGGCGCGCGCGCGCGCCGCATCCATCGCCACGGGCGTCACGCGCGCGTCGATCACCACGAAATCGTTGCCGAGCCCGTGCATCTTGTGAAAGCGAAAGGGGTTCGCCTGCGCCATGCCGCGCGATCTAGGGGCGAGGGCGCCCGAAGTCCATGCGCTGCCCTATGCCCACGTCATCCTGAACTTGTTTCAGGATCCATGTCCTGCACTCTCCACGAGCGGAACACTTGCTTCCATGTCGGGTCATGGATCCTGAAACGAGTTCAGGATGACGGAGGGGAAATCACCGCCCCGTCTGCGCCCGGTGCAGCAGTTTCTGATCCGCCAGCACCAGCGCCATCATCGCCTCCACCACCGGAGCCGCGCGGATGCCCACGCACGGATCATGCCGCCCCTTGGTGCGGATATCCGCCGCCTGCCCGTCGCGTCCGATCGTCTCCACCGGCGTCAGGATCGAGGAGGTGGGCTTCAGCGCCACGCGCACCACCACCGGCTGCCCGGTCGCGATGCCGCCGGCGATCCCGCCCGCATGATTGGCGAGGAAGACGGGATTGCCATCATTACCGGGCCGCATCGGATCGGCATTGGTTTCGCCGGTCAGCCGCGCCGCCTCGAAACCGTCGCCGATCTCGACGCCCTTCACGGCATTGATGCTCATCATCGCGGAGGCCAGTTCGCTGTCGAGCTTCGCATAAAGCGGCGCGCCCCAGCCGGCCGGCACGCCTTCCGCCACGCATTCCACGATCGCGCCCACGGACGATCCTGCCTTGCGCGCCTCGTCCACGATCTTTTCCCAGCGCGCAGCCGCCGCCGGATCGGGGCAGAAGAAGGGATTCGCGTCGATCGCCGTGTCGTCGAACGCCGCCCGATCGATCGCGTCGCCGCCCAGCTCCACCAGATAGGCGCGGATCCGCACCTCGGGGATCACCGCGCGCGCCACCGCGCCCGCCGCCACCCGCGCCGCCGTCTCCCGCGCCGAGGATCGCCCGCCGCCGCGATAGTCGCGAAAGCCATATTTGGCGTCATAGGCATAATCGGCATGGCCCGGCCGGTAGGCGAGCGCGACCTCCGAATAATCCTTCGATCGCTGGTCGACATTCTCGATCATCAGGCTGATCGGCGTGCCCGTCGTCTTCCCCTCGAACACGCCGGAGAGGATGCGGACCTGATCCGGCTCCTGCCTTTGCGTGGTGAAGCGCGACGTGCCGGGCCGGCGCTTGTCGAGCCACGGCTGGATATCGCCTTCCGCCAGCGCCAGCCCCGGCGGGCAGCCGTCGACGACGGCGCCCAGCGCCGGCCCATGGCTCTCCCCCCAGCTGGTGAACCGGAAGACGCGCCCGAACGTGTTGTAGCTCATGCGGCTCGCGCGGAAGCCGGCGTTTCGAAGCGGCCAGCCAGCAGGCTGGCGATCGAGATGTCCTCGTCCAGCTCGTCCCAATGTAGACCGCTGGGCGAGATGAAGCAGGCCTGTCGCGCGTCCGGGCTGCCCTTCAACAACCGAGGATACCAGGCAAGAGGCACGCCGATCGTGCGCCCGTCCTCAAGCGTCACCCACATCGAATCCTCATCGAATTCAACGTTGGTCGCTTCCGGAGAAAAAGGCGTTCCACTCATCTTCGATTTCCTGCCGCCGTCGCGTGACGATCTCTTCCACGATCCGTAACTCTCGCGGAGTGAGGCGCCTGTTATAGGCAACCCTCACCTCCGGATACAGCCATAGCTTGGCGTCCCCACCGGGCCGCGCGATATGAACGTGGACCGGCTCGCGCGGATCGCCTTCACTCGAATAGAAGTGAAAGCGGAAACCGGCCTCCCGGAAGACAAGAGGCACAGCCGGCGCCCCGCTTACGCCAGCGCGATGTCCGGCGCGTCCTCGGCCTTCATGCCGATCACATTGTAGCCGGCATCCACATGGTGGATCTCGCCCGTCACGCCGCCCGCCAGATCGGAGAGCAGATAGAGCCCGGCGCCGCCCACATCCTCGATCGTCACGTTGCGGCGGAGCGGCGAGTTCAGCTCGTTCCACTTCATGATGTAATTGAAGTCGCCGATGCCGCGCGCGGCCAGCGTCTGGATCGGGCCGGCCGAGATGCCGTTCACGCGGATATTCTCCGGTCCCATGTCGACCGCGAGATATTTCACGCTCGTCTCCAGCGCGGCCTTGGCGACGCCCATCACGTTGTAATGGGGGATCACCTTCTCGGCGCCGTAATAGCTGAGCGTCAGCAGCGATCCGCCCTGCGGCATCAGCACCCGCGCGCGCTTGGCGACGGAGACGAAGCTGTAGGCCGAAATGTGCATCGTCATCAGGAAATTATCGAGCGTGGTGTCGTAGAATTTCCCGCGCAGCTGGCTCTTGTCCGAAAAGCCGATGGCGTGGACGACGAAATCGATCGTGGGCCAGGTTTCCGCCAGCGTGGCGAAGGCCGCATCGATGCTCTCTTCCGAGGAGACGTCGCAATCCACCAGCAGCGGCACGCCCAGCGCCTGAGCCAGCGGGCGCACGCGCTTTTCCATCGCGGGGCCCTGATAGCTGAAGGCCAGCTCCGCCCCTTGCGCCGAGAGCATCTTCGCGATGCCCCACGCCAAACTCTTGTCATTGGCGAGACCCATGATCAGGCCACGCTTGCCTTCCATCAGGCCCGCCATCATTCCTCCGTCAAACCCGGTTGTTCGTCGCCCCTTACGCCGCTTTCCGGTCTTTCCGCCAGCGCCGCGTTCAGTTGGGCGCCGATCACGATGCCCAGACCGACCAGCCAGAAGAAGATCAGGGCCACGATCACGCCTGCCAGGCTGCCATAAGTGAGGCCATATCCGCCGACCAGACGGAGGATGGCGGGCAGCGCCATCGTCATCAGCACCCACCATCCGGCGGTGAAGGCGGCGCCCGGCCATTTGGGGCATCCGGTGTCGCGATAGCGGCTCGGCGTCAGCACGAAGAAGATCAGATAGAGCGCCACGAACAGGGTGGCGAGCGGCGCGAGCCGGCCCCAGCCGATCCAGTTCACCAGATCGTCCGCCAGCGGGAAGAAGCGCAGGATCACCTCCTCCACGCCGGTCAGCACCAATTGGGCGAGGAAGGCCACGAACATCAGCAGCACCGCGCCCACGATCAGCGCGGACGAGATCAGCCGGTGCCGCCAGAACAGCGGCCGCGCGGTGACGCCGTAGGCGCGGCGCAGGATATCCCGGATCGTCTCGATGAAATTGCCCGTCGTCCACAGGCCGATGAGCGCGCCGATCCAGAGCAGCGAACCCGTCCGCCGCGTCAGCACATCGGTGATCACCGGGCGCAGCATCTCGCGCACGGCGCGCGGCACGGTGCGCAGGAAGCTGTCGATCGCGACCGTCCCGTCCGCGCCCAGACCCAGCAGATGCGCGAGCGCCGCGGTGACGATGAAGAACGGAAAGAGCGAGATCAGCGCGAGGTAAGCGAGGTTGCCGGCATGGATGAAGCCATCCGCCCACACGCCCAGCAACGTGCGCCGGGCCACCTCATAGACCCGCGCGCCCGGCCGCAGATGCGCGACGGCGCGATCGCGTCGTTTCGCGCGGCGCTCGGGCGATTCAGGGGAGATCACGTCGTCCATCTCGCCCCGAATATCGCCCCTCTCGTGCGTCTATACGCCAAGATTCGCGCGCGGGTTCCTGTCGGCATCGCCTTTCCAGCCCTCGACGAAGGCCTTGAGCGCCGCATCGTCGGCCGGCAGATCGACCATCAGCGTCACCAGCTGATCGCCGCGCGTGCCGTCGCGCCGGTGAAAGCCGCGGCCCTTCAGGCGCAGCACCTTGCCCGACGTGGAGCCCGCCGGCACCGAGAGCATCACCGCGCCCTCCACGGTGGGCACCTTCACGCGCGCGCCCTCCACCGCCTCGTCCAGTCGCACGGGCAGATCGATGCGGACATCGTCGCCGTCGCGCTTGTAGAAGCGATGCGGGCGCACCTCGATCGTCACGAGCGCGTCGCCGGCGCCGCCCGCGCCCGCCTCGCCCTGCCCGGCCAGCTTGAGCGGCGTTCCCGCCACCGCCTCGGCCGTCAGCTTGAGGTCGACCGTCTTGCCGTTGCCCAGCGTGATGCGCTGCGGCTTGAGCGCGGCGGCATCGTCCAGATCCACCGCGAGCCGATAGGCGGCATCGGGCCCCTTCTGCGGGCGCCCCCGGCCCCCGAAGCCCGAAAAGCCGCCGAAGCCGCCGCCACCGCGCTGCTGGCGCCCGGCCGCGGCGCCCGCGCCGCCCCCGAACAGGCCTTCGAAAATATCGCCGAAATCCGCGCCGCCCGACGAGGTCTCATATTCGAAACCGCCACCGCCCGGCCGCCCGCGAAAGCCGCCGCTTTGGCCCGCGCCGCCATAGCCGAACGGCATTCTGGGATTGCCATTCTCGTCGATCTCGCCGCGATCATATTGGGCGCGCTTGTCCTTGTCGGACAGCAGATCATAGGCGCCCGTCACTTCCGAGAAGCGTGCGGCGGCAGCCGGATTGTCCTGATTGCGATCGGGATGCAGCTCCTTGGCGAGCTTGCGATAGGCTTTCTTGATCGCCGCCTCGTCGGCACCGCGCGAAAGCCCCAGGGTCGTATACGGATCAGCCATTTCACCTCCACCTTCGCAGATGCGGAGCGGCTCCGCCATCGGCAAGAGGCACTCATATTTTGGTTCGGCTTCCGCCGAACTGGCGCGGCACCGGCCCGCTCCCCCACCCGGCCTCCCAAACAGAGTATCCTAGATGGGAGGCCGGGTGGGGAGCGGGCCGGTGCCGCCTAGGCGCACGCCACAAACAACAACTGGCACCAATCCGGCCTCTCCGCGTTTTCACGCCCGAAATCCGACCCCGATCAGGACATTATATGCGGCCCTACGCCTGTCCCAATTGCGCGCGCCCCAACCATTTCGAGGTGCGCGTCTGCCCGAACTGCGCCTTCACGCTGGGCTATGACCCCGCCAGCGACCAACTGCTGTTCCTCGGCGACGAGGCCACCACATGGCGCGACGCGAGAGGCGAGGCGCATGCGGTGATCGTCTGCCAGAACAACAACGAATATCAGATCTGCAACTGGCTGGTGCCGGCCGTGGGCGATCAGCCGCTCTGCCCGGCGTGCAAGCATAACCGCACCATCCCCGATCTCACCGGGCCGACCGTGCCGGAGCGCTGGGCGAAGATCGAGGCGGCCAAACGGCGCCTGTTCCACACGATCCTCCACCTGAACCTGCCGTGCGAGACGGTGACGGAAGCGGCCGAGAACGGCACCTCGCCCGGCCTCGCCTTCGATTTCCTCTACGATCCGGTGGGCGAGGAGACGGGCACCGTCCAGATCACCACGGGCCACGATGCCGGCCTGATCACGCTCAACCTGCTGGAGGCGGACGATGTCCAGCGCGAGAAGATGCGCACCGGCCTCGGCGAACCCTATCGCACCATCCTCGGCCATTTCCGCCACGAGGTCGGCCATTATTACTGGTCGCGCCTGATCGAGGACACCGCCGAGGTCGAGAATTTCCGCGCGCTCTTCGGCGACGAGCGGGTGAGCTACGAGGAGGCGATGGAAAAGCATTACGGCGAGGGCAGCGCCGGCTGGACCACCGATTATGTCTCCTCCTACGCCACGATGCACCCGTGGGAGGATTTCGCGGAGACCTTCGCGCACCTGATGCACATCATCGATACGCTCGCCACGATCGGCGGCTTCGGCATGCGGATGATGGACTGGCCGGGCTATGAGGAGCAGCCGGCGGTGGATTTCGATCCCTATCGCGCCGAGACGCATCAGCTGGTGGCGGAATGGGGGCCCTTCGCGTTCGCGGAGAATGCGATCAACCGATCGATGGGGCAGCGCGATCTCTATCCATTCAACCTGTCGGACACGATCGTCGCCAAGCTCGATTATATCAACCGGCTGCTGCGCCGGGCGGGAGAGGGCGACATCGCGCCGAAGCAGGCCCCGGTGGCGACGGCCTGATCCGGCCGATCGCGGAATGAACGGCCGGGCGCGCACGGCACCCGGCCGCTCCATCCGTCAGGCGTTGGCGAGCTTCGCGGCCGCCAGCGGCTTGCGACGGCGCAGCGCGAAGCCGACACCGCCGAAGCCGACGAGCATCATCATCCAGGTGCTCGCCTCCGGCACCGCCGACGAGAAGGTGTCGACCGCCGCGACGGCGAGGTCGGGATAGTTGGCGAACACGCCGTCCATGCCCATCGCCAGATAGCTGGCGAACTGCGCCGCCGCCCGCGTCGGATCGGCCTGGCTGAAGGTCCAGCCATGGACCTGCAGGCCCACCGCATGCGCCTGGGCGATATAATCGGCGGTGATCGCCGCGCTCAGCGAAAGGCCGATGCCGTCCGTGAAGCTCGCAATCTCCTGCATCGAGTAGACTCTGGTGCCCACGCGGATGGCGGCCGCGCCGGACGAGTCGGTCGTCGCATAGCCGAGCACGACCGTCGCCAGATCCATGCCCAGCGCGGCCGACTTCTCCTCGATGCTGCGGATCGTCTGATCGCTGAACGACTGGACGAACAATTTGTCGCCCGTCGTGCCATAGCCGTTGGCCTTGAGCGTGCTGATGATCGCATTCTCCATCGCCGGATCGGCCTGCTTGGCTTCCGGATAGATGCCGACGGTCCGGCCCGTCGCGGCGCTCTGCTGCTTGGCGAGATCGATCACCTCCTGGAAGGTCGGCACGCGCATCTCGGCATTGGCGGGCGTGAAGCCCGGATAGCTGGTCTGCGCGGTGCCCACTGGCTTCACGGTGAGCGTCTTGATCTCGGCGAGCGAGAAATCCTCGACGCGGTAGCCGCCGTTGCGCGGGGCGAACAAGGTGGCGACGTTGGTCGTGCGGTTCAGCGTGGCGTCGTGCATCGCGACGAGCTGGCCGTCGGAGGTGAACTGAAGATCCGGTTCGATGAAGTCGGCGCCCATGCGGACGGCGAGTTCATAGCCCGCCAGCGTATGCTCGGGCAGATAACCGCTCGCGCCGCGATGCGCGATCACGATCGGGTCGGCCGCCTGGGCGGCCACGGGCGCAAGGCAAGCGCTGACGAGAAGGGCAGTGACACCGGCCGCAAATCGGAATGCTTTCACGATCATCTCCCACGGAAGGCCCAGATTGGCCGGGGAGCGAGTTAGGTTAACGCGATGACTCGACCGTGACTCCTGGATGAACGATATTGTCATTTTTTGGCGGATTATCGCGGAAAATAGTGAGCGGGACGCTCCAACAGAGCCCGATCCGGACGATTCCGGAGCGCCCCAATTTCGTGGTGTTAAGAAAATCGGAAGGGCAAGCGTCGCCGGGCCACCCCCACGACACCGCTGACCCGAAAACCGTCCCTAACCCAGCGGCTCCACGTCCACCGACACGTCGATCTTCTGGCCGTTGCGGCCGACGAACACGCCGTCGATCGGCGCGACATCGGCATAGTCGCGGCCGATCGCGGCGACGATATGGTCCGGCCCCACCGTGCAGCCGTTGGTGGGATCGAAGCCCAGCCAGCCGCGCGCGGGCCCGCACCACAGGATCACCCAGGCGTGGGTGGCGTCCGCGCCCACCAGCCGTTCCTTGCCGGGCGGCGGGATCGTGCGGAGGTAACCCGACACATAGGCCGCCGCCAGCCCCGCCGAGCGCGCGCCCGAGATCATGATCTGCGCGAAATCCTGGCACACGCCGCGCCGCGCCGCGAAGGCCTCGGCCGGGCTGGTATCCAGTTCGGTGGCGCTGCCGTCATATTGGAAGCCCGCCCGGATCGCGCGGGCGAGCGCGAGCCCGGCCTCCACCACGCCGCGCTCCGGCCGCAGTTCCTCCGCGCACCAGGCGGCGATTTCGGGGAAGGCCGCGATCAGCGGCGAGGGAAACAGGAAATTGGCGGGCGCCGTCCGCCCCAGATCGCGCACGTCGCGCGCCAGCCGCCCAGCCTCCGCCACCGAGAGATCGTCCGCCGCCGGCTCGGGCGCGATCCGGTCGACGGTCACGGTCGATCGGCTCTCGATCGCCAGCGCCGAGGTGCGCTTGTCCAGCACGAAGCGCTCGCCCAGCACGCAATAGCCATTGTCGCGCCCCGGCAGCAGCGGCGTCTGCGGATCGATCGTCAGCGCATATTCCTCCACGCGCTGCCCATCCCAGTCGACCGGATGCAGCCGCAGATTGCAGCGCGCGAACCGCACGGGAAATTCATAGTCGAAGCGCGTCAGATGACGGACGGTATAGCGCATCGCGGAGCGTCCTCAGGCCAGCGTCATGCCGGCGGCGCGGATCGTCTCCGCCCCCTGCAGGAAATAGCGGCGGCCGATCGCGTCGGAGAGCGACATCAGCTTGTTCTCGACGCTGAGCAACGCCGTGCGCGCCATCGCCTCGCTCCGCATCGTCGCGATCGTGAAGCCGAGATCGGTGGCGAGCGCGACCGGCTCCTCCTCGATCCCGTCGTCGCGCAGCGAGGGAAGCGCCGCCAGATGCTCGCGCACGCGATCGATCTGGAAGGCGATCGAGCGCGGATTGTACGGATCGAGCGCGACCAGATCGCGCACCGGCACCAAAGCGAGCCCGGTGAGATAGCGCGCGCGGTAGCTGATCTGGCTGTCGCACAGATCCAGCAAGGTGGTCAGATCGTCCGACACCGCCGATTCGGAGGCGAAGGTCCGCACGCAGCGTGCCACCGTCATCGCGCGCTCGATCCGGCGCCCCATGTCGTGGAAGCGCCAGCCGGCATTGCGCCCCATATTCTCGGCGGCGAGGCCCGCCAGCGCCGCGAACCGATCCTGCAGGCTCGCCGCACGCGCCAGCATCGCATCGGCATCCTCGATGCCGACCGTGGGCATCGGCAGATCGATCAGGCGCCACACGTCCGCCGCCAGCCGGTCGCGGATCACCTCGGCGATGCCGTGCGCCGCCGACAGGAGCGAGCGGACGCTGGCGAGGCCGGATCCGTCGAGCGCGGCGCCCGCCATCTCGGCCAGATCGCGGATCGCGCCGCCTTCCTCGTCTTCCTCGTCCTCCTCGATCTTCGCGGCGCCGGTGGAGATGAGCAACGTCGCCAGCCGATCGAGCGTCATCGGCACCAGGCTGGCGCCGCCATCGGCATCGATCGTGCCGCCCAGCGTCGCGCGCACCAGCCGCAGCGTCGCGTCGCCGCGCTCCAGATAGCGGCCGAGCCAGTAGAGATTGTCCGCAGCCCGGCTGGGCAGCGTGCCCGGATTGCGCCGCACCGCCACATGCTGCGGCATCAGCGACACCGGCTCCACCTGCTTCAGCGCGACGATGCCGACATCGGCCGAGAAAGCGCCCTCGCCCATCACGGTGGCGCGCACGTCCGAATCGTCGCCCAGCCGCGCGAAGCCGCCCGGCATCACCGTCCAGCGCCCTTCGCCGTCGCGCGCGGCGAACGCGCGCAGCGTGAACGGCCGCGCGACCAGCTTGCCATCCTGCACCACCGGCATGGTCGAGAGGCGCACCACTTCGCGGCCGACATAATCCTGCGGGCGCCGCGCGATCTCCGCCTTCAGCGCGTCGCGATCCGCCCAGTCGAGGTGCGCGCCCAAGGTCGGCCCCCTGGGTAGGCCCAGCGCCGGATCGCCGAAGGCGGGCGCCACCAGCATCTCGTCCAGATTGGCCAGCATCTCCGCGCGCGGGCCGTCCTGCCCGCACCACCAGGTGGCGATATTGGGCAGCTTCAGATCCTCGCCCAGCAGGCGCCGCGCGAGGATCGGCAGGAAGGCCGCCATGGCGGGCGCCTCCATCACGCCCGTGCCCGGCGCATTGGCGATGATCGCCTGTCCGCCCGCGATCACGTCCATCAGGCCCGGCACGCCGATGCGCGAGCTGGTGTCGAACGCCAGCGGATCGAGGAATTTGGTGTCGATGCGCCGCCACAGCGCGTCGATCCGCTTCAGCCCCTCGATCGTGCGGACAAACAATTGGTTGTCGCGCACGGCGAGATCGTCGCCCTCCACCAGCAGGAAGCCCAGATAGCGCGCGAGATGCGCCTGCTCGGCATAGCTGGGATTGTAGCGGCCCGGCGTGAGCAGGCCGATGCGCGGATCGGAGCGGCGGCAGACGGCTGCAAGCCCCTCCCGGAAATCCGCGAAGAAAGGCGCGAGACGCTGGACGTTCAGGCGCGTCTGGAGCGGGCCCATCACGCGGCTCGCCGCCAGCCGGTTCTCCAGCGCATAGCCGGCCCCCGCCGGCGCGCGCGTATGATCGGCCAGCACGCGCCATTCGCCGTCCGGCCCGCGCCCCAGATCGACCGCGTAGATTTGCAGCCGGTGTCCGCTGGCCGGCTCCATCCCGATCATCGATCGCCAGAAATGGCGGCTGCCCGTGACGAGCGGCGCGGGCAGATAACCGTCCGTGACGAGGCTGGCCGGGCCATAGACATCGGCCAGCACGGCCTCCATCAGATCGGCACGCTGGACGATGCCGGCGGCGATCCCCTGCCACTCATCCTCGCCGATCAGCAGCGGCAGCGCGGCGGCCGGCCACGGCCGTTCGCGCGTGTCGCCGGGCAGGCGGAAGGCGGTGCCCAGTTCGTCCACCTGCCGGCCGATCCGGTCCTGCAGGCGCTGCAGCCGCCCCTCGGTGAGCGTGGCCACGCCGTCGAACAGATAATGCCACCAGCGCCCGCCGCGCCCCATGTCCCCGCGCACGACATCGCCCGCATCGGCCTGCGCGACATAGGAATCGAGCCATCCCTGCCCCCAGGACGGCATTCCCGGCAGCTGCGCCATGTTGGTCCCTCCGGCCGACATCAGCTGGCCGAGGCGCATGGGGAAAGCTCCTCCCCGTTTCGGGGAGGATCAAAACGGCGGACCATCACAGCCCCGCCGGCCGACGCAGATCGAGCGTCATCGGGAATTCGCCACCCTGTTCCTCGGGCGGCATGGCGAGCTTGCCGGGCGTGTGGCCCTGCTCCTCGAAGCGCGCCTTGCGCCGCGCCTCCGCCTCATAATCGTTGATCGGCACGCCTTCGTAGCTGCGCCCGCCCGGATGGCCGACATGATAGACGCAGCCGCCCAGCGAGCGCCCGTTCCACGTATCGAGCACGTCGAACGTCAGCGGCGCATCCACGGGCAGGCGCGGATGGAGGCAATTGGCCGGCGCCCACGCCTTGTAGCGCACGCCGCCCACGCCCTCGCCGGGCGTGCCCGTCGCCGTCATCGGCACGCGGCGTCCGTTGCACGTGACGATGTGGCGGCCGGGCGTGAGGCCCGTCGCGCGCACCTGCAGCCGTTCCGTCGAGCTGTCGACATAGCGCACCGTGCCACCGATCGCGCCCGTCTCGCCCAGCACCGGCCAGGGCTCCAGCGCGTGCGCGATCTCCAGCGTCACCCCGCCCGCCACGATATGGCCATGCACCGGGAAGCGGAACTGGCGCTGCGCCTCGAACCAGGCGGGATCGAAATCATAGCCCGCGCCGCGCAGGTCGCCCAGCACCTCGAGGAAATCGGCCCACACGAAATGGCCGAGCATGAAGCGGTCGTGGAGCGTCGTGCCCCAGCGCACCAGCCCGCCCGCCTGCGGCTCGCGCCAGAACCACGCGACCATCGCGCGCAGCAGCAATTGCTGGGCGAGGCTCATCTTGGGCTCGGGCGGCATCTCGAACCCGCGAAACTCGACGAGGCCGAGGCGCCCGGTCGGCCCGTCGGGCGAGAAGAGCTTGTCGATGCAGATTTCGGTGCGGTGCGTATTGCCCGTCACGTCCACCAGCAGGTTGCGGAACAGGCGATCGACCACCCAGGCCGGCGGCGTCTCGCCCCCCGCCAGCGGATTGGCGACCTGCGCCAGCGCCACTTCCAGCTCATAGAGCCCGTCATGCCGCGCCTCGTCGATGCGCGGTGCCTGGCTGGTCGGCCCGATGAACAGCCCGGAGAAGAGGTAGGAGAGCGACGGGTGGCGCTGCCAGTAGAGCACGAAGCTCTTCAGCATGTCCGGCCGGCGGATGAAGGGTGAATCCAGCACCGATCGCCCGCCCAGCACCAGATGGTTGCCGCCACCCGTGCCCACGGAACGCCCGTCGATCAGGAACTTGTCCGCCGTCAGCCCGATCTCGCGCGCCATCTCGTAGAGCGAGGCGGTCAGATCGACCGTCTCGTCCCACGTCGCGGTGGGCTGGACGTTCACCTCGATCACGCCGGGATCGGGCGTCACCTTCAACACCTGCAGGCGCGGATCGGGCGGCGGCGCATAGCCCTCCACCCGGATCGGGATGCGCGTCGCCTCGGCGGTCGCCTCGATCGCGGCGATCAGCTCGAGATAATCCTCGAGGCGTTCGGTGGGCGGCAGGAACACCGCCAGATAGCCCGCGCGCGGCTCGACCGTCACCGCCGTCCGCACCGCGCCGTCGATCATCACCTGCTCGACGCGCTCCTGCGCGGCATTGCCCTCGCTCGCGACCGCTTCCGATCGCTGGTCGCGCACCGCGCCGTCCGTCTCTCCGGCCGCCAGCGGCTTCGCGCGGAAATCGGGGAGCGGCGCGACCGGCTCGGTCGTGTCGCGGATATGGTGATAGGGATAATCGCTCTTGGGAACGTGCGGCAGCGATCCCAGCGGCAGGCGATAGCCGACCGCGCTGTCGCCGGGGACGAGGAAGAGTTTGCCCCGCCGCACGCGCCACTGCTCGCTGCGCCAGCGGCGCGGCTCGGGCGCGCTCGCCGCCTGCCACGCCTGGATCGGCAGCACATAGCCGACCGGCCTGGAGAGCCCCCGCTCGAACGCGCGCACCATTCGCGCCCGCGCCTCCGGATCCTCGATCTCGGGATCGGTGGGGATCGTGTTGTCGGGAAGGTCGGCTTCCTTCAGCGACCATTCGACCGGATCCTCGTAAGCGGCCTGCACATAGTCGCCCGGCACGTCGAGCTGCGCGGCGATGCCCTTCAGGAAATCCTCGGCCGCGTCGGCCGCGAGCGGGGCCGCATCCGGCAGCGCCTCGGCCAGCAGGCTCGTGTCGCGCCACACCGGCACGCCGTCGCCGCGCCAATAGACCGAATAGCCCCAGCGCGGCAGGCTCTCGCCCGGATACCATTTGCCCTGGCCGTGATGGATCAGCCCGCCCGGCGCGAACCTGTCGCGCATCCGGCGGACGAGTTTGTCGGCATAGGCCGCCTTGGTCGGGCCGACCGCATCGGCATTCCATTCCGGCGCCTCGGGATCGTCGGCGGCAAGGAAGGTGGGCTCGCCCCCCGTCGTCAGCCGCACGTCCTGCGCGACCAGATCGGCATCCACCTTCCGCCCAAGCGCGTCCAGCGCGTGCCAGCGCGCATCGGTGAAGGGCTTGGTGATCCGCACCGCCTCGGCGATGCGCTGCACGTCCATCGCGAAGCTGAAATCGGTGTGCGCGGGCTCCAGCAGCGCACCCTCGATCGGCGTGGCCGAGCGATAATGGGGCGTCGCGCACAGCGGGATATGCCCTTCGCCCGCGAACAATCCGGAGGTGGGATCCATGCCGACCCAGCCCGCCCCCGGCACATAGGCCTCGGCCCAGGCATGCAGATCGCACACGTCCTGCGCGACGCCCTTGGGCCCGTCGACCGCGACCACGTCGGGCGTCAGCTGGATCGAGTAGCCGGAGACGAAGCGCGCGGCGAAGCCCAGCCGCCGCAGCAGATTGACGAGCAGCCACGAGGAATCGCGGCAGGAGCCCGTCCCGATGCAGAGCGTCTCCTCGGGCGTCTGCACCCCCGGCTCCATCCGGATCACATAGCCGACCGCCTCGTTCACGGCGCGGTTCAGCTCGACGAGGAAATCGATCGTCCCCATCTCGACGGACTCGAACCGCCGGAACAGCGCCTCGAACAGATCGCCCTGCCCCTCGCAGTCGAAATAGGCCGACAGATCGTTGGCCAGATCGGGCGCGTAGGCGAAGGGCCGCGCGGTGGCATAGTCCTCGACGAAGAAGTCGAACGGATTGATCACCGCCAGATCGGCGATCAGGTCCACGGTCACGCGGAATTCGCTGGTCGGCTCCGGGATCACGATCCGCGCCAGCCAGTTGCCGTGCGGGTCCTGCTGCCAGTTGATGAAATGCGCCTCGGGCAGGATCTTCAGCGAATAATTGGGCACGTCGGTGCGGCTGTGCGGCGCCGGGCGCAGCCGGATCGTCTGCGGCCCGAGCATGACCGGCCGGTCATACCGATAGGAGGTCAGATGATGGAGCGCGGCCTGTATCACCCTCGCGCTTGCAGCACAGCGCCGGGGCGGGAGCAAGCGATTGCCGGTGGTTCGTTACAGATCGTGATACCGGCCGGGTGGGGCGAGGCTTGGGATCGCCTCTCATATCGCCCGACCCGAGAGGCTGACCGGCACGTCTTCCCGATCCTCAACCCTCCGTTCGTTCTGAGCGAAGTCGAAGAACGTGCCGCAAACGTGCCGCGTGAAGCCCGTGCTTCGACTTCGCTCAGCACGAACGGGTCAAGAGATGGCGACTGCTTTTGGCCAGAGTTTCAGAAGCAGCGGGTCTGAGACTCTCATCCCGCCCGCGCGGGTGATCGTGCACGGAGAAGCCGCTCAGTCTTCCAGCATCGCCTGCAGCGCAGGGCTCACATGCTCACGAAAACCATGCCCCTCGCGCGTCACGATCCGCGCCGCCAGCCCGCGCTCCGCCGCCCTCGCCAGCCCCCGCTCCGGCCCCAGCACGGTCAGCGCGGTCGCCCAGCCATCGGCGAGCATCGCGCTCTCATGCAGCACGCTCACCGACACGACATGCACCGGCAGCGCCTGCCCCGTCGCCGGATCGATCGTGTGCGCGCCGCGTCGATAATCGCCCGACGTGGCGACCGCCATCTCGTGGAGCGCGAGGTGGAACGGCGCCAGCGCCACGCCCGGCGGCACCTCCAGCGCCACCCACCACGGCTCGCCATCGGGGCGCAGCCCGCGCCCGACCAGCTCGCCGCCAATCTCGATCAGGAAATGGCGGATGTCCCGTGCCGTCAGCAGATCGGCCACCGCATCCACCGCATAGCCTTTGGCGATGCCCGAAAGATCCAGCCAGAGGTCTCCCGGCTGGAGCAGCCGCCGCGCGGCGGGATCGAACGCGAGCTTCCGCCAGCCCGATTCGGCCCGTGCGGCGCCGAGATCGTCATCGGCGGGAATCTCCGCGCCATAGCCCAGCAAAGCTGCCGCCCGCCCCAGCGTGGGATCGAACGCGCCGCCGCTCTCCTCCGCGATCCGGAGCGCGCAGGCGATCACGGCCGCGAAATCGGGCGGCAGATCGGCCCAGTGCCCGGCGCCCAGACGATTGAAGCGCGAGAGATGGGAGGTCGGCTCCCACTGGCTCATCTCCGCGATGATCCCGTCGAGCCGGGCGAGGATCGCGCCGTGAAGCGCCAGAAGATCCAGCGACGGTGACGAAACCAGCCGAAGCCGCCAGTCCGTCCCCATCGTGGTGCCGCCGAGATCGACGATCGGCGCGAAGGGATCGCGCGCCGCGAAGGCGCCCGTCGAGACGCGGGGCGGCAGCGCGACGCGCGCCTCCCCGCTCGCGTCCCGTCCTGCGGTCAGGGCGTCGCCACCTCGATCGTGGCGGTATAGCCCATCCGGCGCTTCTGCGCCTTGGGCTCGGAGGGATGCGCGTCCTCGGCAGCGGCGCCGACCCAGAACATCCCCGCCATCGGCCATGTGATCGCCGCTACGCCGTCCGCACCGGTCGTCAGCTCGATCGTGCCCGTCTCCTCGCGATAGCGATCGCCGCCGGGGATCACCGTCACCTTCACGCCCGCCGCCGGCTTGCCGTCGATCAGGAAGCGGAAGCGAGAGGTTTCGCCCGAGGCCGCTTCGTTCGGGTGCGTGATCGGCTCCAGCTCCAGCGCCTTGCCGGTCGGCTTGAACACCGTGGTGGTGGTCGCGCCCTGGGTCACGAACGTCTCGACCGTGTTGACGATCTCGGTCAGCTTGATGTCGGTCGCCTCGGGCGGAATGTCCGCCAGCGCGATCGGAGGCAGACGGCGCGGGCCATCGGGGCCACCCGGCCCTCCGGGACCACCAGCGCCGCCCGGTCCGCCGGGACCGCCCGGTCCATCTGCTCCCCCCGGACGGCCGGCGCCGGGGCCACCCGGACCGCCAGCAGCACCGGGCCCGCCCGGCCCACCGGGCCCGCCGGCACCCGGCGGCGGACCACCGCGCCCACCTACGCGGCGCTCCTCGCCGTTCAGCTTCAGCGTGCCCATCACCATCATCTGCTGGCTGGCGACCTTCCAGGTGCCGGACTGTTCCAGTCGCACGTCGAAGGCGGTGCGGAGGCGGCCCGAGAAGGTCGCGGTCGGCTTGGCCTCGGTGCCGTCCGGCTTCCAGATCTTGATGCTGTCGATCCCGATCGGGCGGTGATCGAAATAGAAGACATGCTCCGATCCGGCCGCGTCGAACGTCACGAAATTGTTGCTGCCGGAGAAGAGCGTTCCAGACGGCAGGATGAAGCTGTGATCGGCCTGCGCGGCGGCGGGCACGAGCGCGGCGGCGAGCAGCGCGGCGACGATGCGGGCGCGCATCACTTGGCCGCCACCACGACGGCGCCCAGCTCGGTCTTGCCCGAGGCGCGACCCGCATAAGCGGGAACCGAGATCGGCACGCTCACCAGCTCGCGCCCGCCGCCCTCGCGCGCGGATTCGACGCTCAGCACATAATTGCCCGGCGCGATGTCGGTCGGCAGCGGGATCGCATAGGTGCCCGGCCCCTTGGTCGCGCCGCTGACGCCGTCGACCGGCAGCTTCAGGCTGCGGCCGCTCTTGCGCCACCAGGAGCGCAGATCCGCCAGCCACTTGTGGCCCGGCTCCGCGCCGCCCTTCTTGATGTCGTACCAGGCGAAGAGGCTGCGGGCGGCGCCGCCGCCGGCGGGCTCGATCCAGCCCGCCACGTAGGGCTTGTGATATTCGGCCACCGGGATGCGGGGGAGCGTGACGCTGACCGTACCGGCGACGGCGGCCGGAGCGACGAGCACGCCGCCGATCAGCGCGAAGGAAGCATGGCGCATGGAATGAACCCCTCAGTGGATGAAGATGATAGCGATGATGAGCGGCACCGCGAAGCCCAGCCCGACGAGCGGCCACGTCTTCTTGCGATGCTTGGCGTGGAACTGGAGCAGCAGCAGGCCGGTGCCCGTGAAGAGCAAAGCGGCGGCGGCGAACGCATCGATGAACAGGCGCCAGCCGAGCCCGGTGTTGCGCCCCTTGTGCAGATCGTTCAGCAGCGAGATCCAGCCCTGCCGGGTGACCTCCGAGCTGATCGCCCCACTCGCACGGTTGACGCTCACCCAGGCGTCACCGCCGGGGCGCGGCATCGCCACATAGACCTCGTCGTCGCTCCATTCACCCGCGCGACCGGAGGGATCGAGGCCCACCTGCCCCGCCACCGCCTGCGCCACCGGCGCCGGCATCGGCGCGCCCTCGGCCGGCGTGGCCTTCAGCAGGCGCAGCAGCGAAAGCGGCAAAGTGCCCGATTTCTGGACGACCTGCGGATGCGCGGGGATCGAGGCGGCATGGTTGAGCGTCACGCCCGTCAGCGCGAACAGGAACATCCCGATCAGCGACACGGCCGCGCTGATCCAGTGCCATGTGTGGAGCTGCTTCAGCCACCAGCCGCGCGTGATGCGCTTGCGCTTGACGGGAGCGGTCTTGGGGAGGGGCGGAGAGGCGTTCACGGATATGGCCGGTAGCGCGAATGATTCGCATCCGCAACGCCTATTGCGAATCGTTCGCACGTCCGTCTCGCCGTTCGGCCGGCCGTCCGAATCCGCTCCCTTGGCATTGATCCCCCATTCCCGGCGATTTCCTGCGCCGGAGAAGGCCTTTTACCGATCGATCGCCGCATCTTATTTCAGGACTGAAGGATTCGATCACACCACGCGCCGATTGTCGTGAATCATCGACAGCCGCGCTCCGCTCCCATATCGTCGCCGCATGCAGCTTCGGGCGATCGGCGGACGGGGACAACAGCGGGCCATGATCCTGCTGGCCGCGCTCGCCCTGATCCTGCGAATCCTGATTCCGTCGGGCTGGATGCCCGCCGCCGACCGCATCGGCCTGATGCCCTGCTTCGGCACGGTTTCGGCAGGCCATGCCGCGGCGGCGATGGATCATGCGGGCCACCATGCCGCCCACCGTCGCGGCGATCATCCGGACGACGGCAAGAGCGACAGGCCCTGCGCCTTCGCCGGCTTCGCCTGCGCGCTGGCCGAGCCGGATGTTGTGTCCGGCCCGCCGCTCGTTCCCCTCGCCGCCCCGATCCTGCTCGGCGGCGTCGCGGCGGCGGCCCGGATCGGTGCGGGCCTCGCCGCCCCCCCGCCACCTCCGACAGGCCCACCCGTCACCCCCTGATCACCCTTCCCCGCCACCCGCTCTCCGGGTGGTCTCGGCGCGAGCCGCTCGCGCCCGATCAGGATCGTCCCATGTCGCATCTCTACCGCGCCGTCTGGCGTTGGCATTTCTACGCGGGCCTGCTGGTGCTGCCCTTCCTCGCCTGGCTGGCCGTCACCGGCGCGCTCTACCTCTACAAGGCTGAAATCGAACGGAATTTTTACGGCAGCTGGATGGTCGCCAGCCCCCACGCCGCCGCGCCAAAAATCGCGCCCCTGCTCAACGCCGTCACCTCCGCCACCGGAGGCACCGTCACCCAGATCGTGAAGCCCGCCTCCGGGGGTGAGGCATGGCGGATGAACCTGACGCTGGCGGACGGCCAGAAGCGCATGGCCTTCGTCGATCCGGCCGACGGCCGCGTGCTGGGCATGACGCGGCCGGGCGGGATCATGGGGCTGGTGAAGGATCTGCACAGCCTCGCCATCACCGGCCCGGTCGGCAATGCGCTGATCGAGATTGCGGCGGGCTGGGCGATCATCCTCGTCCTCACCGGTTTCTATCTGTGGTGGCCCCGCCGGGGCAGCCCGATCGTCGGCCTGCGCGGCGCGCCCGGCCAGCGCCTGTTCTGGCGCGATCTCCACGCCTCGCTCGGGCTGGTCGCGGGCGGGATCGTCTTGTTCCTCGCCGTCACGGGCATGCCGTGGAGCGGGGTGTGGGGCAAGAACGTGCAGGCCTGGGTGACGAGCCATTCGCTCGGCAAGCCCAAGGCCCCCGCCGCCGCCGGCGCCGGCGGCGAGCATGCTGGGCATGAGGGCATGGCTGCGATGCCGTGGGCGATGCAGAAGATGATGATGCCGATGGACCACAAGACCGGCCCGGCCATCGGCCCCGATCGTGCGATCACGGCGGCGCAGGCGGCCGGCCTCTCCGGCGCGTGGACGCTCACTTTGCCCGCCGCGCCCGGCAAGCCTTATCTCTTCTCCGTCACCGCCCGCGCGGCGGAAGAGGAACGTGCCGTCTATGTCGGCTATAGCGACGGCCGCATCCTGCAGGACACGGGCTATGCCCGCTACGGCGCCGGATCGCGCTGGATCGACTGGGGCGTGCAGACGCATCAGGGGCTGGAATATGGCGAGCCGAACCGGCTGCTGATGCTGGCGGGCTGCATCGGCCTGCTGCTGCTGGCGATCAGCGCCCCCGTCATGTGGTGGAAGCGGCGCCCCGCCGGCCGGATCGCCGCGCCGCCGCGCGTGCGTCCTCAGGCAGCCACGCGCGGCCTGCTCGTCATCATGCTGGCCGGCGGCGCGCTCTTTCCGCTGACCGGCCTGACGATGGTCGCGGCCCTGCTGCTCGACATGGCGGTGCGGCGGACGGGCACCGGGCGGCTGGAGGCCGCCGCCGCCTGAATTGGATCCGAAGAGCGTCACCCTCGCCCGGCCTGCCGATTTTCGGGATTTTTTCGTTGCCCGGCCGGGCGCCCCCCGCCATCCCGAGGGCATGCGCGTCCTCCGGATCTATCACGACCTGACGTTCGGGCTGGAATCCTGGATCGGCAGCGACACCGTGCCGCATATCTGCGCGGGGCTGGCGCTGTGGCTAATCGGGGCGCTGGTCCTCAGGCGGCCGCTGCGCGACCCCTGGTCCTTGTCGCTGACGGTGCTGGGCGAAGCCGTCAACGAGACGTTCGATTATATCCTGCACATCGGCTGGAGCCTGGGCGATACGCTGCACGACATCGCCTGGACCCTGTTCTGGCCCATCGTGATCCAGCAATTCCTGGCGCGCTCGCGCCGCTGAATCGCCCTCCCGCTCAGCGCGAGGCGGCGAAGTCCGGAACGGGACGGCGGCGTGAAGAATCCGACGATTTCGCCACCAGCGCCTTTTTCTGATCGCGCACCGCCTTCGCGGCCGCCTCCTCGATCCGCCAGCGCGTGCGGCGATAATAGCCGAGCAGGCACAGCGCGCCCGGCCAGAAGACGGTCGCGGCGACATCGCCGATCGTGTCGGACCAGCGCCAGCTGCCCCAAAAGAGGCGGTCCATCACTTCGTTGGCGAGTTCGAGCGCGACGACGATCTGGAATGCCACCGGCGATGCGCGCCGCGTCCTGAGCGCGACCTGCGCCAGCACGTAGATGGCGAGCCCCGCATAGGTGTGGACGATCTTGTCCGACCCTGCGAGCCGGACGATGGCCCCCGTCAGCGCGATATAGTCCGAGAGCAGATCCATGCCCCCCACCTAGCCGGGGGGCAGTTAAAATATGCCTCACGCCGATACCGAAAAATCCCCGCGATCGGAGATTTTCGGCATCGTGGCGGGTCCGCCCGATCGACGCCGCCCGGAGCGGCGCCGATCGAGAGGCTTACTTGCCGATGCCGACGTAGCGCAGACCGGCCTTCTCGGCCTCGACCGGCGGATAGACGTTCCGCAGATCGACCAGCAGCGGATCGGTGAGCAGCGACTTGATGCGGCCGAGATCCAGCGCGCGGAACGCATCCCATTCGGTGACGATCACCAGCGCCGCCGCGCCTTCGGCCGCCTCATAGGGGCCATCGACATAGTCGACGTTGTTCAGGACCTTCTCGGCCTGCTCGCGCCCTTCCGGATCATAGGCGCGGACGACGGCGCCCGCATCCTGCAGCGTCTGGATGATGGCGATGGCGGGCGAATCGCGCATGTCGTCGGTGTTCGGCTTGAAGGTCAGGCCGAGGATGCCGATCGTCTTGCCCTTCACGTCGCCGCCGGCCGCCTTGATCACCTTGCGCCCCATCGCGCGCTTGCGCTGATCGTTGGCGGTGACGACCGCCTCGACGATGCGCAGCGGCGATTCGTAATCCTGGGCGGTCTTCAGCAGCGCGAGCGTATCCTTCGGGAAGCAGGAGCCGCCATAGCCGGGGCCGGCATGCAGGAACTTGCGCCCGATGCGATTGTCGAGGCCGATGCCGCGCGCCACTTCCTGCACGTCCGCGCCCGCCACTTCGCAGAGATCGGCGATCTCGTTGATGAAGGTGATCTTGGTCGCGAGGAAGGCGTTCGCGGCATATTTGATGATCTCGGCCGTGCGGCGGCGCGTGAACAGCACCGGCGCCGACTGGTTGAGCGAGAGCGGACGATAGATCTGGGCGAGAACCTCGCGCGCGAAATCGTCCTCCACGCCGCAGACGACGCGGTCGGGCCGCTTGAAATCGTCGATCGCGGCGCCCTCACGCAGGAACTCCGGATTGGAGGCGACCTTGATGCCCTTTTCGGGGCCCACCTCGGCCACGATCCGCTCGACCTCGTCCCCGGTGCCGACCGGCACGGTCGACTTGGTGACGATCACGGCGGGGCCGGTGAGCGCCGCCACGACTTCGTGGACGGCGCCGAACACATAGGAAAGATCGGCATGACCGTCGCCGCGACGCGAGGGCGTGCCGACGGCGATGAACACCGCATCGGCTCCGGCGACGCCGGCGGCCAGATCGGTGGTGAAAGAGAGGCGGCCGGCCTTGACGTTGCTCGCCACGAGCGCGTCCAGACCCGGCTCGTAGATCGGCATCACATTGCGCTCGAGCGCCTCGATCTTCGAGGCGTCCTTGTCGACACAGACGACTTCGTGACCGAAATCGGAGAAACAGGCGCCGGAAACAAGCCCGACATAGCCCGTGCCGATCATCGTGATACGCATTCCCAACCCCCGAATTTCTTGCGGTGCAGCATCCCGTAACCATTTCCGGGGGGGAACGAAAGCGCCGCGTATCGAGGCGCGACGGAAGGAGCGTCCGGAACGGCCACTGGCGACGGCCCGCAACGTTAAGCCTGTCTGCACCCCGGTCCTGAGCGCTCATTGGCGGTTTGTAAGCCCGGCACCAGATCGCGCTGTTCCCCCGATACGGCGCACGCCACGCACATTCCGTCTCCCATACGGTAACCAAACCCCGTCGCTGCCGGTTGCGAGCCGCAATCGTGCCGCATATACCATGCCGCAAAGCAGCATTTGGCGGTCTCCTGACGGACAAGCCCCCGGCGCGCGTCGAACACTGGAGTTGGGTATGCCCACGAAACGTCGGTCCGGTCGCGCACGAGGCCATGCACCTCATACCGTTGATGCCGTTCCCCTGTCTTTGGCGTAAGACGTCCGCCGTAGCGTAACAGCGAGTATAAGATGGCCACACGTTCGATGCCGAAACTCGCGGCGGTGGAGCAGCCGTCCTACCAGTGGGCGGCGTTCGCGCTGGGCTTCTTCCTCCAGTTCAATCTCGTGCCGACGGCCTGGCACATTCCGATCACCCGCTTCACGCAGCTCCTGATGCTGCCGTGCATCGCGTTTCTGGTGCATCGCCTCGCCAGCCGTCCGAACCCGCTTCCCACGCTTCTCTATTGCGCGGGGATGCTGCTGCTGGTCGTGCTGCATCTGGCCTTCAGCGGCACCCCGCTCGCCTTCGGCGGCGGCAATATCGATCTGGCCGCCAGCGTCGGCTATGCATTGTATCTGCTCGGCGGCGTCGGGCTCTACATCATGCTGGCTCAGCGCAGCGGAACCTCGTGGTTCTGCTGGGGCATCCTGATCGGCGGGCTTTTTTCGCTCCTCGTCTTCGTGATGGAGGCGAACGGCCTGACGGGGCTCGCCAAGGCCATCGGCCTCACCCAGCCGACCCAGTCGCTGCAGAAGATCGGAAGCGACGACGGCTTCACCCGGCTGACCGGCATGTGGGGACATGCCAACGAGGTGGGCCACGTCCTCGCCATCGCCGCGCCCGCGGCCGGCTATCTGTATGTCTCACGCCGGGAGCGGATGCCGCTGGTGTTGCTCGGCCTCATCACGATGGCCTGCTTCTTCTTCACGGCCAATCGCGGCGGCGTGATCGCCGTGATCGTCACCGGCCTCGCGATGCTCGTCGCGCGCAAGGAGCGCGTGGACATCAAACGCAAATCGTTCCTGTTCACGATGCTGGGCGTGGTCGGGGTCTGCTACGCGCTCTACTTTCTGCCCTCTCCCGATTTCATCTATGCGCGGTTCGCCGGCGATTCCGGGGCCATCAACAGCAATGCCTCGGGTCGCCTCGTGACGACGCGTCTCGGCATCGATATCGCACTCCATCACCCGTTCGGCATGGGCGTGACCGACTGGCGTGCCGCGCTGGAGCGGGGAAGCGGCTTCCAGACGCCGCACAACGGCTTCATTTCCATGACGAACGGAATGGGCATTCCGTTCTTGCTGATGTGCGTCTGGGCCCTGATCGCCGTGACCCTGGCGGGGCTGCGGCAGCCGCGCAAATTGTCGCTGGACATCTTCCTCATGCTGGCGGCCGTGCAGATGGCCGTGTCCTTCATGTTCGAGGAATTGTCCTATGTGGACAGCTTCATGATGATCTCCGCGCTGATCATGGCGCGCGTCTATTCGGGCGCGGTGAATCTCGTGGGCCGGGGACGCGGGCGCGGCGCCGTGCCGATGCGACGCAAGCCGGACGCGCAGGCGCAACCGGCCCTGTAATGCCGGACCGGGCGATCCTTTGCGGGTGTCGCCCGGAGATGACGCCGTGCGGCGGCCCGCCCCTGAATAGGCGCGGGCGCCGAGCACGGCGCGCGCCGGTCCGCCCTTCCACCTCCCTCGGTTCGATATAGGGCAGCATGGTCCTCAAGAATTTCGCGACGATGTCCGCGCTGAGCATCTTCCGCTCCGCGGCGCAGCTGGGGATCAACGTCCTCCTCGCCTTCTTCATCGATCCCAGCGAATATGGGCTCGTCGCCTTCTCGACGCCGTTCATCGTCCTCATCAGCATGCTGACCGATCTCGGCATGTCGAGCGCGCTGGTCCGGATCGAGGGGCTGGAGCGCAAGACGGTGGGAGCGGCCTTCACGCTGCTGATCTCGCTGGGCGCGGCTTTCGCGCTGGTGCTGGTCGTCTGCACGCCCTTCATCGCCATGGGCGTGAAGATGCCGGGTCTGCCCGGCGTGCTGAGCGGGATGACGTTCGGCGCGATCCTGAGCATCACCGCGATCGTTCCGCGCGCGATGCTGGAACGCGCGCTCGATTATTCGAAGATCGCGCTGACGGAGAGCCTCGCCGTGGCCGTCGCCGGCGTCAGCGCCGTGCTGCTCGCCGCCAGCGGCGCGGGCGTGTGGGCGCTCGTCTCCTTCATGATCATCACCAATGCGCTGCGGGCGATCCTGTTCTGCTTTCTCGCGCGCAACTGGCTCTCCATCTCGTTCGAGTGGCGGCGCTGCGCCGGGATCGTGACGTTCGGCGGCTGGGTGCTGCTCACCAATCTGCTGACATTCCTCGCCCGCAATTTCGACAATCTGCTGATCGGCACCGTATTGGGCGCGGCGAGCATCGGGCTTTATGGCCTGTCCTATCAATTCATGCTGATCCCGATGATCGCGATCACCTGGCCGGCGAGCGGCGTGCTGCTCGCGACGCTGAGCCGGGGCGGATATGATGGACCGCAGGCCGAACGGATCATCCTCGCCACCATCGGCGTGACCGCTACGATCACCTTCCCGATGATGATCTGCCTGAGCCTGGTATTCCCCGATTTCGCCAATGCGGTCCTTTCCCCCAAATGGCGGGAGATCAGCGAGATCCTGCCCTGGCTGGCGCCGCTCGGGGCGTTGCAATCCATCTCGTCCTACAACGGCACCGTGCTGCTGGTGGCCGGGCGGGCACGCGCGCAGTTCGTCTATGCGGTGCTGAACACCGTGCTGACGATGCTGGCCTGCATCATCGGCATCCAGTGGGGCCTGATGGGCATGGTGAAGGCGGTGGTGATCGTCGGCACGATCATCTCCTTGTGGTTCATCGGCGTGGTCGTCAGCGTATCACGCCTGCATTGGCTGAATCTGGCCAAGGCGCTCGTTCCGGCCGCCTGCTCGAGCGCGGCGGCGATCCTGGTCGCGATGCTGTTCCACTCCTGGCCGCCCCATTTGCCGGCGCCCTACGTGGCGCTGGCGGCGGGCCTGGCGATCGCCGTGCTGGCCGTCTACGCGCTGTTCCTCGGACAGCTGAAGAGCTGGGGCAAGGCGCTCGCCAGCCGGAACAGTCCGGAGCCCGTCGTCGCCTGAGCGATCGGGCAGCGATGCCTAGGACGCCTTGAAGCTCACCTGCGGCGCCGGGCCGCCGCTCTTGCCGCGCAGCAGGATCGGCATCGCCGTCAACGCGCCCCAGCCCCGTCCGGCCGGCGCGGTCGGCTTGCACATCGGCTGCATCGTCGCGGCATCCGTCTGAAACTGGGCGGGCCGGGTGCGATCGGCCAGCCAGATCGCCGTGACGGGCCCGTCCTTGCCGACGAAATCCACGCGCATCGCGCTGCCCTGCCGCACGCGACGGACGGGCTTGGCGTCGCGCACCAGCCGGGCCGCCGCCTGATAGGCGCAATAGGCCGGCTTCGGACGGTAATCGAACCCGACAAGGCCGAAATTGTCCTCGATCTCCGCCGGATTCTGGCCACTATCCTTCAGCTCATAATACCACGCACCGCGGATCCACGGCCGCGTCGATGCGCCGAGGAGGAATTGGGCGACGTTTTCCGCCACCTCCTGCTGGGGAACGCTGCAGGTGCCGCGCCCCGTGGGCCAGCCGAATTCGCTGACATAGATGTCCGATTTGCCCGGCGCGTGCGCGGCGGCATAAGCATGGATGCCATCCAGCCGCGTCATCATTTCATCGGCGGCATGCGTCAGCCATTTCGGCGCGCAGTGATCGTAAATGTGGACGGAGAGCGCGTCCGCCGCATCGAGGCCGCCCGCATCGATCATCGCCTTCGTCCATTCGAACGGCGTCTGGCCCTTGTCGTCCGCAGCACCGCCCGCGAGGATGATGCCGTCGGGCGCCGCCTTGCGGAGCGCGGGCGCGGTGGCCTTCACCAGCGCGACATAGGCTTCGGGCGTGCCATGATCGCCCCGGCGGGCGCCCTTGTCCCACTCGTTCCAGATCTCGAACAGGACATGGCCTCCCTTCCACTGCGCCGCGCTATCGCCCGTGAAGGACGCGAAAGCCCGCAGCGCCTGGGGCGAGCGCGGCAACTCGCCGCCATCCATCGTGGAAATGACGCCGTGCGGCGTCAGCAACGGCGGCGCGAGATCGCGCCGGTGGGAGATGCTGAAGAAATCGGGAAGCTTGGCGGCGATACCGGCGGGAGGCGTATTGGCCAACAGCGGCCAGGCGATATTGTCGCGGATCGAGACGATATCGAGCGCACGCATCGCCGCCATCGTGGGGGCGAGCTGATAGCCGCTTCCTTTCACCTTCCCGCCGAAATGCACCTGCACGCCGGTGATGAGCGGCGTCGGCCGGGTGATGGCCGTGTCCTCTTTCTGGGCGGCGGCGGGCTGGCAGCGACCGGGCGCGCCGAGCAGCAGCGGGAGCGCCGCCGCGAGCGCGAGCGGCATCACCCATTTCCTGCGATGCGACGTGGCGGAAGTGACGGCGGTGGCGGGTTCGGGAAAAAGGGGATGGGCGTGCATGTGGACGCTTCTCACGCTGAGCGGATGCAGATCCGGTGGCATGGCCGGCAGCATCGTCCTGCCGCCGGCCATGATCAAGGCGCGCAACCGCGCTCCTCTCCCCTCTGTTCCCTCCCGTGACGGCGAAATGCGACGACCGGCGTGGAAATCGGCCGACCGACAATATCCGGACGACGATCCGACCCGCCCCGATCACGGAGCGGGCCGGCCCGCGGATCAGCCGAAGTGGAAGCCGCCGCTGTCCTTGATCAGGTGCGACATCGCCAGACCCTCGACCAGGATCGAGGTGCCGGAGTCGATCGTCACCATCGTGCCATCGGCGGTTTCGCTCAGGGTCGCCGTCTTGCCGGCCTTGAGGAAGGCCGACAGATCGATCGTGTCGCCCGCATCGAAATCGCCGATCTTGGCATGCCCCGACTTGCTGAAGACGAACACGTCATTGCCGCCACCGCCGAACAGGGTGTCGTCGCCACCCTGACCGTCGATGATGTTGTTGCCGCTGTTGCCGCGCAGCACGTCCGCCCGGCTGCTGCCGGTGGCGTTGATGTTGGCGGTGCCGGTGAGGCGCAGTTCCTCGACATAGGTGTCGGCGATGCTCTGGCTCACCGACGAATAGATGATGTCGTAGCCCTGGCTCGCGCCCGCCAGCTCGATCACCTTGCTGTTCGCATTGTCGATGAAATAGATGTCGTCGCCCTTGCCGCCCACGAAGATGTGCGCGCCCGGCGTATCGAAGATATTGCCGCCGGCATCGCCATAGATCGTGTCGATCGGCACGCTGTTGTGCGAGTCGGGATCGGCCGGGAGCAGGATCCCGGTGCCGCTGGCCGTGCCGTCCACATCGATGCTGTAGACCGACTTCGGCGCCACGGTCGTGCCGTCCGTCACCGTGTAGGTGACGTCGACATTGGCGTGCGTGCCCTCGTTCAGCAGACCGGCCACCGCATGCGTGTCCAGCGTGAGCACGCCGTTGACGATCGAGTACATCGACGCATCGATGACCTTCAGGACATTGCCCGCGCCATCCACCAGATTCACGGTCGGCGTGCCCGCCAGCTTCAGGTTCGTGCCCGACAGCGAACTGTAGGACAGGAGCTTGGCCGTCGTGCTGCCCTGATCCGCGGCCTCCGCATAGGCATGGAACGACTTGGCGCCGCTCGCCGCCGTGAAGGCCTCCAGCGTCTTTTCGCCGGTGGCATCATAATAGGTCAGCAGCTTGCTGCCGTCGGCATTGTTCTGCTGCGAGAAATCGAGCGTGCCATCGGCATGGTAGCGCGTCAGGCTCTGGGCCGCGCCACCCGCGAAGAAGGTGACGTGATCCGACACATAGGTCTGGCCGGTGATGCCGTAGTGGAACTGCTCACCGCTCTTGTCCGCATTGGTGACGGATTTCGACTTCAGATCGCCGGTCACCGGATCGAACGTCCAGATCGTGGTCGCCTGCTGGCCGCTGGTGTTGACCTGCGTCGTCACATGGCCGGTCGTGTCGTAGGAGCGGACGGCCGATCCCCCATCGGCAGCGACGAGCACCTTCTGGCTGATCACCCCGGCGGCGTTGTAATATTCCTTCGCCGTGCTGCCGTCCGAACCGCGCTGCTCGAAATAATCGAGCGTGCCATCCGCATGGAAACGGCTCACGCTCGCGAGCGTGTTGTTCGCCGAGTAAACGGTCTGGTCGGACGTGTAGCTCTTGCCCGTAATCCCGTACGTCCAGACGACGCCGCTCTTGTCGGCATTGAAGATCGTCTTGGACGTCATCGCCCCGGAGGCCGACTCATAGGACCAGGTGGTCGTCGAGTTGGCGGTGCTGATGTCCTGCCGCTGCGCCAGCCGGCCGGCGCTGTCGTAGGAATAGGTGCTGCGGCTGCCATTGGCGCCGACCTGCACCTCCAGCGTCAGGATGCCCTTGGCCGAATAATAATCATAGACCGCGCTGCCGTCCGACGTGTGCTGCTCGAAATAATCGCGCGTGCCGTCGGCATGATAACGGGTCACGTTATAGAGCGAACCGCTGGCCGTGTAGACATATTGATCGGACGTGTAGCTCTTGCCCGTGATCCCGTAATGCCAGACCATGCCGCTCTTGTCGGCATTGAACAAAGTCTTCATCGTCGTCGCGCCCGACGTCGTGTCGTAGGCCCAGGTGGTCGTCACGTTCGAGGCGCTGACATCCTGGCGCTGGGTCAGACGGCCGGCACCATTATAGGTGTAGGTGCTCCGGCTGCCGTTGGCGGCGATCTGCACTTCCTGCGTCAGGACGCCGGTGGCCGAATAATAATCATAGACCGCGCTGCCGTCGGACGGATGCTGCTCGAAATAATCGCGCGTGCCGTCGGCGTGATAGCGGGTCAGATTATAGAGGCTGCCATTCGCATTATAGACATACTGATCGGACGTGTAGCTCTTGCCCGTGATCCCATAATGCCAGACCATGCCGCTCTTGTCGGCATTGAACGACGTCTTCATCGTCGTCGCGCCCGACGCCGCGTCATAGGTCCAGTTGGTCGTCACGTTGGAGGCGCTGACTTCCTGACGCTGGGTCAGGCGCCCCGCACCATCGTAGGAGAAGGTGCTGCGCATGCCGTTCGCGCCGATCTGCACTTCCTGCGTCAGCACGCCACTCGCGGAATAATAATCATAGACCACGCTGCCGTCCGAGCCGTATTTCTCGTAATAATCGCGGGTGCCGTCGGCGTGATAACGGGTCAGGCTGGCGACGCTGCCGTTCGCGGCATAGACATACTGATCCGACGTGTAGCTCTTGCCCGTGATCCCGTAGTGCGAGACGGTGCCGCTCTTGTCGGCATTGAACACGGACTTGCTGGTCAGCGCACCGCTCGTCGCGTCATACGTCCAGCTTGAGGTGACATTGGCGGCGGTGACATCCTGCACCATGCGGCCCTGAGCATCATAGGTCGTCGTCGCGCGGGCGCCGGAGGCGCTGACGCGGACTTCCTGCGTGAGCAGACCGGCGGCCGAGTAGAAGTCCTGCACGGTGCTGCCATCGGCATTGCGCTGCTCGTAATAATCGCGCGAACCATCCGCGTGCAGCCGGGTCATGCTCGCCAGCACGTTGCCCGCCGTATAGACGGCGTGGTCCGCCACATACGTCTTGCCGGTGATCCCGTAATGCCAGACGTCGCCGCTCTTGTCGGCCTTGAACACCGTCTTGGTCGCCACGGCGCCGCTCGCGTCATAGGCCCATGTCGAGGTGACGCCGACGGCGCTGACATCCTGGATCATCCGGCCGGCGCTGTCATAGGTGGTGGTCGCACGGCTGCCGTCGGCGGCGGTGCGAACCTCCTGCGAGATCACCCCGGCAGCGGTATAGAAATCCTGCTGGATGCTGCCGTCGGCATTGCGCTGCTCGTAATAATCGCGCGAGCCGTCGGCGTGGAGCCGGGTCATGCTGACGAGGACGTTACCCGCCGAATAGACGGAGTGATCCGACACATAGGTCTTGCCGGTGATCCCGTAATGCCAGACGTCGCCGCTCTTGTCGGCGTTGAAGACGGTCTTCGTCGAGACCGCGCCGGACGTCACATCGTACAGCAGCGTGGTCGTGACGCTCTTCGCGCTGATATCGACGCGCTGGGTCGTGCGCCCCGCACTGTCATAGTTGATCGTGGTGCGGCTGCCATCGGCCGCGAGATGCGTCTCGTCGACGGTCAGACCGTTCTTGTAGCTGTAATGCGCCGAGCCGCCATTGGCATAGACCACGTCCAGCGTCGTCGCGACGCCATTGGCCAGCGCATAATTGGAGGTCGACGTGAGGGTGCCGTACTGATCGTACGCGGTTTCGATCCGCGAGGTCGATCCGACATTCTCGATCATGAAGCTGTAGCCGCCGGCAATCTTGCCGAGCAGGCTGCCATAATGAGCGATGATATCCTTCATCGTCGGGATGGAGGCGACTTCCAGCGCATGGCTGTCGGTGAGCTTCACGCTGGTGATGCCGCTCGTCTTCGACAGCGTATCGATCTGCGCGATGAAGCTGGCCGTATCGATCGTAAGCGTCGGATCGGTCGCGACGAGCGGGGTCGCCACATAGGGATGGCTGCTGCCCAGCTCGACGATCAGCGGCGTGTCCGAAACGGGCAGCGTGATCGAGGACACATTGGTGTAGGAGGCGATCGGCGTCGTGCCGTCCAGCGGGCTATAGACATAGACATGCGCCTGGACGGAGCTGAACGAGACCGTCACCGGCTGCGATGCCACCGCGACGTTCGAATTGGTCGCCGTGTTCCACGAGCTGACGTCGCGCCAGATCACCAGATCGCTGCCGCCCGCGGCCTTGCCGACGTTCAGCGTATGACCATCGCTGCCGAGCCCCTGCACCTGGACCGTTCCGGCCATCGCGCTGCCGCCCGTCGCGTTGAGCAGGGAGGTGAAATTGTGGAGCGCGGTCGCGGCCAGCTTCGGAGAGCCATCGGCGTTGAACAGGCCGAAATACTTCTCGGCCTCCGGCGACGTCGCCGTCGTATTCTCGAACGTGGGCGTATCGAGCAGCTGATAGACGTAGCTCATCGACGAACCGTTGGCATAGGCCATCAGAAGATCCGTCAACGTCATCTTCGCCTGGGCGAGCTCGTTCACCGCGATGCCGGCGGCCGCCTTGGCCGTGGTGAAGCCCGTCTCGGTGACCACATAGCCTTCGCCCGGCGTCACATTGTTGGCCAGCGTGACGCTGTTCGCGTAGCGCTTGGCCACGTCGGTCGCCGCGCCCGCATAGAAATGGACGTTGGCATAATCGCTATAGTCGGAAAGATCGCCGAACGCGGCGTAATTCGCCTCACGCCCCATCGCCATATTGTAGACGCTGACGCCGGAGAGCGCGGCATTCGCCTTCACATCGGCATACAGCTGCTGCTGTACCTTGATCGCGGCGGCGAACGACGTGTCACCGGCATAGTTCGTGCCGAAGAGATCAACCTCGTTCTGCCCCTCGATCGCGATCACCTGCCCCGGATTGCCCTTGGCGAAGGCGGCGACCCCATCGACGAAGCTCTGGACCCCCGCGCTGCCGTTGACCGCGACGATGTTCGAAGCGACGAAGTCGAACTTGACGCCGGCATCGGCCATCGCCTGAAGAACCTGGCCCGGAACACCATCCGACCGGAAATTGTCGCGAACCGTATCGATACCGATATAATCGAGCGAGCGAATCACCAGCGCCGCGTTGACGTATCCATCATTGTCGAACATCCCGCTGTGGGTGTTGACGCCGAAGCTACCAAGCAGATCCGAGGCGGACACGGAGAGGATTTGCGATGACTGGTCAGGCATGACTGGCGCTACTCTTACTCGACAATCTACTGGGAGATGTCGGATTAGCAGATCCGGGCTTTTATTCGGTTAACGCGCATGCCTACCACAAGCTTAAACGCTCGTTGCACCTATAGAACGACATGGTCGCAAGCGCAGATATCAAGCCAACCGCCGCTCCGGATATCGTGCCTTATAATATGATGGTCGTTCCACCGGATATCCGAAGGCCATCCGAAGCATTGAATCGAAGATATCGAGTCTTTCCGACGCGATCAATCTCCAGGAACGGCAACAATATCGTTCCGGATACGCACATTACTCCGCATGTCCGAATCGATTCCATCTCACGAACTTTTATGTCGCCCTGTTATCAAGCACGTAGGGCCATCGTGAGACGCGAATCGGTCCTGGATGCGTCCGCCGGCCATCGATTCGGGCTTTTTGCCGTGCGGCAGGCGCCCGTTTTCGCGGGATGAACTCCGGGCGAAGTCCCGCCGCGTGGATGACGCTGCGGAGAGAATCTGTTAATCATGCCGCAGGCGGGGCGCGCTCGCAGTGTCTTCTGCGCGCATCCCGCAAGGGGGTGGAAAACTGTCTTGATCGCGGCACGAGCCGCCGGTGAGTCCGGATATTCCGGGATCGGAATCGGCTGCGCGTGCGGAAAAGGCCGTGGCGATTCCATCGCCGCGCCGTGCGGGACGCTGCGCATCATGCCGATCGCACAATCCCATGCGGGTTTTACAGCCGCTCAACGTCTATCGTTAACCGTGTTTTAGCGAAGAATCCGGTATCCGGGGTCATCCCGGAAGAGTGGTCGACCCTGTTGGTCCGTAGCCTGATTCCCAGTGGGAACCCCGCATGATCAAACCGTTGTTCGCGTCCATTGCCCATGACGACCGCGCCGATCCGATCGGCCGCGTGGTCCGCGCCTGCCGGCGCTATTTCGTGCACGGGGCGGCGTTCAGCGCCTTCCTGAACCTGCTGTATCTCGCGCCGACCATCTACATGCTGCAGGTCTATGATCGCGTGATACCGACGCGCGGCGCGCTGACGCTGACGATGCTCACGCTGATCCTGTCGCTGTCGGTGGTGACGATCGCCCTGCTGGATCTGGTGCGGACGCGCCTGCTGGTGCGGGCGAGCGCCAGGCTGGATCGCGAACTGGCCGGGCCGATCCTCGACGCGATGCTGCGCCTCGCCGGCGGCAGCGCGCGGACGACGGCGGCGATGCGCGAATTCGATACGTTCCGCTCGACGATGACGGGCCCCGGCGTGCTGGCCCTGTTCGATGCGCCCTGGGCGCCGATCTACATCCTCACCTGCTATCTGCTGCATCCCGCGCTGGCGGGGCTGGCGGTGGCGGGCGCCGTGGTGCTGTCCGTCCTGTCCTGGCTCAACGAGCGCGCGACCGCCGAATCGATCCGCCGCGCCACCTCCGCCGCGCAGGCGAGCCATGCGGGCATCGAGAGCATCATGTCCGCCTCCGGCGTGATCGGCTCGCTCGGCATGCGCCCCGCCATGGTGCAGCGTCACCTGCGCGACCGCCACGTCGCGACCCGGCTGGCGCTGGGCGCCACGTTCGGCAGCGCGGGCTATACCTCCGCGATCAAGGCGATCCGCCTGCTGCTCCAGTCGCTGGCGCTCGGCCTCGGCGCCTTGCTGGCGATCGAGGGGCAGGTTTCGGCCGGCTCGCTCTTCGCCGCCTCGCTGCTCGTCTCGCGCGCGCTCCAGCCGATCGAGCTGATCAACGGCGCGTGGAAGGGCCTGATCCAGGCGAGCGCCGCCTATCGCTCGATGGTCGATCTGTTCGCCGCGCGCGGGCCGATCCGCCAGGCCACGCGCCTGCCCGATCCGGTCGGCGCGCTTTCGGTGGAGGGCGTCACGATCGCCTCGCCCTCGGGCGACCGCGCGCTGCTGCAGAATGTGCGCTTCGAGCTGGAGCCCGGCGAATCGCTCGGCATCATCGGCCCGTCGGGCGCCGGCAAGTCGACGTTGGTGAAGGCCATTGCGGGCGCCCTGCCCGCCACCGCCGGCCGCATCCGCATCGACGGCGCCGCGCTGGAGGATTGGCCGGAAGAGCAGCTCGGCAACCTGATCGGCTATGTGCCGCAGGCGCCGACGCTCTTTCAGGGCACGATCAAGGAGAATATCGCCCGCTTCCAGACCGAGTTCGCCGAACCGGGCGCGCTCGACGCGGAAGTGGTGCGGGTCGCCCAGCTGTGCGGCGCGCATGACTTCATCCTGCGCCTGCCGCGCGCCTACGACACCGAATTGGGTCGTGGCGGAGCGGGTCTCTCGGTCGGCCAGGCGCAGCGCATCGCGCTCGCCCGCGCCATGTTCGGCAACCCCGCCTTGCTGGTGCTCGACGAGCCCAATGCCAGCCTGGATGCCGAAAGCGAAGCGCAGCTGATCGCCGCGCTGGACGAGCTGCGCGGCAAGGGTGTGACGATGATCATCGTCGCGCACCGCATGGGCATCCTCGCCTCGGTCGACAAGATGCTGTTCCTGCGCGACGGCAAGCCCGAGCTGTTCGGCCCGCGCAACGCCGTGTTCGCACGCCTGGCGACGCGCACCTCGGGCGACGGAGGTGGCGCCCCCGCGCCCGCCCGCGAGCCCGCCGCCGCAGCCGTCTCCGCCCAAGCCTCCTGACGCACGGATCCCCGGTCATGTCCGCCGATATCATCACGCTGAACCCGCTCACCCCGATCGCCCCCTCGGCAGATCAGGATCATGATCTGCCGCGCGAGGCGCGTCTCGGCTGGATCGTCGTCGCACTCTTCTTCGGCCTGTTCCTGGGCTTTGCGAGCTTCATCCGGATGGACTCGGCCGCGCAGGCGGACGGCGTCGTGAAGGTTTCGGGCAGCCGCCGCGCCGTCCAGCACCGGGATGGCGGCGTCGTCTCCGCGCTGCATGTCCGCGAGGGCCAGCGCGTGAAGGCCGGCGACATCCTGATCGAGCTGGCGGGCGCTGAAGTCGCCGCCAACGAGCGTGGCCTCGCCTCGCAGGTGATCGGCCTGCAGGCCCAGCATGCGCGCCTGCTGGCCGAGCGCCAGGGGCAGACGAGCTTCGCCGCGCCCGCCGAATTCGCGTCGCTGACGGGCGCCGACCGCCAGCTGGCCGACGATGCGATGCGGCTGCAGCGCGGCGAGATGGCCGCGCGGGGGCAGGCGCTGTCCGCGCAGAAGAACGTGCTGCATCAGCAGGCGGCGCAGCTGTCCTCCAAGATCACCGGCATCGATCAGCAGATCGCCTCGACCAAGCGCCAGAGCGAATTGTTCAACGACCAGCTTTCCGGCATGCGCGAACTGGCGACCAAGGGCTTCGCCAGCGTCAACCGCGTGCGCGAGCTGGAGCGCGCGCAGGCGCAGCTGGGCGGCGATACGGCCAACCTCGCCGCCTCGGGCGCCTCGACCCGCCAGCAGATCGGCGAGACGCGGATGCAGGCGCTCTCGATGGACTCGCAGCGGCTGCAGCAGATCGCCGACGATCTGCAGAAGACCGAATCCGCCATCAACGAAACCTTGCCGCGCTGGCAGGCCGCCCGCAATCAGGTGGAAGCGACCCGCGTGCGCGCGCCCGCCTCGGGCCAGGTCGTCGGGCTCACCGTGTTCACGGTCGGCGCCGTCATCACGCCGGGTCAGAAGATCCTCGAAGTGGTGCCCGACGCGACGCCGCTGGTGATCGAGCCGATGATCTCGCCCACCGACGCCTCCGATCTCGCGGTCGGCCAGACGGCGGAGGTGCGCTTCCCGAGCCTGCACGGTCGCGGCCTGCCGGTGTTCGAAGGCAAGATCACGCGCATGTCCGCCGACAGCTTCGTCGACGAGAAGAGCGGCGCGCGCTTCTACACCGCCGAAGTGACGGTGCCGCCCGAGACGCTGGACGCGCTGAAGCGCGTGGATGCGAGCCTCAGCATCAAGCCGGGCCTGCCCGCGCAGATCATCGTGCCGCTGAAGAAGCGCACGCTTCTGAGCTACCTGATCGAGCCGATCAGCCAGTCGCTGTGGCGCTCCGGACGCGAGCGCTGATCGGGGGCGGGGGTGCCACCGCAAGGGACGTAGCCTTGCGGTGATCCCGTTCTTCGGGCGCGGAGCTGGATGGCTTCGCTGCGCTCGCAATGACGGGTGACTCTTCGGGGGAGATCTGGCTCTACGCCTCTCTAGAGGCTGCCGAAATCATTCCCACTCGATTGCCTCAGTCGGCGTTAAGACGTTGAAAAACAAGGAAAATAACTCCATTCTCCAGCCCGATCCCGATAGGCGATCCGACAAAAAGCTACGCTTTTGATTTCAAACGATTTTTCCCGCGAAAATTTTTTTGCGAGGCTTCGTCAGCTATCGCTGTCGATCGCCCCATTCCAACGCTCGAGATCGCAGTTGCCTTCGCAGCGGCGTTCCAAAAAAACACCGTCACCACCCTAACGAACACTCGAGGGAAACGCGAGCGTCAGCCTTGCGGGGAGTACGTCAATAATAGGCAGGCGGCCGAAAGTCGTGATCGTCGTCCTCGGCAAACAGCCGGCTCTCCTCGAGCCGACGTTCGAGACCATCTGCCGACAGCGCCAACTCGCGACGCGCCAGCTTTTCCTCCGCAAACCTCACCAACGCTACAACCCTTCCAGACGCGTCCGCTTCCAGTTCGGCGCGCAGCGACGAGACAAGGCGCCGCAGCCGATCAAGTGCGGCCATTTCCTCCAGCAGACTGTCGAGCGCCTTGGAACGGCGTTCGTCGATGTGCTTCTGGCGAAGAACGCGCTCGCGACGCTGCCGTTCTTCCTCGCGCTGACGCGCATCCGCCTCTCGCCGGACGCGATCCTCCTTCCGCGCTGCGGCCAGGACCTTGATGCCCACGGCTATGTCGACCGCCATTTTCTCGAGGCGCTGCACCTTGGCATCACGGTAGGAGCGTCGCGGACTGGCCCCCATGAGGTAGGCGTGTTCCAGTTCGAACGACAGTTGGCCGTTGGGGTGATAGTCCCACTCCGGAAAGCGGGGCGGGAAGACACTGAAATCCTCGTCGTCCCATGAGGCGGGCTTGCTCCAGTATTTCTCGCGCTTCTTCCGATACGCGGCGTCTTCCGCCACCTCCTTCTCGGTGAGAACGTGCTTCTCGCGCCTCGTCGCCTCGGAGATCGAAAATCCGATCGTCTCACCATCGCATTCGAACGCTGCGGCCTTGTCAGTCTTCACGAGTCCGATACCCAGCGCGGCGCCTGCTGCTGCAATCCGATTCAGCACCGACTGGAGACGCTCTGCAGAGTCGGGCGCGACCTCGACCTTGATGAGCCCGGCCTGTTCGACCGAAGCCAAGCCCGTGACCGGCGCGGGCTTCGCCTTGCGAAGCTTCTCGATCGTCCGTTCGACGATCGGATTGGACGGCGGCTCGTCCCCGGCCGCGATCGTCGACGCCAGCACGCGGGCATTCTCACGAGCCTCCGCAATCAGCTCCGGCTCCGCTTTCAACTCTCCGCTCGCGATGGTGATCCGGTCGGCGTCGCCGGTCTTCATCTTCGGCAGCGGTATCTGTTTCACCGGCTTGCCGGCTGCCTTCTTGGCCCACCATCCCAGCGGCGGGTTGGGGATAGCGTGTTTCCTGCAGATCTTGTGGAGGGCGACGTCCGAAAGCACGAATTCCTTTGCCAAGTGGGTCATTGGCTTCGACCAGACGAGATCGTAGAATTCTTCGCGTGTAAAGGTTCTGGACATGCGCGGCTCCTGCCTTGCTCAGGTTGCACTAATGCGAAAGTCCTGATGCTTGCTCGGGCCACTGCGACGATCTTGATGCGAGATCACGATCGTTAGTAGACCTTGTTGAAGTCGGGCGGATGTTATAAAACCTCGGATGTCATGGATAAGTCTCCGAGGAAATATAACGCATCTGAGACCCAAGGGGAGCGAGCGCGAAACCTGCTCGCTCGGCATGGCATGATGCGCATTCGGGAACTCGAGGCCGAAGGTATCGCGGCCACCACCATTGCTCGCCTGCTCTCGGACGAAACGGTAATGCGGCTGTCGCGGGGCCTGTATCAACTCGTCGACGCCGACATCGACGCCAATCATGATCTCGCGGAGGCCTCGAAACGCGTGCCGAAGGGCGTCATCTGCCTCACCTCCGCCCTAGCCTTTCACGAACTGGCCGATCAGATGCCGCGAAAGGTCTGGATGGCGATAGGGCATAAGGACTGGACACCCGCCGATCACGGGCCGCGTCTCAAGGTCGTACGGATGTCGGACAGCCTGCTTCGGTCGGATGTCGAGACGCACATGATCGAGAATATCGGCGTTCCGATGTTCACCATCCCGCGAACACTGGTCGACTGCTTCCGTCATCGAAAGTCCGTTGGGATCAACGTCGCGGTCGAGGCGCTGCGCGAGACGCTCAGGCAGCGCAAGGCGACGCCGGCAGTCATTGCGGAATGCGCGCGCAAACGCGGCGCATGGTCCGTGATGGCGCCGTATCTCGAGACACTCGCCCTCAATGGCTGAAAAGCGCGCCAACCCGGGCGCCTCGGTCCGCGCGAAGCTGCTCAACCAATCGCGAGCCTCCGGTCAGCCGTTCGACCTCATACTTGTTCGCTTCGCGCTGGAGAGGTTGCTGTATCGCGTGAGCATCTCCGCTCATTCGAAGCGGTTCATCCTCAAAGGGCAATGCTGCTCAACACCATCTAAAGCTGGCTTCATGTCATTAGCAGGTCTTGGACCCATGGATGGTCTTGATCGCGTTCTCCGCCAAGCAGAAATCGCATATCTCCGCTGAACGGACTACTATAATCGATTGCCATCAGTATGCGTTTAGCCACCCGCTTGAACGCGGTTTCCTGAACAGGATCAGACTGGCTTAGGACAAAATGTCCTTTTGCTTCTTCGATATCCAGCAGGAGTTTTACCGCTTCGGCGTGTCGAAGTTTGCAAGTCGGCTCATGTTGCAGATGATAGATCGCGATCGAAGTCTCGGCTCGCTTAAGGTCAACGACACTGCCGCCAGCCGGACAAGGCTGACCATTCTCGCGCTTGCAACCTAAAAGGCGCCAATCGGAGATGTCGCATGGATCGAGCAGAACCGGGTGTTCATCGGCGAGCGCGCCGGGCGCGTAAAGCCTCTTGCTCTCGTCAAGTAAAGGAAAGCGATCTGCCTTTCCCCCTGCTGTCCCGCCGTCAACGTCCTTACGACGTGAGTTGCAGAACGTGCATGCGTATCTGAAGTTGGTCTGATCGAAAGCTAACCATTTGTATCCGGTGTGTGGATTAACGGCATCACTGACCCGACCCTTGGGCCGGAAATGATCGACTGCGTTATCTGATCGCGGGACGGCCGTTTCGCAGTACCAGCACTTGTCGTTGAATAAATCGGCTAAGGCCGATTTGAGCTGCCGCCAGACGCCAGAATGGTCGTCTGGGCTGTCCCCTTGGCTGACGGCGGATGTCGCGGCTGCCGACGCCTCGAACCACCCATCTGGCAGAACTATGCGGCTGAGGTTGATGTATCTCATAGGCTAGGGTGCCGGGTCCGACTGCTGCTCGGCCAGCATCTCGGCGATAAGGCGCCGACCTAACTCTTCTCTGGCCTCGGGCTCCATAGCCGCAGAGAGTGTGGCAAGCTCTTCGGGATCTGAGGTCAAGAAGCTTGCTCGCATGACATCACTTCGTAGCCTAAGATAGCGTGAATATTCTTCATCTGGGTGGAAGAAACGGAAGCCTAGACGCTCCAGTTTTTCGTTTATGGAGGACAGCGTCTCAAGCTCGTTCGAAGATAGGTGCTCTTTGCCCGCGTAGGCCCGCTGACGTTCCAACAAAAGATGCGTCGGCTGATCGAGCGTTGATGAGATGCCGAACATGTCGCTTGTTATGATCGCGGCATAACCTTGGCCGCGAGGATCGAGCTCAGGGTGTATCGCCACGATGCGGGCGTCGTCCGCTTTGGGCGCATCGTTCATCCGAAGGATTTGCACCTGCTCCCTCACGAGCTCGGCGATCGCCAAAGGGTTGTGGGTGGTCAGCAAGATGTGGCTATTCTGCCGATCCTGGTCAGTCTGACCAGCGAAGGTTCGCAGATAGTTTAAATAGTCGACGGTCCATCGTGGATTTAGATGTGTATCGGGTTCATCAAGCAGGAACAGGCTCTCGTTCTCGGCTGTGAATCGAAGCAGCCCCAGCACCGTAAGGAGTTGCTGCTCGCCCTCACTGAGCTCCCTGAAGGTAACAGTGCCGTCGTTCTTTTTAAGCCGGACGCGAATTCGAACTTCGTCGATCAATTGAGAGACGTGAGTGCTTTCAATATCCCGGAAGAACTCTGCTGGTCGCTGATCGCCAACGAGAGCCCGCAGAGCCGCTATGTCTTTTACAAAAAGGTATTTGAAGTTCAGCGACTTCTTATTCCATAGAGAGACTTGGACGCGCCGGCTGACCTCGATCGGAGCGAGAGCGATGGAATACAGGCGGTCGAGGAAGCCAGCGACGACGCCTTTGGCGTTCCAGAACCTAGGGTCTCCGTCATGGGACGTCCATGGGGGCTCTCTGAGAACGAATAGAACCGACTCAATCCCTTGATCTGGATCGATGCCAAGATGCTCGGAGAGAAATTGCCGGACATCGGCGGACTGCTGAATCAAGAAAGCAAGCAGCACGAAGTGGCTGTGAACCGGCATCGCATAGAAAAGCCGCTTAAGTCCAGGATCACGGCCAAGTCGAAGCTGAGAATCAAATCGCTCTAAGTAAGGGCGAAATACCTCGAAAAGACGGTCACTCTCTCCAGAGTAATATGCAAATACGTAACGGGGGAGAAGGCTAGATTGATCAAAGAACGACTTCAGTGAAACCTTCTTTCCGGTGGTCACAGGAAAGCCCGTAGATTCAGCGAAGAGGTCGGGCCCGGCATCCGCATCATTGGCGGCTCTCGTGTCGACATGAATGATTAGGGCTTCGCGCTCCCGATCTGGATCGGCGTCGATGTTCACTCGAGCGGCATTCTCGCCAGCACCGACCCGGTAGCTTAAGTTGAAGGCGAACGAGGGTTTGCGATCGCCTTGTATCAAATCCCGGAAAATGATCGCCAGTGCCTCCAGCACGTTAGATTTGCCGGTGCCGTTCCAACCGATGACCACGGTGATCCAGTGGTCCTGGTCAAAGTCTATGGTGACGTTCTTCAGGTTTTTGAAGTGATGGGTCGGACTGTCCTTAAGACTTCCGACTGTGAGTTTGTCGAGGCGCATTTTAGGAGCGCTTCCAACGTAGGCGATCATAGAGCTTACGCCCTTGATCGTCAGTGACCGGTTTGGACTCAATTTGCCCGTTAATGTCAAGCTCTCGCAATTCGCTATAGAGGGCTTCGATGTCTTCGGTCGCCGCGTTGGCGCCGATTCCACATAGTTCAAAGGCTTCTTGGCCCGAAACCCAGCCATCTGCGCTGGAGAGCACAGCTGAGAGAGATGTTCTTGAAACCATGGTTTTTATTTCCTTCGGGTCGCTCTTCGGGTGACGACGATTGCTCACCGTCGATTGTCGTGCGCCTGCTTCTTGGCGAGCCAAGAGAGCATCCGCAGGCTCTTCCGTAGCGTCTTGCGAGACCAGCGCTCCGCTGAAAGCCTTTGTCCAAATCGCAGCCTCGAGTTTCGGCAGAAACTCCATCGCGGTAGTGTGATCGGCCACTACGCGATCAAGCCAACCGAAAGCTGCTTCGATCCGTCGGCTGATCTCGGCCGCCTCCTCCCAGGGCGGGACGGGAACCGGCAACGCGGCGACCTTACGCTTGCTGATTGAGGCGAGGTTCGTAGTCTGCGTTCCTTCGTCGAAGAAGTACGATTGCCCCTTCTCGTTCGCGAAGTGGGAAAGGTACTTGGGCGGGAGAGTCCCGTCCTTGAGGCGTATTCGAAAGACATGGTTCTGGTGGATGCATGGGTCGATTTGTTCCTCCCAGACCCATCCGCGTCCTAACTTATCCCTGTCTCCCCCTTCGTTCATCAGCACATCTCCCTCCCTCAGGAGGAGTCTGTCCCGCTCGGTCTCGGTCACACTGATGGTCTTAATCTCATCGAGTTTGAGCCACCCCCTCTGAACGTTGGCCACCCGAAGATACGGGACCTCGACCAGAACCTCGTCGGCTTTTCGTCGTCGGCCGACCTGAATTCCGCCTTGGATCTCGCTGATCTCGCCAAGCGCGCGAATGCTCCAGCCCTCCGGCAGAGAGCCGGCATCCGGATGGTTTTGATTGCGTAGATCTCGCGTCAAGCGTCCGGAGAACGCAAGGTCGAGCACAATCGACCGATATCGGGCGATCAGCATCGGGATTTGCGCCAACTCGGCCGTCGCGCGGCTAGTGCGAGCAATAAGAGCGTTCGATTTATCGACGATACGCCTTTGCTCTGCGAGCGGCGGCAGGGGCACCATATAGCTCTTGAGGAATTCGGCCGGCACACGCTGCTGACCAACGGCGCCTGACATGACTTTCTGAGCCTCGTCTCGGAAAGATCGTTGTCTCACAAATCGCCATATAAAATCCGGGAGAAGTGCGCCCTTGCTCCGAATGACGTGGAACTCCGTTGACCCAAAGCCCACGCCGTTCGCCAGATCGGTCGCGATCGCTGCCTTGCCGTTCTCCATTGATGGCGTGATCTTGGCGACGATGACGTCATTCTCCCGAAATTGGGTAAACCCCGACCTGACCTCCCTCAACGGCCGCTCGACACGGTCCGTTATCGTGCCAGAGACCTCATCGACAGCCGCCATGGGGACGAACGTCACAGCATCCGTCATTTCGAGATCGACGGACTTCCGAGGATTAATCTCCGCTACCTCGCGGAGCGGGACACTCGCCCACCCAATTCGCTCACGCATGGCTTGCCCGATCGTTCTGATATCGCCAGTCTCGCTGCGCGTCAGTTAGAGGCCCGGAAATCATTGCGCGGCCCCGGAAGAGTCTCCGAGCTCGTCGGCGACCGCTTGGATGTCAGCCAGGGCGTTCCGCAAATGGCCGATTATCGCGGCTGCGACTTCCTCGGGCTCGGCCGGCAACTCCTCGGGAGCTGGATCGGACCCGCCCAACCAGATAAGATCGAGATTGTCGGAGCGATCGGCGATCGCTCGCCGATCATAAGATCGCCAACGCCCTCCTTCACCCTCACTAACGCGGGGAGCATTACCGCTTGGGTCTGAGCCGAACGCGCTCTCGAACGGCTCGAAATCACCGGCGGTCAGAGGACGCTTTTTTCCAAAGCGGGGTGCTTCATGACGCATGTCATATACCCACACAGTCTCGGTATTTCCGCTGTCTGTCTCGCCCCTCACAAAGAACAGAACGTTTGTCTTGACCCCGGGACTGTAGAAAATTCCACTCGGAAGTCTTAGGATTGTGTGGAGATTGCAAAGCTCCATGAGCTCGCGCCGAATCTTTTGACCTACACCCTCTTCGAAAAGCACATTGTCCGGCAAAACTACCGCAGCCCGTCCCCCCGGCTTCAGCCCAAGATAGATGTGCTGAAGAAAAGCCAGCTGCTTGTTAGCGCCCCCATAGGTAATATCTTCACGCAACTTCCGCGCGCTTCCAGCTTTTGCGCCGAATGGCGGATTGGCCAGAATGACGTCCGCCGGGGATAGCAGGTCGGCGTCCGATGTCAGGGCGTCTCCCAAAATGAGACGAGAATCGAGCTGATGGAGGAAGGCATTCATCAAGCAGATTCGAAAGGTCGCCTTCTCAATCTCGACGCCTTCGTATTTTGGCGGATTGCGGTCATACTCATCCGGTGCGACACGGGCCCGAAGTTGTTGATCTGCTGAAATCAGGAAGCCGCCGCTTCCGGTCGCTGGGTCTTGGACGACATCTCCCAAGGCTGGCTGAACGAGCTTCACGATGGAATCAACGAGCGCCCGAGGCGTAAAATATTGTCCCGCTCCGGATCGCGCATCCTGGGAGTTCTTCGAAAGCAATCCTTCGTAAATGTCTCCCATTCCGTCCATCGATAACGAATGCCAATCCAGACGGGCAATGCCATCGACCACAGCCTTCAGATTTTCTGAGTGCGAGAACACGGTAGTAGGAAACGCGTATATTTTCCGGATGTTTTCACTCTCCGCGTGGCCGCCCAGATAAGTCAGCATTTCTCTGTAGAAGTTTAGGAGATCCGGACCTTCATAGCCGACAAGATCTCTCCACCGATATCCTTTCGGAAGAAGATCTTCGGTGCCGTTCTCCTCAGCAATTTTGAGGAACAGCAGGTAGGTCAGTTCTGAAATATACTCGTGATAGCTGACACCATCACCCCTAAGGATGTGGCAAAGATTCCAAATCTTCTGAACAATGTTCTCTATATTCATACTGACCAAGCATTCCGGGTATCGTTACAAGGTTGAGCCGGCCGTTGAGCTCGCCCATGGCCGCCTAAAGGAACCGATTGGCGACAAACGGCGTCTACGAGTGAGAGACATGGCTGTAGTTGACCAACGCGCGGCGGCGATAGGGTGCACTCGTCCAACGGCAGCAGCGGCCCAAAGCAATGAGGAAAGGTTCTCATCATAGCGCCAAGGCTCGCCTCAAATCGTCGTGTTCGAAGGCGCTGGCCATTCGGCTGATCTCGGCCGACCGTGCGCCGACCGCTTTGGCGGTCTCCCGCCAAGTCGCGGTAACGGTCGCCACCTCTTTGATGACCACGCGAGCCTGCGCCAACGTCAGGGCGAAGAACTCCGACGCTTCTTCCAGGAGATCGAGTGAACAGGTGCCCTCATTAAGATCGATGTTGGTCGTCAGCACCCGTGCCTTGATGTCGGTCGGCACCGGGTTCAGATCGTAGGCGGGCGAAAGCGACCATCCGGCCCGGCCGAGCCAAAGGAAGCCGTGATTACGCAAGTGATCATCGACATTTGAGATCAGCACGTTGAACACGACGCGACGATAGAGGGCGTGAGCATCGCTCTTTCCCTGCGCACCATGCTCGGCAAGGGCGTCGACAATCTCCGGATAACTACCGCGTTCTCCATCCTTTGCGCCCATCATCGCCATCGCCGAAAGGAAGGGAATCCGAACTGCGCCGTCGCGATCAAAGCGCCGGGACAACATGACCTTCTTGCCGGCCACGTCGATCAGTTCGTGAAAAGGTGTGGCGATGCCAGCCTGGCCAGCGAGTAGCAGGGCGACTTCCTCCCAGGTTTCCATGCTGTAGTCGTCGGTCTCCTTGGGAAATTTGGCGATCGAGAGACGGCCATGTTGATCGACGACCGATGCCTTGGGCCGCGCTCCACCGAGGGAGGAGCCGGGTGCGAAGATTAGCTGGAGATCCTCGTCGGTCTCTTCGTCGCGCAAGATGCGTTCGGTAATCTGGAGCAGTCGGCCGAGTTCGATCAGGGCGGGCACACCGGCGCGGATCGGCGCCTGAAACTGGTCTTCGCCGACCCAGCGGAAGCGGAGCGCGCCGAGCCGCGTCTCGTCTGCGACGCCAAGCAGATAATCGCTCTCCGCCAGCGTGCGCACTGCCCGGCCTTCACGGTCAGCGCTCCGGCGTTCTGCGCGTTGCATGAGGCGGCGGCCCCAGGTATCGGGCGCGGAGTCGCTGATGGAGCCGAAGGTTGCAAGACCAACGGGGGGTGCGAAGGCGCCGCGTGTTAGCGCAAGCGCAGGCTCCAGCGAGAACCGTTCGGCGTCTTCAAGCCAATCACGATCGTACTCAAACAGGATGGTTTCGGCACCACGGACACGATTGCTCCTAGCCAGACCCACCGGACGCGTCCGTCCATCCAGATCGAGATGCACCTCGAAGTCAGCCATCGCGTGACGTCCCCGACGATCTCTTCAGGTGGGCGTGTTTGGGCAATTCGGCGCTGGCAAGCGACTGGCCGACGCTGTCATTGCTGATGTCTGCAATCTGGCTCAGACCGTCGAGAAGTCCGAGCGCCTGAAGAGCGCCGGCGTAGATGCCAATGCTCACGTTGGTATCGCCCGCTTCAATCTTCTGTAGGGTCGACCGAGACGTGAACGCGCGTTCCGCCACGACGGCCATTGGCAACCGCCGACGCTTCCGCGCGTCGCGGATGTCAGCGCCGAGCTTGCGCATTGCGCGTCGCACCGCTGCTGATGGCTTATGGGGTGTCGGCACTTGCCACCTTCGCGCTACAGATCGACGTGATATGTAGCACGAAGCTTACATAATTCCAGCTAATAGCTGCCCTCGCCGCGAAATTCTGTGCGAAAGTTTTATCTGCTGCTTCGTTGGTATCAATGCTTCTAAGCGATGATCGGAAGTCAAGCCCGCCGCCGGCCAACTGGCCTGAAAGCCGCCTTTCCGGATTTGTGCCCCGAGGGAAAAGCCTTCCCCTGCGGCCGAGCCTGACGTCTCCGCCGACCCCTTCTGCGGGGAGACCCCGCAACGCCCCCCAGAGAGCGAGAGTGCCGAGCCGATGGCCGTGACGGGTTAACGGCTGGGAGAGAGGCTCCCGGCGCCCGTCGCGAAAGACCAGTGCCATGATTACCCAGACCCTAGACGCGCGCCGTGACGTGAGCGGCGGATACAAGGTCGATGTCTCGCGCGGCGAACGGAACGGCCGGGTTTCGTCGGAGTGGTTTTCCCGCCCCGACGACGAACGCTTCCTCTCGCTCGATGCCCTCGGCCACGCCGTCCGCAGCCGGTCCGAGCGGAGCCATACCCGCGTCCTCGAAACCGCCGCGATCCGCGTCGAGGCCGACCGATCGAACGCCGAGCGCCTGACGCTCATCCTGCCTGGCGCCGATCGACCCGCCGCGCCGACTCACTGGAGCTTCGGCCAGCTCGCCAGCCTGATCGGCGCACCAGCCGCCTACCTGCGCCAGCTCTCCGCGCCGCTTGCGGGGATAAACCTCCAATATGGACTGACCTCCCACCGCGCAGAGCAGATCAAGACGCTCGAAACCGAGAAAGGCCGGCTTGAGCTGCGCGCCGTCACCGGCCCTGACTATGGCCGCATCTTCGACCACGAGCTGGTCGATGCCGTCCAACGCATCGCGGGCAACGGCACGGGCGACACTCGCTGGAAGGTGCCCGGCGTGCTTGACTGGTCGACCGGCATCTACAACCCGCGCGTCGACATCACCAAGGACACGACCACACTCTACGCCTCCGATCGCGACATCTTCCTGTTCCTCGTCGACGATCTCAACCCGATCGAGGCCGGACGACTCCCAGACGGATCGCCCGACCTCTACTTTCGGGGCTTCTACTGCTGGAACTCCGAAGTCGGCGCGAAGACGCTCGGCATGGCGAGCTTCTATCTTCGCGCGGCCTGCCAGAACCGGAATCTCTGGGGCGTCGAGAGCTTCGAGGAAATCTCGATCCGCCATTCCAAATATGCGGCGTCGCGCTTCGCCCACGAGGCGGCACCGGCGTTGCTGAACTTCGCCAACTCCTCGCCGCTCCCCTTCGTCAATGGCATCCGTGCTGCCCGTGAGCGCATTGTCGCCCGCACCGACGAAGACCGCGGTGACTTTCTGCGCCGACGCGGCTTCTCCAAAGCGGAGACGGGTCGCATCATCGAGACCGTTCTCGCAGAAGAAGGGCACCCGCCCGAAAGCGTGTTCGACTTCGTCCAAGGGATCACCGCGATCGCCCGCGACAAGACCAATCAGGATGCCCGCCTCGACCTTGAAGGCAGGGCGAAGAAGCTTCTCGAACGCGCACAGTGACAGACGACCCCGCCGGACCAGATCCGGCGGGGTCGAACGCTTCGATGCGACCCGAAGCGGCTTTCCTTAGATCGGCGTGGGGGAACAGCGCGGCGGGACTCTGTCGATACCTCAGCCTACGCTAACGCCGGTCAGCCAGAAATAAGCGCGGGGGGACCACGCCCTTCGGTAGATCGAAGCTCCACGCGAACAGCCATTGGGGGCATCGCGGAAGGATTGGTCATGGTCTCCCGGATGGTTGCCCCGCCAATCTACCTTCGCCCGAGGAAATTATAATCGGGCAACACCGGACAGACTGTTGTCAGACCGTCAACAATCCCGCCCTTGGCTCATCCCGACCTTCACGCCATCTCCAGACGAATTTCGGAGGAGTGCGACCAGTGCCAATTGAATCCATGCGCAGTAGCTATCTCGATCGAAGCTCAGCACCACGAGCCGCGATCCACAATGATCGGCGGCTGATTCCCTTGGTGACGAGATAAAATGTCCGAGCGGAAACTGCCGGCGCGTCACGCCGACCTGAAGCCTAAAGGGTATCTGATCGAAATCGACGGCGCACCGAACTACATCGCCTCGGATGACATGGGCGACCGGATCATCCTGAGAGGCCGCACGCGCCTCGTCGCGGTTATCTACGACACGGCCCATCTTTCCCGGGTGCTGGAGCAGGAGACGATGCAATCGCGGACGTCCGCAATATGGCCGTGACGCGAGCGACGAACACGGCTCGCGGCGCGCGGTCGCGCCCGCTCAGGCCGCCCGCGCGGAGCGCCCTAGGGAGAGAGGAAGAGGGCCGGAAACGGCCTTCGTGACGGGTTTAGGTTGAGAGAGAGGCTCTCGACGCCTGTCGCGGAGACCTACCATGGCCACGGCCGTACAGAAGATCACCCTCGCACCCTCGCGTGACATCCCCCTCAACAAGCTGGTTCTCAGCCAGTCGAACGTCCGCCGGATAAAAGCCGGCGCGTCGGTCGAGGAACTGGCGGATTCGATCGCCCGTCGAGGCCTCATTCAGAGTATCAGCGTCTTCCCCGTCGTCGATGCCGACGGCAACGAGACCGGCATGTTCGAGGTTCCGGCCGGCGGTCGCCGCTACCGCGCCCTCGAACTGCTCGTGAAGCGCAAGCGGCTCGCCAAGACCGCCCCCGTGCCGTGTGTCGTGCGCGAGCGCGACGGCGCCATCCTCCCCGAGGAAATCTCGCTCTCCGAGAATATCGAGCGCGCCGCCCTCCATCCCCTCGACCAATATCGCGCGTTCAACGACATGCGCCACAAGGGCATGAGCGAAGAGGAGGTCGCTGCCGCTTTCTTCGTGTCGGTCGCGATCGTTAAG